>NZ_JBWRIJ010000002.1:0-19786 GCF_056629235.1 Xanthomonas sp. NCPPB 1132 | reverse complement strand
GCTGCGCACCGGCTGCACTGCCTCGACGACCTGTTCGAAGGGCAGGTCCTGGTGGTCGTAGGCCGCCAGCGTGGTCGCCTTCACCTGCGCCAGCAGGTCGGCCACGGTCGGGGCCGCCTCCAGGTTCACCCGCAGGGCCAGCGTATTGACGAAGAAGCCGATCAGCGGCTCCAGTTCGCGCCGGGTGCGGTTGGCCACCGGGCTGCCGATCACCACCTGCGACTGCCCGCTCAGGCGCGACAGCAGTGCCGACCAGCCGGCCAGCAAGGTCATGAACAGGGTCGTGCCATGCCGCTGCGACAGGGCGCGCAGCCCGGCGCTCAGCGCAGCCGGCAGATGCACCGCGAGCCGCTCGCCCGCATAGCGCTGCACCTGCGGACGGGGACGGTCGACCGGCAGTTCCAGCAACGCCGGCGCACCGGCCAGTTGCGCACGCCAATACTGCAGGTGCCCCTGCAACGTATCCCCCTGCAACCAGCCGCGCTGCCAGGCGGCGTAGTCGGCATACTGGATCGACAGCGCCGGCAGCGGGTCGGCCTGGCCCTGGAAGGCCGGCGACAACGCGCTGACCTCCTGCACCAGTACGCCGATCGACCAGCCGTCGGACACGATGTGGTGCTGGGTCACCAGCAGCACATGCGTGTCCTGGTCCAGGCGCAGCAGGCGCCCGCGTACCAACGGCCCCTGCACCAGGTCGAACCGTGTGCCGGCCTCCTCCTGGCTGTGCCCGGCCACGGCCTGCGCCTGGGCATCGGGCAGCAACGCGGACAGGTCGTGCCACTGCAGCCGGAAGCCGATGTCGGCCGCATCGACGAGCTGGACCGGACCATCGGCTTGGCTGACGAAGCGTGTGCGCAGGTTCTCGTGGCGGGCGACGATGCGGTCCAGGCTGGCCTGCAGCGCGGCCCGGTCCAGTGCACCGTGCAACTGCAGCGCCACCGGCATGTGGTACGCGGCGCCGGCGGCCGGGTCCAACTGGTCCAGGAACCACAACCGCTGCTGCGCCCACGACAGCGGCAACGGCCGGCTGCGATCGGCCAGGGCGATGGAGGTCCGGGAGGGAGCGAGAGAGGCCGTGCTGTCGAGGCTGGCGGCCAGCGCCGACAGGGTCGGCCGTGCGAACAGTTCGCGGAGCGGGACCTCCAGTTGCAGCGATGCGTGCAACCGTGAGGCGACCTGCACGGCCAGCAGCGAGTGGCCGCCCAGCTCGAAGAAGTGGTCGTGGCGCCCCACCCGTTCCACGCCCAGCAGGTCCTGCCAGATCGCCGCGATCGCCTCCTCGATCTCCCCGTGCGGCGCTTCGTACGCACGCACCGGAACCGCCGCCGTCTTCCGGCGACGGCAGCGCCTGACGGTCCAGCTTGCCATTGGCCGTCAGCGGCAACGCCTCCAGCGCCACGAACGCGCTCGGCACCATGTACTCGGCCAGCCGCTGCAGCAAGACCTGCCGCAGCGCCGACACATCGCAGGCCACCCCCGGCGCCATCACCACGTACGCCACCAGCCGTGTGTCGCCCTCGCCGTAGGCACGCGCCACCACCACCGCCTCGCGCACGTCCGCACACGCCAGCAACTGCGCCTCGATCTCCCCCAGCTCGATCCGGAAGCCGCGGATCTTCACCTGGAAGTCGTTGCGCCCCAGGTACTCGATCGTCCCGTCGGCCCGCCACCGGCCCAGATCCCCGGTGCGGTACATCCGCGCCTGCGGATCGGCGCTGAACCGGTCCGGCACGAACCGCTCCGCGCTCAACTGCGCACGGTTCCAGTAGCCGCGTGCCACCTGCACCCCGCCGATGCACAGCTCACCGGCCACCCCCACCGGCACCGGCTCGCCCTGCCTATCCAGCACATACATGCGGGTATTGGCGATCGGCCGTCCGATCGGAACCGCGGGCCGCGTCGTGCCCTCGGCACAGTTCCACCAGGTCACCTCGATCGCCGCTTCTGTCGGCCCATACAGGTTATGCAGCTCCACCTGCGGCAGCTTCGACCGTACCTGTGCCGCCAGCGCCAACCCCAGCGCTTCGCCGCTACAGAAGATCTGCCGCAGTCCCGCACACCGGCCCGCCGGCAGACGATCAAGGAACGCCTGCAACATCGACGGCACGAAGTGCGCCACCGTGATCTGCGCACTTTCGATCAACGCGATCAAATAGTCCGGATCCTGATGACCCTGCGGTTGCGCCAGGACCAGCCTGGCCCCGGACAGCAGCGGCTGAAATATCTCCCAGACCGACACGTCGAATCCGAACGGCGTCTTGTGCAACACCCGCTCGCCCACCATCCAGGGGAACTGCGTCTTGCCCCAGTGAAGGCGATTCATCACCGCATGGTGTTCGTTCATCACCCCCTTCGGTTGCCCGGTCGAACCGGAGGTGTAGATCACGTAGGCCAGGTGCTGCGGCGTCAACCCGGCGACCTGCAGGTCATGCGTCGGCGCGTCTTCCCACACCCGCGCCGTCAAGACCAGCGTCGGCACCTGCGCCTCCTGCGGCAGCAAACCGAGCGTGGACGGCTGTGCCAGCACCGCCGTCGGCGCACAGTCGGCCAGCATCCCCGCCAGGCGCTCGCGCGGATGTGTCGGGTCCAATGGCACATACGCCGCGCCGGACTTGAGGATGCCCAGCAGGCCTACCACCATGTCCAGCCCACGCTCGGCGCAGATCGCCACGCGTGCATCGGGCCTCGCGCCCAGGGCGGCAAGCCGGTGCGCCACCTGATTGGCACGCCGGTTCAACTCCGCATAGCAAAGCGTCACCCCTCCGCACTCCAGCGCCACCGCGTCCGGCGTGGCACGAGCCTGTTCCTCGAACGCGTGGTGGATCAGCGTCATCGGCCGTGGCATCGAGGTGGCGTTGAACACCTCCAGCACCCGCTCACGCTCCGGCGACGGCAACCACGGCAGCGAGACCAGTGCGCCCTCGTGCGCGCACAGCGCCTGCAACAGCGTCTCCAGACAGGCCACATGCCGCTCGGCCGTCGATGCATCGAAAAGATCGGTGGCGTACACCAGATTGCCGATCAACGCCTGACCGGTATCACTGACCGCCAGTTCCAGATCGAAGTGGGTACTGGCTTGTCCACTGTCGAGTGTGTCCAGTTCCAGTCCATGCATCCGCATGCCAGTGTTGCCGCCAGGCGTGTTGTTCATGCTCAGCATCGCCTGGAACAGCGGGCTGTGGCTCATGCTGCGCACCGGCTGCACCGCCTCGACCACCTGCTCGAACGGCAGATCCTGATGCTCGTAGGCGCCCAGGGTCGTCGCCTTCACCTGTGCCAGCAGATCCGCCACGTCCGCTGCTCCGCCCACGTCCACCCGCAGTGCAAGCGTATTGACGAAAAAGCCGATCAGCGGCTCCAGCTCCGGACGCATCCGGTTGGCTACCGGTGTCCCCACCACCACCTCCGCCTGCCCACTCAGGCGCGACAGCAGCACGGACCATGCAGCCAACAGCGTCATGAACACCGTCGTGCCATGCCGCCGGGACAACGCCTTCAACGACTCACTCAACGAGGGCGACAAACGCACAGGAACGCGGCCGCCGGCATAACTCTGTAGCGCAGGTCGCGCCCGGTCCGTGGTCAGTTCCAACAACGCAGGCGCACCCTCCAGCCGATCGCGCCAATAGCTCAGCTGGCGTTGCAGGATGTCTCCCTGCAGCCAACCACGCTGCCATGCGGCGAAGTCGCCATACTGCAACTCAAGGGCCTGCAACGGAGCGGCTGCCCCCTTGCACAGCGCGTCGTACAACGCGCTGAATTCACGAATCAAGATGCCTACCGACCAGCCATCGGAAACGATATGGTGCTGGGTGACCAGCAGTACATGGGTGGTCGTATCCAGGACCAGCAGTTGGCCTCGAATCAAAGGGCCTGTCGCGAGATCGAACCGCGCATGGGCTTCCTCCTTGGCTAGCGTCCGCACGCGCTCGGCCTGCGTCGAAGCGGAGAGTGCCGAAAGGTCCACTTCGGTCAGCGCAAAGCGCTGTTCAACCGGGCCGATCACCTGCCATGCCTGGCCGGACTCCGATGCGATGTGGGTTCGCAGCACTTCGTGGCGTGCCACGATGCAGTCCAGCGCAGCGCGCAGCGCGCCGCGATCTAATTGGCCGCGCAGGCGCAGTGCCACCGGCATGTGATAAGCGGCACCCGCCGCAGGATCGAGCCGATCCAGGAACCACAAGCGCTGTTGTGCCCACGACAACGGCAGCCGCTGCATACGGTCGGCGCGCACGATGGTTTGTACGCTGCCCTTTTGCGTCTCGCCCAGACGGGCGCCCAGAGCGGCTGGCGTAGGCCACGTGAAGAGGTCGCGCAACGGGATCTGGATCGCCAACGCCTGACGGAGCCTCGACACTGCCTGGACGGCGAGCAGCGAGTGTCCGCCAAGCTCGAAGAAATGGTCGTTTCTGCCGATTCTTTCCCGCCCCAGCACCTCGCCCCACACCTGCGCCACGGCCTGCTCATACTGGCCTTGGGGCGCCACATAAGCGGAGGCCTGCAGCGCGGAATCAACGGGTACGGGTAGCGCGTTGCGGTCGATCTTGCCATTGGGCGACAACGGCAGCGCATCCAGGAGGGTGTAGGTGGCCGGCACCATGTACTCGGCCAGATCACGTGCCAGCGTCTCCTTCAAGCCCACGATGGAGAGCGTGGCATGATCGTGTGCGACGAGGTAGGCAGCCAGGAACTTCCTTCCTGGCGTGTCCTCCCGCGCGATGACCACCGCCTCACGCACGCCCTCACATCTGGACAGGTGCGCTTCGATCTCGCCCAACTCGATGCGGAATCCGCGAATCTTGACCTGGGCATCGTTGCGGCCGATGTAATCGATACTGCCGTCGGCCTGCCAGCGGCCCAGGTCGCCAGTCCGGTACATGCGCGCCGTCGGATCATCCACGAACGGATCGCGGAAAAAACGCTCGCTGGTCAACTCGGTTCGATTCAGATACCCACGGGCAACGCCAACGCCCCCAACATAGATCTCCGCCGGCACACCGACAGGGACCGGCTGATGGCATTCATCCAGCAGATACACACGCACATTGGCTAGCGGCTTGCCGATCGACACTTCACCTGGCGGGAGCTCCTGCTGCCCCTGATATCCCACGGAGGTGGTGTCCACCGTGGCTTCGGTGGGACCGTACATATTCAGCCAGCGACAGCCTGCGGTCGCTGGGGATTCCAGCCATGCCTGCAGGTGGCGACGTTCCACCTTCTCGCCCCCCACCGCCATCAGCCGCAGTCCAGGTGGCGGCAGCGAGCGCAGCGCCGAGATTTCTTGCACCCACGCGTGCCAGAAGGCGGTGGGGAGATCGATCACGCTCAGCTGCTGGTCGCTGAGAAAGCGCACAAATTCTTCGTCTGGCGCGATCATCGTCGGAGGGCGAAGCACCACTGTCGCTCCAACGCACAGGGCCGGGAACAGTTCGATCACCGAGCTGTCGAAGCAGAAGCTGGCGAAATGCAAGGTCCGGTCCTGGGAATGGAGTCCGTAGGTCCGGATATGTGTCAGCGCCTGCGCCACGATATTGCGGTGTTCGATGGCGACGCCTTTGGGCTGTCCGGTCGAACCCGATGTGTAGATCACATAGGCCAGATGGTCTGGACGCAGGTCTGGCACTACGGGGTCGGCAGCGTGGATCTGCGGGGACGGCTCAGGCTCGTCAAGCAGATACGTCGGTAGCCGCGCATCAGCCAGCCAAGGCAGTTGCTCCTGGAGATGCGATTGAGTGAGCAGCGCCACAGGACCGCTGTCAGCGAGCATGTACGCCAGGCGGTCCGCCGGATAGGAGGGATCCAAGGGTACATAGGCCCCGCCAGCCTTGAGGATCGCCAGTAATCCCACGATCATTTCGAAACTGCGCTCACCGCATATCGCCACGCGATCGTCCGGGCGAATGCCAGCCGAGATCAAGCGATGGGCCAATTGGTTAGCGCGAAGATTCAGCGTCGCGTAGGTCATCGCGCCATGCTGGCCCTGCAGTGCGATCGCCTCCGGTGCATGCAGCGCATGGGCCTGAATCATGTCCTGCAGCAACATGCCCATGCCCGTCTCACCGCTCCGGCGATTGAACCCTTCCAGGATGTCTTCGCGCTCCCGGCGAGTGAGCAGCGGCAGTCGCATCACAGAGACCCTGTCATCGGCACACATCGCGCCCAGCAGCGTCTGGAGACAAGCCACGAAGCGTTCCACCGTGCGCCGCTCGAACAGGTCGCTGGCGTACTCGAGGTTTCCAGCGATGCCGTCGGTCGTCTCATTCAACGAGAGCGCAAGATCGAAGTGCGCTGTGGGACGCGACGACGCCATGGCGGAGATGCGCAGGCTTGCCAGCGAGAGGCCACCGCCTGCGGGGGTGTTGTTCATCGTGAGCATTACTTGGAACAAGGGGCTGTGGCTCATGCTGCGCACCGGCTGCACTGCCTCGACGACCTGTTCGAAGGGCAGGTCCTGGTGGTCGTAGGCCGCCAGCGTGGTCGCCTTCACCTGCGCCAGCAGGTCGGCCACGGTCGGGGCCGCCTCCAGGTTCACCCGCAGGGCCAGCGTATTGACGAAGAAGCCGATCAGCGGCTCCAGTTCGCGCCGGGTGCGGTTGGCCACCGGGCTGCCGATCACCACCTGCGACTGCCCGCTCAGGCGCGACAGCAGTGCCGACCAGCCGGCCAGCAAGGTCATGAACAGGGTCGTGCCATGCCGCCGCGACAGGGCGCGCAGCCCGGCGCTCAGCGCGGCCGGCAGACGTACATCGACCCGATCGCCGACATGGCGCTGCAGTAGCGGACGCGGACGGTCTGTCGGCAATTCAAGGAGTGCGGGCGCGCCGTCTAGCTGGCTTCGCCAGTAGTCCAGCTGACCCTGCAGGCGCTCTCCCTGCAACCAGCCGCGCTGCCAGGCGGCGTAGTCGGCATACTGGATCGACAGCGCCGGCAGCGGGTCGGCCTGGCCCTGGCAGAAGGCCGCGTACAACGCGCTGACCTCCTGCACCAGTACGCCGATCGACCAGCCGTCGGACACGATATGGTGCTGGGTCACCAGCAGCACATGCGTGTCCTGGTCCAGGCGCAGCAGGCGCCCGCGTACCAACGGCCCCTGCGCCAGGTCGAACCGTGCGCCGGCCTCCTCCTGGCTGTGCGCGGCCACGGCCTGCGTCTGGGCATCGGGCAGCAACGCGGACAGGTCGTGCCACTGCAGCCGGAAGCCGATGTCGGCCGCATCGACGAGCTGGACCGGACCGTCGGCTTGGCTGATGAAGCGTGTGCGCAGGTTCTCGTGGCGGGCGACGATGCGGTCCAGGCTGGCCTGCAGCGCGGCCCGGTCCAGCGCACCGTGCAACTGCAGCGCCACCGGCATGTGGTACGCCGCGCCGGCGGCCGGATCCAACTGGTCCAGGAACCACAACCGCTGCTGCGCCCACGACAGCGGCAACGGCCGGCTGCGATCGGCGTGGGGAATCGCTTGGCCATTGCCATCGCTTTTGGCCTTGGCTGCGGCGCGTTGCTTGGCCCGGTTCAATACGATGCTGCGCTTGAGCGCTTCAAGCGTTTCGTTCTGCTCACTCATTCACCGACTCCCGCTTGAGAATCGCAAGCAGTTCAGCTTCGGTCAGGCCATCCAGTTCGTCGTCCATGCTTCTGATCTCGTCTTCGAGCGTTCCCAACATCAGTTGGGCCTGAATCACATCGGCGAGCACCTGAAGGATTGGCTGCTCAAACAGTTCGCGCAGGGGGACTTCGATGTAGAACGTGTCGCGCAGGCGCACCATCAGCTGCACGGCCAACAGCGAGTGGCCGCCCAGCTCGAAGAAGTGGTCGTGGCGCCCCACCCGCTCCACGCCCAGCAGGTCCTGCCAGATCGCCGCGATCGCCTCCTCGATCTCCCCGTGCGGCGCTTCGTACGCACGCACCGGAACCGCCGCCGTCTCCGGCGCCGGCAGCGCCTGACGGTCCAGCTTGCCATTGGCCGTCAGCGGCAACGCCTCCAGCGCCACGAACGCGCTCGGCACCATGTACTCGGCCAGCCGCTGCAGCAAGACCTGCCGCAGCGCCGACACATCGCAGGCCACCCCCGGCGCCATCACCACGTACGCCACCAGCCGTGTGTCGCCCTCGCCGTAGGCACGCGCCACCACCACCGCCTCGCGCACGTCCGCACACGCCAGCAACTGCGCCTCGATCTCCCCCAGCTCGATCCGGAAGCCGCGGATCTTCACCTGGAAGTCGTTGCGCCCCAGGTACTCGATCGTCCCGTCGGCCCGCCACCGGCCCAGATCCCCGGTGCGGTACATCCGCGCCTGCGGATCGGCACTGAACCGGTCCGGCACGAACCGCTCCGCGCTCAACTGCGCACGGTTCCAGTAGCCACGTGCCACCTGCACCCCGCCGATGCACAGCTCACCGGCCACCCCCACCGGCACCGGCTCGCCCTGCCCATCGAGGATGTACACCGGCACGTTCCGGATCGGACGCCCGATCGTCGGCGTCGCACCGGCCTGCTGCACGCCGATCAGCGTCGCATCCACCGTGCACTCGGTCGGACCGTACATGTTGAAGAACGCGATCCGCTCGGACCCGCGCAAGCGCGCCCACAACGCCGGCCCGATCGCCTCGCCCCCCAGCAGCACGCTGCGCGGACGATGGCCCGTCCCCTCCAGCAGGCCCGCCGCCAGCAGGCCTTCCAACTGCGAGGGCGTGCTGTCCAGCGCATCGATCCGCTCCTGCTCCAGGAACGCCAGCAGCGCCGGGCCGCTGGCCCGGATCTGCTGCGGTACCGGCATCACGCAATGCCCGGACAACCACTGCAGCCATCCCTTGAGCGACATGTCGAAGGCGTACGCGGCGTTCACCGCCACACGCGCATTGGCCGGCAGGTCCCGATGCGTGCTCTGGCGCATCGCACGCCAGAAGTTCACCGGCGAGCGATGCTCGATCATCACCCCCTTCGGCTGCCCGGTCGACCCGGACGTGTAGATCATGTACGCCAGATGCTGCGGCTCCAGCGCCACCGCCGGCGCCTGCGTCGGCTCGGCGGCCAGCGTCGCATCGTCCAGGTCCACCACCGGCACCGCCACCGACAGCTCCAGCGACGCCAGCACATCGCCCTGGCTGACCACCGCACGCGGGGCACTGTCCTGCAGCATGTACGCCAACCGCTCCTGCGGATACCCCGGATCCAGCGGCACATAGCCTGCGCCGGCCTTCCAGATCCCCAGCAGGCCCACGCCCATCTGCACCCCACGCTCCACGCAGATCGCCACCCGATCGTCCGGGCGCACACCCAGCGCCACCAACCGTTGCGCCAGCTGGCTGGACTGACGATCCAGCGTGGCAAAGTCCAGCGTCTGGCCGCCGAAGGCGATCGCCGGCGCCTGCGGCGTACGCGCCACCTGCGCGGCGAACAACCCCACCACGTGCTCGTCCGGCGTGCACTCCTCGATGCGGTTGAAGCCATGCACGACCAGCTGCCGCTCGGCCGCCGGCAGGATCGCCAGCTGACGCAGCGGCTGCTGCGCCCCCGTCTCCAGCGCGTCCAGCAATGCGCACAGCGCCTGTTCCATGTACCCCACCAGGCGCTGCGGGTCGATCCCGTCCACCGCCAACGCAGTCAGCCCGAACGCCTCCCCCAGGTCCTCCACCGACATCGTCAGCGGATAGTTGTTGCGGGTGTCGCCTCCGATCAGGCGCATGCCCTCCCATGCCTGTGCCGCCTGCGCGCTCTCCTCGGGCGTGGCGGCATGGCTGTGCCGGTAGTTCAGCAGCGAGGTGAACAGCGGCAGCGGAGCGGCCACGCCACTGCAGCGCTGTGCCAGTGCCAGCGACGCCTGCTCGTGTTCCAGCAGCGCGCTCAGTTGCTCGTGCACCGCCGCGACGGAGCCGCGTGCATCGGCTCCCTGCCCGATCCGCACCGGCAAGGTGTTCAGGAACATGCCCACCACCTGGTCGGCGCCCTCCGACCCCTGCAGCCGTCCGGAAAGCACCGTCCCGAACACCACGTCGCCATCGCGCCCGCTGCACTGCCCTACCACCCGTGCCCAGGCCACGTGGAACAGCACCGCCGGGCTCACGCCCAACTGCCGCGACTGCCTGCGGATCGCCTGCGCCATCGCCAGCGGCAGCCCACTGCGTGCCTCGTTCACCGCCGCCCCGTCGTGGCGGACGTCCATCACCCCGAACGGTGCGCTCGGTTCCTCGATGTCGCCCAGTTGCTGGCGGAAATACGCCTCGTGGGCAGCAACGTCCTCGTGCTGCATCTGCGCGATGAAGTGACGATACGGCCGTGCCGGCGGCAGCGTGCCGCCGCCCAGCAGCGTCTGGATTTCCGACAGCAGCAGATCCATCGCCACGTGGTCGCAGACCAGGTGGTGCCGCAGCAGCGCCAGCAACCATTCCCCGCGCACCGGGTCTTCCACCACAAACGCGCGCATCACCGGCGCCTGGCTCACCGGCACCCGATGCCGGCGCGGATCGGTCGCCTGCTGCAACTGCGCCAGCGCATCCTGGCCGGCGTCCACTGCCAGTTCCTGCACCGGCAAGCGCGCCTGCCGGTGCACGACCTGCACCGGTTGCGGCAGCCCCTGCCACTGCATCGCGCTGCGCAGGATGTCATGCCGGTCGATCATCTGCTGCATCGCCCACAGGAACGCATCCAGTCGTGCCCGGTCGGCGAAGGCCACTACCGAACGCATCAGATAGGCGTCGCCTTCGCGCTCCTGCTCCAGCAGGTGGTGGAACAAAATGCCTTCCTGCAGCGGCGCCAGCGGATAGATGTCCTGGATGTTGGGCACCCCGCCCGGCACCTGCGCCACGATCTGGTCGATCTGTGCCTGCTCCAGCCGCACCAGCGGCAGCAACTCCGGCGTAAGGCGGGTGGTCTGGGGGGTGATCGGATTGGCAGCCAGCGTCGGACCGCCCTGGTGCTCGGCGCCCATGCGCTCAGCCAGCGCGCTCAGGATCGGGGCCGTGAACACGCTGCGCACATCGGTGACATGGCCGCGCTGGCGCAACCGTTCGATCAGTCCGATCACCATCAACGAGTGGCCGCCCAGCTCGAAGAAGTGGTCGTGGCGCCCCACCCGCTCCACGCCCAGCAGGTCCTGCCAGATCGCCGCGATCGCCTCCTCGATCTCCCCGTGCGGCGCTTCGTACGCACGCACCGGAACCGCCGCCGTCTCCGGCGCCGGCAGCGCCTGACGGTCCAGCTTGCCATTGGCCGTCAGCGGCAACGCCTCCAGCGCCACGAACGCGCTCGGCACCATGTACTCGGCCAGCCGCTGCAGCAAGACCTGCCGCAGCGCCGACACATCGCAGGCCACCCCCGGCGCCATCACCACGTACGCCACCAGCCGCGTGTCGCCCTCGCCGTAGGCACGCGCCACCACCACCGCCTCGCGCACGTCCGCACACGCCAGCAACTGCGCCTCGATCTCCCCCAGCTCGATCCGGAAGCCGCGGATCTTCACCTGGAAGTCGTTGCGCCCCAGGTACTCGATCGTCCCGTCGGCCCGCCACCGGCCCAGATCCCCGGTGCGGTACATCCGCGCCTGCGGATCGGCACTGAACCGGTCCGGCACGAACCGCTCCGCGCTCAACTGCGCACGGTTCCAGTAGCCACGTGCCACCTGCACCCCGCCGATGCACAGCTCACCGGCCACCCCCACCGGCACCGGCTCGCCCTGCCCATCGAGGATGTACACCGGCACGTTCCGGATCGGACGCCCGATCGTCGGCGTCGCACCGGCCTGCTGCACGCCGATCAGCGTCGCATCCACCGTGCACTCGGTCGGACCGTACATGTTGAAGAACGCGATCCGCTCGGACCCGCGCAAGCGCGCCCACAACGCCGGCCCGATCGCCTCGCCCCCCAGCAGCACGCTGCGCGGACGATGGCCCGTCCCCTCCAGCAGGCCCGCCGCCAGCAGGCCTTCCAACTGCGAGGGCGTGCTGTCCAGCGCATCGATCCGCTCCTGCTCCAGGAACGCCAGCAGCGCCGGGCCGCTGGCCCGGATCTGCTGCGGTACCGGCATCACGCAATGCCCGGACAACCACTGCAGCCATCCCTTGAGCGACATGTCGAAGGCGTACGCGGCGTTCACCGCCACACGCGCATTGGCCGGCAGGTCCCGATGCGTGCTCTGGCGCATCGCACGCCAGAAGTTCACCGGCGAGCGATGCTCGATCATCACCCCCTTCGGCTGCCCGGTCGACCCGGACGTGTAGATCATGTACGCCAGATGCTGCGGCTCCAGCGCCACCGCCGGCGCCTGCGTCGGCTCGGCGGCCAGCGTCGCATCGTCCAGGTCCACCACCGGCACCGCCACCGACAGCTCCAGCGACGCCAGCACATCGCCCTGGCTGACCACCGCACGCGGGGCACTGTCCTGCAGCATGTACGCCAACCGCTCCTGCGGATACCCCGGATCCAGCGGCACATAGCCTGCGCCGGCCTTCCAGATCCCCAGCAGGCCCACGCCCATCTGCACCCCACGCTCCACGCAGATCGCCACCCGATCGTCCGGGCGCACACCCAGCGCCACCAACCGTTGCGCCAGCTGGCTGGACTGACGATCCAGCGTGGCAAAGTCCAGCGTCAGGCCGCCGAAGGCGATCGCCGGCGCCTGCGGCGTGCGCGCCACCTGCGCGGCGAACAACCCCACCACGTGCTCGTCCGGCGTGCACTCCTCGATGCGGTTGAAGCCATGCACGACCAGCTGCCGCTCGGCCGCCGGCAGGATCGCCAGCTGACGCAGCGGCTGCTGCGCCCCCGTCTCCAGCGCGTCCAGCAATGCGCACAGCGCCTGTTCCATGTACCCCACCAGGCGCTGCGGGTCGATCCCGTCCACCGCCAGCGCGGTCAGCCCGAACGCCTCCCCCAGGTCCTCCACCGACATCGTCAGCGGATAGTTGTTGCGGGCTTCGATACTGATCGATCGCATTCCTTCCCATGCCAGCGCTGCGGCTTCGATCTCCGCCTGACTGGTCACGGCGTTGCTGTGCCGATAGTTCATCAATGCCGTGAACAACGGCAACGGGGGCGGGACCTTGCTGCAGCGTTGCGCAAGCGCAAGAGACGCCTGTTCGTACTGAAGCAGGTCCAGCAATTGCCGCTGCATGTGTTCGACTGCCGCGATAGCGTCCAGGTGTTCGACGTCGAACCGAACCGGAAGGGTATTGATGAACATGCCCACCACCTGATCGGCGCCTTCGGACCCTTGCAACCGGCCGGAAAGCACCGTACCGAACACCACGTCGCCGCGGCCGCTGCACCTGGCCACCACCTGTGCCCAGGCTACGTGGAACAGTACGGCAGCCGGTACGGCGTGTCGGCGCGCCGCGTCGCGGAGGCGGCGCGCCATGCTCATCGGCAGGCGCGAGCGCGCTTCCGAGACTTTGGTATCCTCAGCGCGAACATCCACGATACCGAACGGTGCGGTAGTCTCCTCCACGGTGCCCAACTGGGCTCGGAAATAGGCCTCGTGCCCACTGAGGTCCATCGCCTCGGTACGAGCAATGAAGTTGCGGTACGGCATTGCCGGCGGCAGCAAGTCGCCCTCGCCGCGCAGCAGCGTCTGTACCTCCCTAAGCAACAATTGCAGGGAATAGTTGTCATCGACGAGATGATGATTGAGCAGTGCCAGCAGCCATTCGCCGCTGGCGCGATCTTCGATGACATAAGCTCGCAACAACGGCGCACGGCCCAGTTCGAAACGCAGCTTGCGTGTGTCGGTGCGGGCCAGCAGTTGGTCGAGTGCATCGCTGCCTGCAATGGGAGCCAGCATCTCCACTGGCAGCTCGGCGCGTCGGTGCACAACCTGCACCGGCCTTGGCAGATCCTGCCAATGAACCGAGGTGCGCAGGATATCGTGTCGCGCAATGACCTGATGCAACGCTTCCAGGAACACATCCAAGCGATCACGGCGCTCGAAGGCGATCACCGATCGCATCAGGTAGGCATCTCCCTCGCTGTCCTGCTCCAGCAAATGATGAAACAGGATGCCTTCCTGCAAGGGGGCCAGCGGATAAATGTCCTGCACATTGGCGACCCCGCCGGGGATCCGCTCCACCAGCGCGTCGATCTCCGCTTGGCTGAGTGCGACCAATGGCAGCAGGTCCGGCGTAATTCGCGCCGTTGCCTCCGTGATGGCATTGAATGCGACATCCAGCCTGTCGCCGTCCCTGGCCTCAAGGTTTGCCGCAAGCTCGTGCAGTACGGGAGTAGTGAAAACGGTGCGAACATCGGTGGCATAGCCGCTGCGACGCAGGCGTTCGATCAACCCGATTACCAGTAGCGAGTGCCCGCCTAGCTCGAAGAAATGGTCGTGCCGCCCTACCCGCTCCACGCCCAACAGCGCCTGCCAGGCCTCGACCAACGCATGTTCGGCAGCGGTCTGCGCCGGCGCGTAGTGACGCGAGGTCACCGCCTCCATGTCCGGGGCCGGCAATGCCTTGCGGTCCAGCTTTCCGTTCGGGGACAACGGAAGCGCATCCAGCATCACGAAGGCACCGGGCAACATGTATTCGGGTAAATCGCCGGCCAACGCCTGCCGCAGCGTGCCTGGAGACGCGTCGGCCCCCTCGCGCATCACCACATAAGCCACCAGCCGGATCTCGGCTGCGGCGTCCTGTCGCGCCAGCACCACCGCTTCGCCTACCCCTGGGCAGGCCATCAGGCGGGCCTCGATCTCGCCCAGTTCGATCCGGAAGCCCCGGATCTTCACCTGGAAGTCGTTGCGCCCCAGGTACTCGATTGCCCCATCGGGCAGCCATCTGCCGAGATCTCCGGTTCGATACATTCGCGCTCCCGGCTTACGCGCAAAGGGATCCGGAACAAATCGCTCGTCGGTCAGTTCAGGAAGACGCCAATAGCCTCGCCCCACCTGCACGCCACCGATGACCAACTCGCCGCTCACGCCGATCGGGCTTGGTGATCCGTGACGATCCAGAACATACATGCGGGTGTTGGCGATTGGATACCCGATCGGCACGCGTCCCGCGTGGCGCTGCGCCTCGCAACGCCACCAGGTGACATCCACCGCAGCTTCGGTAGGGCCATACAGGTTGTGGAGGTTCGTGTGAGGCAGCGCCGCGAAGAAGCGCATCTGCAATGCATGCGGAAGCGCTTCTCCGCTGCACAGGACATGGCGCAGCGACGCGCAGTCGCCAGCGCTCAGGTTGGCAAGAAACACCTGTAGCATCGAAGGGACGAAGTGAGCCACGGTAATGTCGGCCGAGGTCACCAGTGCAGCCAGATAGTCCGGCTCCCGATGCCTGGACGGCTGCGCCAAGACCAACTCGGCGCCGGCCAGCAGAGGAAGGAAAAATTCCCATACCGACACATCGAAACCGCATGGTGTCTTCTGCAACACGCGATCGGCGGCGTCAAGCGCGAATGCGGATTGTGCCCAGAGCAGGCGATTGACCACGCTTCGATGTTCGTTCATCGCCCCCTTTGGACGTCCGGTCGAACCCGATGTGTAGATGATGTAGGCCAAATGCAGCGGTGTCAGGCCCAACGTTTGCGGATCGGGGTCGGTATCATCGCCTTCTTCCCACAGCGCCGCATCGGTATCCAGACAGATCGTCCGCGGCAGACAACCACGATCCAGACGCGTGAGCAGCGCACTGTCGGTCAGCAGCAGCGACGGTTCGCAGTCGGTCAACATGTACCCCAGTCGGTCGACCGGATAGCTTGGATCCAGCGGAACATAGGCCGCTCCGGCCTTGAGGATGCCAAGCAGGCCTACCACCATCTCGATGCTGCGTTCCACATGGATGGCGACACGGTCGTCGGGGCGGACACCCTGTCCGATCAGATGATGCGCAAGCCGATTGGCGCGCCTGTTGAGCTCACTGTAACTGAGCCCTGCATCGTCCAGACGCACCGCCGGCGCGTCCGGTGTACGCCGGACTTGTGCTTCGAACAGGCCGTGCACGGTATCGTCGATTTCCAATGCGACATCGGTCGCGTTGAATTCCTCCAACACGCGCTCGCGCTCAGCCGCATCCATGACCGCCAGTCTGCGCACCGGCAACGTCGGGCGCATCCCGAGCGCGGACAGCACGGATTGCACTGCCGTGTTCATGTAGCGGGCAATGCGGGGTGCATCCAGTCCTTGGCTGCACTGCACTGTCAGCCCGAACGCAGTGCCCCAGTCTTCAACTGCCATCACCATGGGGTAGTTGGTGCGCTCCTCGGCCCCCATCAACCGAATGCCCTGCCAGACAGCATCAACCGGACCGCCGGATCCGACCGGTCGGTGGCTGTGTCGATAGTTGAGCAGGCTCGAGAACAGCGGCAGCGGCGCGGCTACGCCGCTGCAACGCTGCGCCAGCGCCAGCGACGCCTGTTCATGCTCCAGCAACTCGCCCAGATCGTGCTGAATGCTGAGCAATGTATCTTCGATCGTTGCGGTCCCGACCGTAATGCGGATCGGCAGGGTGTTGATGAACATCCCCACCACCTGGCTTGCATTGCCGATCTGCAGGCGACCGGACAGTACCGTTCCGAAGACCACATCGTCCTGCCCACAGCACATCGCAAGTACCCGCGCCCATGCCAGGTGAAATACAGCGGCGGGAGATACCCCGAGGCGACGCGCCTCCGCGCGCAGCACGACAGAATCGGCCTCTGACAGCACCTGCCTATGCTCCTGTATGGACTCCCCCTGACCATGCACATCCAACACGTCGAACGGTGCCGTCGGCATATCGATGTCAGACAGCCGCTCACGGAAGTAGGCCTCGTGGCGATCCGCCGGCACTGCACGGGTGCGCGCAATGAAATTGCGATAGGGCTGCGGAGGCGGGAGGTCGGCGCCACGACCGGCAAGGACCTCGGCAACTTCACCCAGCAGCAGTTCCATCGTGACATGGTCGCAGACCAGGTGATGCCGCCACAGGCTCATTCGCCAGCAGCCTCGATCGCCATCCTGCGCCACATGGGCATGCAGCAATGGGGCGTGCCGCAGATCCAGACGACGATGGCGCGGGTCGGTATGGGCATCGAGCCAACTGGCGCAGTCTTCGCCTGCCGGGATGATCACCTCGCTGATGTGGAGCGGCGCTCTGCGCTGGACCACCTGAACCGGTGTGGACAGGCCCTTCCATCGGAAGCCTGTCCGTAGAATGTCGTGCCGCGCGATGATCGCTCCCAGCGCGTCCACGAAAGCATCGAGCGTTCCACGATCGTTGAATTCCAACGTCGTCCTCAGCAGATAGGCATCGCCGTCACCCCCGAGCAGATGCTGGAACAGCATGCCCTCTTGCAACGGGGCCAATGGATAGATGTCCTGTATGTTGGCCACGCCGCCGGGAATGCCTTCGACAATTTCGTCGATCTCTTCCTGGCTCAGCTGCACCAGCGGCAGCATCTGCGGCGTAATCCCGGTGACGGCAGGCGAAGCATTTTCAAGGAGTGTTATCAACTCTGCCTTGTGCTGCTTGAGCATCGCCATGAGTCCGTCGTCCATCGCTCCACGCGCTGCACGTACGACAAGCTCCCCGTCCTTGACTTGCACCGATACTCCGCGTTCGTGAAGCTGAGCGAGCACGTCCTGTGGCGTCATACGTTGAACTCCTCCATATCGGTTGCGGTGTCCTGCTCTCCGAAGTGCTCGGGGATCAGATTGGCGGGTATCTCGAATGCCGTATCTGCCGTGCTCTGCAGCAGCGTCGCCAATTGCATGAGGACCGGGGTCATGAAGACCGCACGCACGTCGATGCTCCATCCGCGCTGGCGCAAGCGTTCGATCAGGCTCACCACCAACAGCGAGTGGCCGCCCAGTTCGAAGAAGTGATCGTGGCGGCTGACCTGCTCCAGCGTCAGCAGCTCCTGCCAGACCTGGGCCAGCGCCTGCTCCCGCTCGCCCTGCGCCGCCTCGAACGGACGCTGCAGGACCGCGCTCTGATCCGGCACCGGCAGCGCCTGCCGGTCCAGCTTGCCGTTGGTTGTCAGCGGCAGCGCCTCCAGCGCCACGAATGCGCTGGGCAGCATGTATTCGGCCAGGTCGCGGGCCAGCGCCTGACGCAGCGCATGCACCTCGCACGCCTGCCCCGATTCCATCACCACGTAGGCCACCAGCCGCTTGTCGCCCGGGCTGTCCTCGCGCGCGATCACCACCGCCTCGCGCACGCCGGCACAGGCGCCCAGGCGCGCCTCGATCTCGCCCAGTTCGATCCGGTAGCCGCGGATCTTCACCTGGAAGTCGTTGCGTCCCAGGTATTCGATCGTCCCGTCGGCGCGCCAGCGGCCCAGGTCGCCGGTGCGGTACATCCGCGCCTGCGGATCGGTGCTGAACCGATCCGGCACGAACCGCTCGGCGCTCAGTGCCGGCCGGTTGAGATAGCCGCGCGCCACGCCCGCGCCGGAGACGTATAGCTCCCCGCTCACTCCCACCGGCACCGGCTCCCCGCCCGCATCCAGGACATACAGCCGCAGATCCGGGATCGCCTGGCCGATCGGGCTGCCGTGCGAGGTCAGGATGTCGGCCTCGGTGATCGGCCGATGGGTCGCATGCACGGTGATCTCGGTGATGCCGTACATGTTGACCAACTGCGTGGACGAGGTCGGGGTGTGCCGCACCCAGTCCGCCAGCATCGCCGGCTCCAGGGCCTCGCCCCCGAATACGATCAGGCGCAGCGCATGCGCGCCCGCGCCCGCCGCCGCACTCAACGCACGGAACGCACTGGGCGTCTGGTTCAGCACCGTGACCTGCTCGGTCACCAGCAATGTGTAGAACTCCGCTGGCGCGCGCGCGCACAGCGACGGCACCACCACCAGCCGCCCGCCGTAGTTCAACGCACCCCACAGCTCCCACACCGAGAAGTCGAACGCATAGGAATGGAACAGCGTCCAGACATCCTGCGGGCCGAAGTTGAACCAGTGCTCGGTGGCCGCGAACAACCGGCTCACCTGTGCATGTTCGACCATCACGCCCTTCGGCTGACCGGTCGAGCCGGAGGTGTAGATCACATACGCCAGGTGGTGCGGCTGCAGCCCCAACTGCGCCGGGTCTGGCGCGTGCACCGGCTGCGCCTGCCACTGTGCCGCCTGGTCCAGCGCCAGGATCGGGACGCTCGTTGCCGGCAGCGTGGCGGCCAGTGCGATCTGGGTCAGCACTGCCACCGGTGCGCTGTCGGCCAGCATGTAGGCCAGCCGGTCGCCGGGATAGGCCGGGTCCAGGGGGACGTAGCCGGCACCGGCCTTGAGAATGCCGATCAGGCCCACCACCAGTTCCAGGCCGCGCTCCACGCACAGCGCCACCCGCTCATCCGGGCGCACGCCCAGTGCGATCAACCGGTGCGCCACCTGGTTGGCGCGCCGTTCCAGTTCGCCATAGCTCAACGTCTGCCCTTCCCACCGCACCGCCGTGGCGTGCGGCGTGCGGGCCGCGTGGGCTTCGAACCCGGCATGCACCAGCCCGGGCGAGAACGTCTGCGCTCTTCCTGCATGGGCCTGCGCATGGAAGCCGCCCAGCACCTGCGCGCGTTCGTCCGCCTCCAGCAGCGGCAGCGCCATGAGCGGGCCATGCGCATCGGCCACCATCGCCGCCAGCAAGGTCTGCCACTGCGCCAGCATCCGCTCCACCGTGGCACGATCGAACAGGTCGCTGGCATAGACCAGACTGCCGCTCAGCGTCTGTCCCTGATCCACCAGCGACAGCGACAGATCGAACTGCGCCGTCTGTGCGGGGCTGGGCATCTGCTCAAGGGTCAGGCCCGGCAACTGCAGGCCGCCGCGGTCAGGCGTGTTGTTCAGGCTCAGCATCACCTGGAACAGGGGGCTGTGGCGCAG
>NZ_CM152819.1:4555000-4974898 GCF_056629235.1 Xanthomonas sp. NCPPB 1132 | reverse complement strand
CAGATCTAAATTCGTCGATAGACCGGGCATGAAGGGCGCGCTCGGGCGCGGCGCATTCGGCCGGTGGGAGAGGAAAGCGGATGGATCAGACTACCACCGGCGCGCAGGGTCGGGAATGGTTTTCCCACGGCTATTCACAGATCCATCCACAGGCCGGGCGCGGCCGTGCTACGTTCCGGTCGTCACAGGGAGTTGACCGCGACGTAAGGGGTCCTATAGAATTTCCGGTTCTTTCCGCCCCATTCAGATCAGAGCGCCCCGATGGCCACCAAGCGCACCTTCCAGCCCAGCAACCTCAAGCGCAAGCGCGACCACGGCTTCCGTGCCCGTATGGCCACCGCCGACGGCCGCAAGATCCTGGCCCGCCGCCGCGCCAAGGGCCGCAAGCGCCTGAGCGCTTGATTGCTTCGCCGCCCCAGGCGGCGCCTGCAATCCGGACCGTGAATCCTCCCGACCCGCGTAGGCGATTTCCTCGCTCTGCGCGGGTTCGCACGTCTGCGGAATACCGCGTCGTGTTCGATGCCGCGCGCCGTTGTTCCGAGCCGCTGATGAGCCTGCACTGGCGCAGTGCGCCGCACCCGGCGCGGCTGGGCCTGGCGGTGTCGCGCAAGGTCGACAAGCGCGCGGTCGTGCGCAACCGCATCAAGCGCGTGCTGCGCGAGGCCACGCGGCAGCTGTTGCCGTGGCTGGCGCCCGGCGATTACGTGGTGGTGGCGCGCAGCGCCGCCGCCCAGGCCAGTGGCGTGCAACTGCGCCAGGCCTATCTGCGCCTGCTGCGTCGCGCCGGCGCATTGCCGGCCCAGGCCGCGGACGGCACAATGCCGCCGCCTCTTCGTCCTTCTTCCCCCACCTCCACGTCAGAACCCGCTTCTGGCTGAGCCGAGCTTGCCTGTCCGATGAACCAGACCCGCCTTTTCCTGATTTTCGCCTGGCTGATGGTCGCGGCCCTGTTGTGGATGGAGTGGAACAAGGAACACGCGCCGAACGCCACTGCGGCGACGGTCGCGGCGGCGACCACGGTGCCGCCGGCGCAGGACGCCGATGCCGGCGCCACGCATGTGCCGGCGATCCCGCAGGCCACGGTGCCGGGCACCACGCCAGCTGCCAGCAGCACGTCCGAGACCGCTGCGGCCAGCGCCGCACCGCGGGTCACCGTCACCACCGACGTGCTGCGCCTGACCCTGGACGGCCGCAGCGTGTTCGACGCCGACCTGCTGCTGTTCCCGCAGACCAAGCAGCAGGGCAGCCCGCCGGTGCAGCTGCTGACCGAGGACGCGGCGCATCCGTACACCGCCACCAGCGGCTGGGTCGGCGAGCACAACGCGCCGTCGCCGGGCCCGGCGGGCTTCCGCCCCGAACACCCGGGCCAGGAGTACGTGCTGGCCAAGGGCCAGGACAGCCTGCAGGTGCCGTTCGTGTGGAACGGTCCGGACGGCGTGACCATTCGTCGCGTGTACACCCTGCAGCGCGGCCATTACGCGGTGCAGGTGCACGATGAGGTCATCAATCACGGCAGCAAGCCGTGGCAGGGCTACGTGTTCCGCAAGCTGAGCCGGGTGCCGACCATCGTCAGCCGCGGCATGACCAACCCGGATTCCTTCAGCTTCAATGGCGCCACCTGGTTCAGCCCCGCCGACGGCTACCAGCGCCGCGCGTTCAAGGACTATCTGGACGACGGTCCGCTGAACCAGACGGTCAAGGGTGGCTGGATTGCGCTGTTGCAGCACCACTTCTTCACCAGCTGGATTCCGCAGAACGACCAGGATTCCGTGTTCGTGCTGTCCAACGACGGCCCGCGGCATGTGGTCGAAGCGCGCGGCCCTGGTTTCACGGTGGCGCCGGGCGCCACCGCCAGCACCGAGGCGCGGCTGTGGGTCGGGCCGAAGCTGGTCAGCCAGATCGCCAAGGAGAACGTGCGCGGCCTCGACCGCGTGGTCGACTACAGCCGTTTCTCCGTGATGGCGCTGCTCGGCCAGGGTCTGTTCTGGATCCTCAGCCACCTGCACAGCCTGCTCGGCAACTGGGGCTGGTCGATCGTCGGCCTGGTGGTGCTGCTGAAGCTGGTGCTGTATCCGCTGTCGGCCGCGCAGTACAAGAGCGCGGCCAAGATGCGCAAGTTCCAGCCACGCATCCAGCAGCTCAAGGAGCGCTACGGCGACGACAAGCAGAAGTTCCAGACGGCGATGATGGAGCTGTACAAGAAGGAGAAGATCAACCCGATGGGCGGCTGCCTGCCGGTGCTGATCCAGATGCCGATCTTCTTCGCGCTGTACTGGGTGCTGGTGGAGTCGGTGGAACTGCGCCAGGCGCCGTGGTTCGCCTGGATCCAGGACCTGACCGCGCGCGATCCGTACTTCATCCTGCCGGTGATCAACGTGGCGGTGATGTGGTTTACGCAGAAGCTGACCCCGGCCCCGGGCATGGATCCGGTGCAGGCCAAGATGATGCAGTTCATGCCGCTGGTGTTCGGCGTGATGATGGCCTTCGTGCCGTCGGGCCTGGTGTTGTACTGGGTCACCAACGGTTCGCTGGGCCTGCTGCAGCAGTGGTGGATGCTCAAGCGCCATGGCGAGGCGGCCACCGCTGGCGGCGGCGGCGGCAGCGGCAAGCCGCCGGCCAAGGCCAAGAAGTAAACCCGACAACGCCCGCCTCCGGCGGGCGTTGCGCATGCGGCCGGGGAAGGCGCCGGCGGCTGCGTTCTTCCCGTAGCGCCTTGCTCGCGAGTCCGTGGTCATGCGCAAGCGCCGTCGTCCGTTGTCGTCGTCCGTTGTCGTGATCGGGCTGCTCGCCTTGGCCCTGGCCGCGTGCCAGCGCACGCCTGCCGACAGCGCGGCCACGCCGTCCAAGCCCGCGACATCGGCGCCGGCGATCGCCATTCCAGGCTCCCCCGCATTGCAGGCCCAGGCGACGACGCTGCTGCAGGGCCTGCAGGCGCAGCTGGCGGCGCAGCGCAAGATCATCGTGTTGCTGGCCGACGAGGCCAAGCAATCGCCGGCCGACCGGCAGACCTCCAGCAGCGTCGGCCAGCAACTGTTCCACGAGGGCCTGGAGCGCCGCGAGGCATTGGCCAAGCAGTTCGATGCGCTGCTGGCGCTGCCGGACGCGCAGCGCTTCGCCGCGGTCGGCAGTCTGCTCGATTACGTCGAATCGGCACCGGATCTGTACGACGCCGACCGCCTGGCGTTCCGCGAGATTCTCGCCGACTGGCAGCTGCGCATCGGCAAGGATTCCTCGCTGCCGGCGATCAAGCTGCACCAGCGCATCGGCGAGGACCTGGAAGCGCTCGACGAGATCGAGCGCACCTACAACCGCGAGATCACCGCGATCTTCAGCCGCTTCGACCGCACCCGCGCGATCGTGCAGAAGCGCGAGAAGTGGGAGGACTACGTCGCCCACCTGGGCACGCTGTACACGCGCGAGGCGATCCTGCGCGACTACGGCGTGATCACGCCGTACCCGATGTCGATGCAGGACAGCGACCGCGAGGTGTTCGGGCGCGACCTGCCGCCGAAGACCGTGGTGCTGAGTTTCGACGACGGCCCGCATCGCGAGTACACCGACGAGATCGTCGCCATCCTCAAGCGCTACGACGTGCCGGCCACGTTCTTCGAAGTCGGCCGCAACCTGGGCAAGCTGGAGCCGGATGGCAAGGTCGACCTGTCGCCGCTGGCCAGCGTCAGCCGCAGCCTGATGGAGCAGGGCTACACCGTCGGCAACCACAGCCTGACCCATGCGCAACTGTCCAAGGAAACTGGCGCCGCACTGCGCAGCCAGATCCTCGACACCGACCGCATGCTGCGCGCGGTCGACGCCAAGCGTGCGCCGCTGTTCCGCTTTCCCTACGGTGCGCGCAACGCCGAGGGCATGCAGATCCTCGGCGAGGCCGGACTGAAGTCGGTGATGTGGAATGTGGATTCGCTGGACTGGGCCGACCCGGTGCCGGAGTCGATCGTGCAGCGCGTGCTCGAGCAGGTCGGCCGCGAGCAACGCGGCATCCTGCTGTTCCACGACATCCACGAACGCACCGTCAAGGCGTTGCCGCAGATCCTGGACCGGCTCAGCGCCGACGGTTACCAGTTCGCCGCCTGGAACGGGCGCGACTTCAGCGTGGCGCGCGCCGCCAGCAACGCCGCCGCGCCGGCGGTGACCAGCGGCTACGACAAGTCGTGGGCCATCGTCATCGGCATCGACGACTACGCGCACTGGCCCAAGCTGCAGTACGCGGCCAACGATGCGCAGGCGATCGCGCAGACGCTGACCGGCAGCTTCGGCTTCCCGTCGTCGCAGGTGATCGTGCTGAAGAACCAGGAAGCCACCCGCAACAACATCCTCGCCGCCTTCCACGATCGGCTGGCGCATGGCGGCGTCGGCAAGAACGACCGCGTGTTCGTGTTCTTCGCCGGCCACGGCGCGACGCGCAAGCTGGCCTCAGGGCGCGACCTGGGCTACATCATCCCGGCCGATTCGGACCCGGCGCAGTTCGCCACCGACGCGATTCCGATGACCGAGATCCAGGACATCGCCGAAAGCCTGGAAGCCAAGCATGTGCTGTTCGTGATGGACGCGTGCTACAGCGGCCTGGGCCTGACCCGCGGCGGCGGCACCAGCGCCTACCTGCGCGAGAACGCGCGGCGTATCGCCCGACAGATGCTCACCGCCGGCGGCGCCGACCAGCAGGTCGCCGACAGCGGCCCCAACGGCCATTCGGTGTTCACCTGGGTGCTGCTGCAGGCGCTGTCGGGCAAGGCCGATCTCAACGGCGACGGCCTGATCACCGGTACCGAGCTGGCTGCCTACGTGGCGCCGGCGGTGTCGAGCATCTCGCAGCAGACGCCCGCGTTCGGCAGCCTGCCGGGTTCGCAGGGCGGCGAGTTCGTGCTGCAGGTGCCGGAGGGCGAGGAATTCCTCACCGCCAGCACCCAGCAACTGTCCTCGGCGGCGATCGCGATGAACGACCGCGTCGATGCGGCCGCGCCAGCGTCGACCGCGACGCCGAACGCGGGCGCCGGCAGCGCCGACGCCCCGGCCGCTGCGGCCAAGCCGGCGGTGGTGGTCAAGGATCTGCAGGGCGGCGAGCGGCCGCTGGCGGTGCCGGCCGCGGCCGGTCCGGTGTCCGACCGCCAGCGTGCGCAGCGCGCCAACGACCGCGGCCTGCAGTTGTACAAGGAGAAGCGCTACGACGAAGCCGAGGCGCAGTTCACCGAGGCGCTGAAGCTGCGCCCGGACTTTGCGCTCGCGGCCAACAACCTGGGCTTCATCTACTATCGCCAGGGCAAATACGCGCAGGCCGTGCGCTGGCTGGAGAACACGCTGAAGATCGATCCCTCGCGCGCGGTGGCCTACGTCAACCTGGGCGACGCCTACCGCCAGCTGGGCGATGCCGCCAAGGCCAAGCGCGCGTTCCAGACCTACCTGGAGCTGCAACCCAACGGGGCGTCGGCCGCCTACGTGCGCGGCCAGTTGCAGACGCTATAGTCCACCGCATCACCGACCTGCTGCCTTCGCCATGCCGTCTTCCGCCACCGACACCATCGCTGCCATCGCTACCGCCCCCGGCGCCGGTGGTGTCGGCGTGGTACGCGTGTCGGGTCCGGCGGCGGCCGCCATCGCCGACGGACTGGGCTTGCGTGCACTGGTGCCGCGCAGCGCCCGCTACGCGCGTTTTCGCGACGCGCATGGCGAGATCGTGGACGACGGCATCGCGCTGTGGTTTCCGGCGCCGCGCAGCTTCACCGGCGAGGACGTGCTGGAACTGCAGGCGCACGGCAGCCCGGTGCTGCTGCGGCACCTGGTGGCGCGCTGCTGCGAACTCGGCGCGCGTCCGGCGCGTCCGGGCGAGTTCAGCGAGCGCGCCTTCCTCAACCGCAAGCTCGACCTGGCCCAGGCCGAAGCGATCGCCGACCTGATCGCCGCCGGCGACCTGCGTGCGGCACGCGCGGCACGGCGCTCGCTGGACGGTGTGTTCTCGCGACGCGTCGACGACCTGGCCGAACAGCTGATCCGCCTGCGCATCCACGTCGAAGCGGCGATCGATTTCGCCGACGAGGCATTGGACACGCTGGGTGGTGCGCAGGTGCGCGCCGGCCTGGCGCAGGCGCGCGCGGCTCTAGAGCAACTGCGTGCCGACGCCGAACGCGGACGCAGGCTGCGCGATGGCCTGCACGCGGTGCTGGTCGGCCCGCCGAATGCCGGCAAGAGTTCGCTGCTCAATGCGCTGGCCGGCAGCGACCGCGCCATCGTCACCGACATCGCCGGCACCACCCGCGACACCTTGCACGAGACCGTGCGCCTGGATGGCGTGGAACTGACCCTGGTCGATACTGCCGGCCTGCGCGAGGGCGGCGATGCGATCGAACGCGAGGGCATGCGCCGCGCGCGCCAGGAACTGCAGCGCGCCGACCTGGCGCTGATCGTGCTCGATGCGCGCGACGCCGAGGCCGGCCAGGCGGCGATCGCCGACGCCATCGCCGACGTGCCGCAGCGGCTGTGGATCCACAACAAGAGCGACCTGCTCGCCGCCGTGCCCGCGGCCAGTGCAGAACGCGTCTACGTTTCTGCGGCTACCGGCAGCGGGCTGGAGCAGTTGCACGCGCAATTGCGCGCGATCGCCGGCACCGCGGCCGGCGAGGGCAGCGACGGCGAGTTCTCCGCGCGCGCCCGCCACGTCGACGCGCTGCAGCGTGCCGCCACCCATGCCGACGCGGCCGCCGCCGAACTGCAGCACGAACGTCTGGAACTGGCCGCCGAGGAACTGCGCCTGGCCCATGCCGCGCTCGGCGAGATCGTCGGCACGCTCAGCGCCGACGACCTGCTCGGGCGGATCTTCTCCAGCTTCTGCATCGGCAAATAGCGCGTCGCGCCGCCGAACGCGCTTACGGCTTCAGCGCCGCCAGTTGCGCGCGGTTGTCCTGCAGCCACTGTTCGAACGGCAGCGGTGCCTGCCCGGTCAGCGCCTGGTAGTCGCCGGTGACGGTGCCGACGCGGCCGGCGGCGGTGTTGGTGTCGAACGAGGCATAGATGCGCGCGACCGGCTCGGGCAGGCCTGCGCCGACCATGCCTTGCACCAGGCCTTCGACAGGTACCGGCACCACCTGGATCTGCACATCCAGCACCTGCGCGACCAGTGCGGCGATCTCGGCGGTGGTATAGGCGCGGGCGCCGCTGAGGGTGAGCGTGCGCTTGCCGTCGCCGCTGGCCAGGGCGACCGCGGCGGCGCGGGCCAGGTCGTCGCGGGCGATATGGGCGATGCCGCCATCGCCGGCCGCGCTGTACCACTGGCCCGAGGCCAGCACCGACGGCAGGCTCATGAACAGGTTCTCGAAGTACCAGTGGTTGCGCAGCACGGTCCAGGCGGGCAGGGCGCTGGCGGCCAGGGCGTCCTCGGTACCGGCGTGGTCGGTGGCCAGCAACAGTGGCGAGTCGTGCGGTTCCGGGCAGGAGGTGTAGACTAGGTGGCCGACGCCGGCGCGCTCGGCGGCGGCGATCGCGGCCTGGTGCTGCTGCAGGCGGTGGCCGGGGCGGTCCAGCGCGTCGGTGCTGATCAGCAGCACACGAGCGGCGCCGTGGAAAGCCGCGTCGAGCGAAGCGGCGTCGTCGAAATCGCCGTGGCGCACGTCCACGCCGCGTGCAGCCCAGGCCGCCAGGCGCTCGGGTTGGCGGGTCATCGCCACCACGCGCGATGGCGCGATCTGCAGGGTGTCGAGCAGGTGCGCGAGCACGCGCTGGCCGAAGTGGCCGCCGGCGCCGGTGACGAGCAGGGAATCGGAAGATGCGGACATGACAGGTCTCCTGAGGAAGGGCGGCGTCGCAGGACGCCATGGTCTGGAAAAGGAACCTGGTCTATCCTAGAGACCTTGGCCGACCTGTAAAGACGGCACTTTTTCAGCCCCTGCTTACCTCGAGGTAACCGCCATGGACATCGTCGTACCGCCGGCCGCCACCTGCGACCCGCTGATGAGCCAGCAACTGCAGGACTACCAGCGCGCCGGCATGGCCATCGACCAGTGCCCAGTGCGCGACGTCCTGGCGCAGATCGGCGACAAGTGGAGCACCTTGTTCGTGATGCTGCTTGCCGAGCGCCCGCACCGCTTCGGCGAACTGCGCCGCGCGGTGCCGGACATCTCCCAGCGCATGCTGACCCAGACGCTGCGCGATCTGCAGCGCGAAGGCCTGGTCGCACGCGAGGTGCTGCCGACCGTGCCGCCTGGGGTGGAATACCGGCTCACCCCGCTGGGCCAATCGCTGAGCGGGGTGCTGGCGCCGCTGGTGCGCTGGGCCGCCGATCACCATGCGCAGATCCGTGGCGCGCGCGCCGCGTTCGAGGCCGATGCGCCGGCGCGGGCGGCGGGCGCCGCGTACGGTTGACGCGTCCCGTAGGAGCGGCTTCAGCCGCGACGGGCTTTACCGAGAACGCCCGGTCGCCGCTGAAGCCGCTCCCACGGACATTCCCGCATCACCTGCATCACCAGCGACATCTCTCGCCCAGAAATACCCAAGGCCCCGAACGCCCGAACCCGTCAACCGCGGATCAGCTCTCCGCAACCACCCGGGCGCTGTAGTTGTCGCCATCGCGCTGCACCCGCACCGGTCCGCCGAACACCGCCGACAGTGGCGCATCGGCCAGCAGCTCCTCGCGCGTGCCGTCGGCGTACACCTGGCCCTCGCGCAGCAGGATCACCCGCGCGATCTCCGGCACGATCTCCTCGATGTGGTGGGTGACCAGCACCAGGGTGATGCCTTGCCGCGCGAGATCGCGCATCGTCGCCAGCAGGTGCTCGCGTGCGACCAGGTCAAGTCCGGTGCTGGGTTCGTCCAGCAACAACGCTTGCGGCCGATTGACCAGGGCGCGCGCGATCAGCACGCGTCGGGTCTCGCCGGCCGACAGTTCCGCATAGGGGCGCCGCAACAGCGGCAACGCGTGCGCCGCCTGCAGCGCCTCGCGCGCGCGGTCGCGCATAGCGTCGGTCACCTCGCGGTGCGGCGGCACCACATAGCTGGCGAAGAACCCGGACAGCACCGCACTTTCCACGTCCAGTCCTGGCATGTCGGCGAGATTGACGCTCAGGTCGCCGGTGACGATGCCTAACTGGCTGCGCAGCCGGTCGACCTGCCAGCGGCTCTGGCCGAGCACCCGCACCGCCGGTTCCTCGCCGGCGCGCGCCAGCGGATACAACTCGCGGGTGATGAGTTTGATGAACGAGGATTTGCCGCAGCCGTTCGGGCCGAGGATGGCGGTGTGCTGGCCGAGTGCGATGCGCAGGCTCAGCGCGTGCAACACGCGGACCTGCCCGCGGACGACGCTGGCGCGGTCGAGTTCGATCAACGGCGTTGCCGCTGGCACAGGGGTTGCTTGAGAAGAAACGACTGACATGGAACCGACACCGTTCTGTGATCGAAGGCGCTTGGCGGCTGAATACCATACGCGAGCGCCGGGTGAAGTTTGCGCCCGCAACCCCCATCATGTCGTCATCCCCTCACGCCGTCTTACGCTCTGGAGCTTCTGGCAATGTTCGACGCGATCCTCGACTTCCTCGGCAACGGCCTGCTCGGCGTCGGCTGGTGGGGCATGCTGGCCGTGCTGCTGTTGTTCACCCAGCTCACCATCTTCGCGGTGACGTTGTACCTGCACCGCAGCCAGGCGCACCGCGGCGTGGATTTCCATCCGCTGCTGTCGCACTTCTTCCGCTTCTGGACCTGGTTCACCACCTCGATGATCACCAAGGAGTGGGTGGCGATCCATCGCAAGCACCACGCCAAGGTGGAGACGGAGGAAGACCCGCACAGCCCGCAGACGAAGGGCATCGCCCGCGTGTTCTGGCGCGGCGTGGAGTTGTACCGCGAAGCGCGCACCCAGCGCGGCGACATCGAGCAGTACGGCAAGGGCGCGCCTGACGACTGGATCGAGCGGCACCTGTACACCCCGTACGCGAACCTGGGGCCGGTGGCGCTGTTCGTGGTCAACTTCGCGCTGTTCGGCCTGCCCGGCATCGCCCTGTGGGCGCTGCAGATGGCCTGGATCCCGTTCTGGGCCGCCGGCGTGATCAACGGCCTTGGCCACTGGTGGGGCTACCGCAACTTCGAATCCGCCGACACCTCGACTAATCTGACGCCGTGGGCGCTGTGGATCGGTGGCGAAGAGCTGCACAACAACCACCATGCCTTCCCGAGCTCGGCGCGCTTCTCGATGCGCCGTTGGGAACTGGACATCGGCTGGATCGCGATCCGCGCACTGGCGGCCCTGCGCCTGGCCAAGATCCTGCGCGTGGCTCCGACCCTGGACGTGCGCCCGAACATCGCCGTGCCCGACGCCGACACGTTGCGCGCGCTGCTGTCGCATCGCTTCCAGGCGATGACCGACTACCAGCGCAACGTGTTCAAGCCCGCGCTCAAGGAAGAAGCCGCCCAGGCCGGCGCCAAGCTGCGCAAGCTGCTGCCGCGGCGCCTGCGCAAGGGCCTGGTCGACGATGGCCGCTGGCTCAAGCCCGACGCGCGCGAACAGCTGCAGCGTTGGGTGGCCCAGCGCCCGCGCATGCGCACGCTGGTCGAGCACCGCGCACGCCTGGCGGCCTTGCTGGAAGCGCGCACCCACGACGCCAGCGAACGTCTCAAACACCTGCAGGCGTGGTGCCACGACGCCGAAGCCAGCGGCATCGCCGCGCTGCAGGCCTACGCCGCCAGGCTGAAGGGCTACGCCCTGGCATGAGCCGCGGCGCACTCCGTACGCCGCCACCCGAACGCCGCCTCGCGCGGCGTTCGTCGTTGATGGCCGGGCTGACGCTGGGCATCGCATGCGTCGCGACCGTGGCCGGCATCGATGTGCAGGCGCAGGCGATCGACAGCACCGCCAGCTATCTGCAGCGCATGGACCGCGACGGCGACGGCCGCGTCAGCCTGGACGAATACCTGGCCTGGATGAGCTACGCCTTCGACGCGCGCGACCTCGACCACGACGGCGTACTCAGCCCCGCCGAACTGCCCGGCGGCCGCGGTCCGCCGATTACCCGCGCGCAACACCTCGCCACCCTGACCGCCCGCTTCCGCAAGCAGGACACAAACGGCGACGGCTACCTCAGCGCACGGGAGTTGGCGGCGCCGCCGCAGTGACCACGCCTGTATCGCCACACGCGCAGCGCGCTCCGTCGCGCAGCGCGCGTGGTGTTTGCTCAACAATCCCCAGCTTCAGTGGAAGCGCACCTCGCGCCGGCTAAGCTTGTCCCCCTACCTGCAACATTCGACGAACCCATGCCCGAACTCCCCGAAGTCGAAACCACCCGGCGCGGCCTGGAGCCGCATCTGTCGGGGCGGCGCATCCATGGGGTGATCCTGCGGCGGCCGGATCTGCGTTGGCCGATTCCGCCGGAGGTGGCCGAGCGGTTGCCCGGGCAGCGCATCGAGGGCATTCGCCGGCGCGCAAAGTATCTGTTGCTGGACACCGCGGTCGGCAGCGCGCTGTTGCATCTGGGCATGTCCGGCAGCTTGCGCGTGCTGCCGGGCGACACGCCGCCGCGGGCGCACGACCACGTCGATATCAGTCTGGAAGACGGGCGCGTGCTGCGCTTCAACGATCCACGTCGGTTCGGTTGCCTGCTGTGGCAAGCGCCGGACGAGACCCATCCGCTGCTCGCCGAGCTGGGGCCGGAGCCGCTGTCCGATGCGTTCGACGGCGATCATCTGTTCCGGCTCAGCCGCGGCCGCACCGCGCCGGTCAAGACCTTCCTGATGGATCAGCGCATCGTGGTCGGGGTGGGCAACATCTACGCGGCCGAGAGTCTGTTCCAGGCCGGCATCAGTCCGCTGCGCGAGGCGGGCGAGGTCTCGCGCGCCCGCTACGCACGCCTGGCCGACGCGGCCAAGGCGATCCTGGGCTATGCGATCCAGCGCGGCGGCACGACGTTGCGCGATTTCATCAGCCCGGATGGGGCACCGGGTTACTTCGAGCAGGAACTGTCGGTCTACGGCCGCGAGGGCGAGGCCTGCAAGCGCTGCGGGCGCACGCTGCGCCACGCCAGCATCGGCCAGCGCGCCAGCGTCTGGTGCGGCCACTGCCAGCGTTGAGCGATGGTGGCGCTCGCCGTCGCGCGTCGATGAGGCAGCGGGCTCGGCGATCCGGCGTGCCTGCGCCCGTGGACTCCCTCGCACGGGCACCCTCACCGCCGCATGCGGCGCCGCTTGTCTATGATGGGCGTCCTTTTCCGTTTCGATCCCGGCCATGCAACGACGCGATTTCCTCAAGAACGCCGCCGCCGCCTTCGCCGCCATGGGCTTGCCGGCGATGCCGATGCTCGGCCAGGCGGCCCCCGCAGTGGGCCTGCGCCGCCTGGGCAAGCCGCAGCCGTTCGACTATGCCTGGCTCAAGGGCCACGCACGGGCCATGGCCAACGCGCCGTACCAGAGCCACAAGCGGGTGCTGCCGGCGCCGGTGGAGGGATTGACCTGGGACCAGTACCAGTCGATCCGCTATCGCCAGGACCACGCGCTTTGGGCGGCCGAGCAGGGTCCGAAGTTTCAGGCCAAGTTCTTCCACCTGGGCCTGTACTTCAAGACGCCGGTGCACATGTTCGACCTGGTCGACGGGCAGGCGCAGGAACTGGCCTACGACAGCGCGGCGTTCGATTACGGCAGCAGCGGGCTGAAGGGCAAGCCGCTGCCGAAGGAACTGGGCTTTGCCGGTTTCCGCCTCAACACCAAGCAGGACACCGAGCGCGACTTCGCCGCGTTCCTCGGCGCCAGCTATTTCCGTGCTGTCGGCAAGGAGGGCCAGTACGGCCAGTCGGCGCGCGGGTTGGCGATCGATACCGGCACCGGCGGCCCGGAGGAATTCCCGGACTTCATCGCCTACTGGCTGGAGCAGCCCAAGGCCGGCTCGGACACGGTGGTGGTGTACGCGCTGCTGGATTCGCCGAGCGTGGCCGGTGCCTACCGCTTCGCGATCACCAATGGCGACGTGCTGCTGATGGACATCGACAGTGCGCTGTATCCGCGCAAGACCATCGAGCGGCTGGGCCTGGGTCCGTGCACCAGCATGTACCAGGTGGGCGAGAACGACCGTCGCATGGACTGGGACTGGCGCCCGGAGATCCACGACACCGACGGCCTGGCGATGTGGACCGGCGGCGGCGAGTGGATCTGGCGGCCGCTGTGCAATCCGCCGCACCTGCGCTTCAACATGTTCGTCGACGAGAACCCGCGCGGTTTCGGCCTGCTGCAGCGCGACCGCAACTTCGACCATTACCAGGACGACGGCGTGTTCTACGAGAAGCGCCCGTGTCTGTGGGTGGAGCCGAAGCAGGGCTGGGGCAAGGGTTCGGTGCAACTGGTGGAGATCCCCACCGTCGACGAGACCTTCGACAACATCGTCGCGTTCTGGAATCCGCAGGACAAGCCGCAGCCGGGCCAGGAGCTGCTGTTCGGCTACCGCCTGTACTGGGGCGCGCAGGCGCCGGCGTCCTCGCCGCTGGCGCATTGCGTGGCCACGCGCACCGGCCTGGGCGGCGTGGTCGGGCAGAAGCGGCACTATTTCTCCTGGCGCTTCGCGGTGGATTTCGCCGGTGGCGAACTGGCCAAGCTGGGCAAGGAGAAGGACGCCAAGGTCGAGGCGGTGCTGCAGCTCAACCGCGGCCGCACCGAGATCGTCTCGGCGCGGCCGCTGCACGAGATCTCCGGCTACCGCGCGATGTTCGACGTAGTGCCGCCGGACGACGGCACCGAGCAGATCGACATCCGCCTGTACCTGCGCAGCGGCGAGCGCCCGCTCACCGAGACCTGGCTGTACCAGTGGACGCCGCCGCCGGCGGCCGAGCGCAAGCTGTATTGAGCGCAACCGCGCGCGGTGCTTGCCGGCATCGCGCGCGTGCTTGGATCGGGCATTGCGCTCGCATTTCAGTCCTGGCGCAGCCGGGTGTGCGAGCGTGGTGCGCATCGCGCGTCGCGGCTGAAGCCGCCCCTACAAGGATGCGCGTTCCCGGCAATGTGTTGCTTTGGGAGGGACTTCAGCGTCGACGCGGAAATGGCTCCGCGTTCAGTGCTTGTCGGGCTCCTGCGGCGGCGTTGGCGGCGCGCCTTCCGTGCTGATGTCCTCGACATCGCCGATGTCGACCCGGCCCGGGGTGCGGCCGTCCCACACCTGGTCCTGCAGCTTCCAGTACGCACTCGGCTCCCAGAACTGCTTGGCATAGAACACTTCCGGATCGATGCTGCCGCCGCGCGGGCCGTTGATCGACAGCGGATCGGATGCGCCGGAGTGGCCGAGCAGACCGCCGGTGCTGCGCATCGCCTCGCGTCGCAGGACCGCTTCCTGGCGCGGCTTGGCGACCTGGTTGCCGTACTCGACGAGCCCTTCCGATACCGGTGGCCGGCGCGATTCCACGCATGCTACCCGGCGCGATCCACAAACTGATGGCGCAGACACGGCGTCGGCCACGGCGCGTCAGTGGTACATCCGGGTTACAGCGGCAAGGCGATCTGCAGCGGATCGATGCGGCCTTCGCCGCGCATGATCTTCTTGAACTCGGGGCGGCTGACCGACACGTAGCGCTCGTTGCCGCCGATCTCCACCTGCGGGCCGTCCTGCACCGCATGGCCGTTCTCGTCCACGCGCACGGTCATCGTCGCCTTGCTGCCGGTGTGGCAGATGGTCTTGATCTCCTGCAGTTCGTCGGCCCAGGCCAGCAGGTACTGGCTGCCCTCGAACAGCTCGCCGCGGAAATCGGTGCGCAGGCCGTAGCACAGCACCGGGATGCGTAGCCGGTCGACCACTTCGCTGAGTTGCCAGACCTGGGCGCGGCTGAGGAACTGCGCCTCGTCCACCAGCACGCAATGCAGCGGCCCGTGGCTGGCGATGTCGGCCTCGAGGGTGGCCAGCAGATCGGTCTCGGCGACGAACGGCGTGCCGTCGGCGCGCAGGCCGATGCGCGAGGCGACCACGCCGCTGCCGGCACGGTGGTCCAGCCGCGGCGTCAGGATCGCCGTGCGCATGCCGCGCTCGCGGTAGTTGTGCGCCGACTGCAGCAGCGTGGTGGTCTTGCCGGCGTTCATCGCCGAATAGTAGAAATACAGTTTCGCCATGCCGCCGATTCTAGCGCGGCGGCCGCGCGCCCCGGCCGGCCTGCGCTTGGCGAACCGGTTCAGCGCAGGGGGGACGTCGGGGACGTCGCCGCTGGCGGGCGCCCGGTACACTAGGCGGCCAAGGGAAGTCTTCATGCACGGTCTCAATCCTCCCCAACGCGCCGCGGTCCTGCATTGCGAGGGTCCGTTGCTGGTGCTGGCCGGCGCCGGCAGCGGCAAGACCCGCGTGATCGTGGAAAAGATCGCGCACCTGATCGCCAGCGGCCGCTACCCGGCCAAGCGCATCGCCGCGATCACCTTCACCAACAAGTCGGCCAAGGAAATGCGCGAGCGCGTGGCCAAGCGCATCCGCAGCGAGGCCGCCGACGGCCTGACCATCTGCACCTTCCACGCCCTGGGGCTGAAGTTCCTGCAGATCGAACACGCCGCGGTGGGCCTGAAGCGCGGCTTCTCGATCTTCGACGCCGACGATGCCGCCGCGCAGATCAAGGACCTGATGCCCGGCGCCAAGCCCGATGCCATCGAGGACGCCAAGAACCTGATCTCGCGCGCCAAGAACGCCGGGCTGTCGCCGGAACAGGCGATGGCGGCCGCGCGCAGCAACCGCGAGCAGGAAGCGGCCAGCCTGTACGAGCGCTACCAGGCGCGGCTGAGCACCTTCAACGCGGTGGACTTCGACGACCTGATCCGCCTGCCGGTGCAGGTGCTGGAGGAGAACGAGGACATCGTGATGGCCTGGCGCGAACGCATCGGCTACCTGCTGGTGGACGAGAGCCAGGACACCAACGATGCGCAGTACCGCCTGCTGAAGATGCTGGCCGGCCCGCGCGGCAACTTCACCTGCGTGGGCGACGACGACCAGAGCATCTACGCCTGGCGCGGCGCCAACCCGGAAAACCTGATGCAGATGGGCCGCGACTACCCGGCCCTGCAGATCATCAAGCTGGAGCAGAACTACCGCTGCTCCAACCGCGTGCTGCGCGCGGCCAACGCCCTGATCGCGCACAACCCGCACGAGCACCTGAAGACGCTGTGGAGCGACCAGGCCGACGGCGAGCGCATCCGCGTGTGGGAGTGCCGCGACAGCGAACACGAGGCGGAGAAGGTCGCCGCCGAGATTGCCTACCTGGGCACCGCCAAGCAGGTGCCGTGGAGCGACTTCTGCATCCTGTTCCGCGGCAACTTCCAATCGCGGCCGCTGGAAAAGGCGCTGCAGATGGCCAGCGTGCCGTACCACATCACCGGCGGCACCGCGTTCCTGGAGCGGCAGGAGGTCAAGGACGTGCTGTCCTGGCTGCGCCTGCTGGTCAATCCCGACGACGATGCGGCGTTCCTGCGCGCGGTGCAGGCGCCCAAGCGCGAGGTCGGCGCGACCTCGCTGGCCAAGCTGGCCGAACTGGCCTCGGCCAAGCACCTGCCGATGTCGCGCGCGGCCGAGTCGGTGGGCGCGCTGCAGCAGTTGCCGCCGCGCGCGGCCAACGGCCTGAGCGACTTCGTCGATATCCTGCACGAACTGCGAGCGGCCTCGACCACGCTGTCCTCGGCCGACGTGGTGCGTCAGCTGGCCGAGCAGTCCGGGCTGATCCGCGAACTGCGCAGCCAGTGCAAGGACGAAGCGAGTTTCCAGCGCCGCCGCGGCAACCTGGAGGAACTGGCCAAGTGGTTCGAGGGCGGCCCACGCGGCGCCACCGTCGGCGACCTGGCCGCGCAACTGGCGCTGCTGTCGCGCAACGACAAGGACGACGGCGGCAACCAGGTGCGGATGATGACCATGCACGCCTCCAAGGGTCTGGAGTTCCGCTATGTGTTCATCGTCGGCTGCGAGGACGGCGTGCTGCCGCACGAGGTCAGCCTGGAAGAGGGCAACCTGCAGGAAGAGCGGCGCCTGCTGTACGTGGGCATCACCCGCGCCAAGGAGCAGCTGTGGATGAGCTACAGCAAGCTCACCCGCAAGTTCGGCGAGCACATCCGGCTCAAGCCCAGCCGCTTCTTCGACGAGATCCCGGCCGAGGAAATGCAGCGCGACGGCGCCGACCCGGTGGCCGACGCGGCGCGCAAGAAGGAGCGCGCCAATGCGGGGTTGGCGGCGATCCAGGCGTTGTTTGATTGAAGGCGGGGATTGGGGAGTTGGTATTGGGGATTGGGTGCGTCGCGGCGGTGTGCGGTGCGTTGCGGGTATTGAGGCTTGGGTTAGTGCGTGTAGTGCGTGGACTTGCGCTGTTCCTTCTCCACCGGGAGAAGGTGTCCCGAAGGGGCGGATGAGGGTGCGGGCGAAGCCTCGTGCACTCACACTCCGTGGGTCGCTTCGCGCCGGACCCTCACCCCAACCCCTCCCGGAGGGAGAGGGGCTAGTCGGCTGCTCCTTCTCCCTGTGGGAGAAGGTGCCCCGTAGGGGCGGATGAGGGTCGGGCGCAGCCTCGTGTACTGACACTGCGTGAGTCGCTTCGCACCGGACCCTCACCCCAACCCCTCTCCCGAGGGGAGAGAGGCTTAGTGCGGGCGCTTGCACACGCTTGTTGTAAAGTCAGCAAGCAACGCAGCAGCAAGGGTTGGGGACAGCAAGGGAGTGTGTTGTGGGAGGGACTTCAGTCCCGACGCATTGTGGTGCGCCGAAGCCATTGGCGCCGTGCATTTCCGCAAGGAGGCTACCCGCAAAACGAGAACGGGCCGCGCGAGGCGGCCCGTCTCCGGTTCGATACTTCTGCTGCTTACGCTGACAGGTGCTCGATCGCAGCGACGCTGCCGAGGCGGTCGCCCAGGCGCTTGAGCAGGGCCAGGCGGTTGCGGCGCAGCGCCGGGTCGTCGGCGTTGACCATCACGCCGTCGAAAAACGCGTCCACCTGCTGGCGCAGCCGCGCCAGGAAGTTCAACACGGTGACGTAGTCATGCTGGCGCAGCGCGCCGTCGGTCTCGGCGATCGCTGCTTCCACCGCTTCGGCCAGCGCGCGCTCGGCCGGCTCGCGCAGCAGGCCCGCATCGACCTGCGCCGGAATCTCGCCTTCGGCCTTGCGCAGGATGTTGCGGATGCGCTTGTTGGCCGCGGCCAGCGCCTCGGCCTCCGGCAATGCGGCGAAGGTGCCGATCGCGTCGATGCGGCGGTCGAAGTCGTACAAAGAGGCTGGCTTCAGTTCTGCGACCGCATTGAACTGCGTCGCCGGCACGCCCTTGTCGGCGTAGTAGCCGCGCAGGCGGTCGAGGATGAAGTCGAAGATCTCCTCGACCTGCTCCAGCGAAACCGTGCCCACCTGATGTTGTCCGGGTGCAGTCTCAGCACCTTCGCGCTTCGCCTCTGCTGCTGCATCCAGCTTCTTCAGCAGGGCGGAACGCCGAATTGCCTCCATCGCCTGGGTCGCAGCGGTCGATAGGAGCTTCTTCAGATCAACATCAAACCCACTCTCAATCACCGTCCGCGCCAACCCCAGCGCATTGCGCCGCAGCGCGAATGGATCCTTGTTGCCGGTCGGCTTCAACCCCGCGGCGAACCCGCCGGCCAGCGTGTCCAGGCGTTCGGCGATCGCCAACACCTTGCCCAGCGGCGACAGCGCGATGTCGTCGCCGGCGAAGCGCGGCTGGTAGGCCTCGTCGATCGCCAGGGCGATCTCGCTGGGTTCGCCGGCGGCGACGGCGTAGTGGCGGCCGGCGATGCCCTGCAGTTCCGGGAACTCGTTGACCATGCGCGATTGCAGGTCGTTCTTGCTGAGCTCAGCGGCACGGCGCGCCTGCGCCGGGTCCACGCCCACTTGTGCGGCGATCGCCTCGGCCAGCGTGGCCACGCGCTGCACCTTGTCGGCGATGCTGCCGAGCTTGGCCTGGTAGGTGACGCTGGCCAGGCCGGCGCCCATCGCCTCCAGGCCCTGCTTGAGGTCTTCGTCGAAGAAGAACTTGGCGTCGGCGAAGCGCGGGCGGATCACCCGCTCGTAGCCCTTGGCCACTTCGGCGACGTCGCGCGAGACGATGTTGGCGATGCCGATGAAGTGTTCGGTGAGCTTGCCGCCGCCGTCCAGCACGGGGAAGAACTTCTGGTTGCTCTCCATGGTCTCGATCAGCGCTTCCTGCGGCACCGCCAGGAACGCCGGCTCGAACCTGCACAGCACCGCCGACGGCCATTCGACCAGGTTCACCACCTGCTCCAGGTTGTCCTCGGCGATGCGCGCGCTGCCGCCGGCGTCGCGCGCGGCCTGTTCGACCTCGGCGACGATGCGCGCGCGGCGCACGTCCGGGTCCACCAGCACCTGCGCGGCCTGCACCGCGGCCACGTAGTCGCCCGGCTGCGCCAGCGGCACCGGTGCGTCGTGCAGAAAGCGGTGGCCGCGGCTGTCGCGGCCGGCCTCCACGCCGAACAGCGGCATGGGCACCACCTCGCTGCCGAACAGCAGCACCAGCCACTGCACCGGCCGGGCGAAACCGTAGTCGTGGTCGCCCCAGCGCATCGGCTTGGGGATCGGCATCGCCGCGATCGCTTCGCGCAGGATCTCCGGCAGCAGCGTGGCGGTGCGCGCGCCCGGGTTCACCGCGCGGTGCACGAAGCGCTCGCCCTTGGCGTCGCTGGTGCGCTCCAGCGCGGTCCAGTCGATCCCGGCCTTGGCGGCGAAGCCCTGCAGCGCCTTGGTTGGCTGGCCGTCCGCATCCAGCGCGATGTTGAGGTAGGGGCCGAGCACTTCCGCGCGCTGCTCCGGCTGCTCGACGGCCACGCCCGGCAGCAGCACCGCCAGCCGGCGCGGCGTGGACAACGGCTTGGCGTCGCCACGCTCGACCGCGATGCCGCGCTTCTCCAGCCCGGCGATCACACCGTCGAACAGCGCCTGGGCCAGGCCCGGCAATGCCTTGACCGGCAGTTCCTCGGTGCCCAGTTCGATCAGCAGGGGATGCATGCTCATATCACGTCCTTCCGGGTCGCCAGCAGGTCGCTGCGCCCAATCGATTTGTCTTTAGGCTTGCCGCGGCTATCGCGGTCGTCGCCGTTGATCGCCAGCAGCCACAATCCGGCCACCGGCAGCAGGAAGCAGCCGAACAGGAACCAGCCGAAGGCGCTGCGCCCGCGCTGCTGCGCCCACCAGGCGCAGAAGTAGCCGAACGCCACCGGCGCCGACCACAGCAGGCCGAGCACCACGAACAGTTCCCGATCAGGCCGCATCGGCCGTGCCTCAGCGCTTCACGCCGGGGAAACCCAGCTTCTCGCGCTGCGCGTAGTAGGCCTTGGCCACCGCCTGCGCCAGCGCACGCACGCGCAGGATGTATCGCTGGCGCTCGGTCACCGAGATCGCGCGGCGTGCGTCGAGCAGGTTGAAGGCGTGGCTGGCCTTGGTCACCTGTTCGTAGGCCGGCAGCGGCAGGCCGACCTCGACCAGCGCCTGCGCTTCCTGCTCGCACGCGTCAAAACGGTGGAACAGTTCGGCCACGTTGGCGTGCTCGAAGTTGTACGCGCTCTGCTCAACTTCGTTCTGGTGGTAGACGTCGCCGTAGGTGACCGGCGTGCCATCGGGGCCGTAGGTCCACACCAGGTCGTAGACGTTGTCGCAGTTCTGCAGGTACATGCACAGCCGCTCGAGACCGTAGGTGATCTCGCCCAGCACCGGCTTGCACTCCAGGCCGCCAGCCTGCTGGAAGTAGGTGAACTGGGTGACTTCCATGCCGTTGAGCCACACCTCCCAGCCCAGGCCCCAGGCGCCGAGCGTCGGCGATTCCCAGTTGTCCTCGACGAAGCGCAGGTCGTGCACCAGCGGATCGATGCCCAGTGCCTTGAGCGAATCCAGGTACAGCTGCTGAATGTTGTCCGGGTTCGGCTTCATCGCCACCTGGTACTGGTAGTAGCGCTGCAGGCGGTTCGGGTTCTCGCCGTAGCGGCCGTCGGTGGGACGGCGGCTCGGCTGCACGTAGGCCGCGTTCCACGGCTCCGGCCCGAGCGCGCGCAGGAACGTGGCCGGATGGAAGGTGCCGGCGCCCACTTCCAGGTCCAACGGTTGGATCAGCACGCAGCCGTGCTGCGCCCAGAACTGGTTGAGGGTCTGGATCAGACCCTGGAACGTGATCGGAACGGACCGGGAAACGGACATCTCGCAGGGGGCCGGTTGAGGGGTGCGCTAGTATAGCGACCGACTCGCGGGGACTTCCGCGCACCGGACCTGGACCATGGATTCGCGCCCTGCCGCGCCGCCCGCGTCGTCGCCCGCCGAGCCCACCGTGGCCTTGCCGCCGGGCCGGTTGAGCTTCGAGCGCGTGGCCGCCGCGCTGCTCGCCGACGGCCTGGTCGCACCGGCCGAACGCGGCCGCGTGCAGTTCTCGGCGCAGACCGCGCGCACCGCCAGCGACGTGCATCCGCTGGTGCTGCTGTCCAACCTGAAACTGGCCGCCACCCGCCCGCCGGGCAGCGAACTGAGCCTGGAACGGCTGACCGAATGGCTGGCGCAGCGCTGCGGCCTGCGCTACCTGCGCATCGATCCGACCCGGGTCGACGTGGCCGCGGTCACCGGCGTGGTCTCGCACGCCTACGCGCGCCGCCACCGCATCCTGCCGCTGGCCCTGCAGCCCGAGCGCCTGCTGGTGGCGACCAGCGAACCGCTGGCGCTGGACTGGCTCGGCGACGTGCAGCACCTGGCGCGGCGCCGCATCGAGGTCGTGGTGGTCAACCCGCTGGACCTGCATCGCTACACGATGGAGTTCTTCGGCGTGACCCGCTCGGTGCGCGGCGCCAAGGACGGGCGCACCGAGCAGAGCAGCGGCCTGCCCAGCTTCGAGCAACTGGTGGAACTGGGCCGCGGCGGCGACGTCAACGCCGACGACCACCACATCGTGCACATCGTCGACTGGCTGCTGCAGTACGCCTACGAACAGCGCGCCAGCGACATCCATCTGGAGCCGCGGCGCGAGGCCGGGCGCATGCGCTTCCGCATCGACGGCGTGCTGCACAAGGTGCTGGAAGTGCCGCCGGCGGTGATGACCGCCATCGTCAGCCGCATCAAGGTGCTCGGGCGCATGGACCTGGCCGAGCGGCGCCGCCCGCAGGACGGGCGCATCAAGACCCGCTCGCCGGGCGGGCGCGAAACCGAGATGCGCCTGTCGACCATGCCTACCGCCTTCGGCGAGAAGTGCGTGATGCGCATCTTCGACCCGGACGCCGCGTTCAAGAGCGTGGACCAGCTCGGTTTCAGCCCGCAGGAAGCGGCCGGCTGGAACGCGCTGGTGGAGCGCCCGCACGGCATCGTGCTGGTCACCGGCCCCACCGGCTCGGGCAAGACCACCACGCTGTACTCCACGCTCAAGCGCCTGGCCACGCCGGACGTGAACGTGTGCAGCGTGGAGGACCCGATCGAGATGATCGCCACCGAGTTCAACCAGATGCAGGTGCAGGCCAACATCGACCTGGACTTCGCCAGCGGCGTGCGCACCCTGCTGCGGCAGGACCCGGACATCATCATGATCGGCGAGATCCGCGACCTGGAAACCGCGCAGATGGCGGTGCAGGCCTCGCTGACCGGCCACCTGGTGCTATCGACCCTGCACACCAACGACGCGCCCTCCGCGATCACCCGCCTGCTCGACCTGGGCGTGCCGCACTACCTGGTCGCCTCCACCCTCAACGGCGTGCTGGCGCAGCGCCTGGTGCGCACCCTGTGCGGCCACTGCAAGCGTCCGCACACGCTGGAGCCGCACGAGTGGGACGCGTTGCGCGAGCCGGGCGAGGCCTTGCCCGAGCCGCTGCAACCCTACGCTCCGGTCGGCTGCCTGGAGTGCCGCCGCACCGGCTACCTGGGCCGGGTCGGCCTGTACGAGCTGCTGCCGGTGACGCCGCGCCTGCGCACCCTGATCCGCGCCGACATGGACCTGGCCGGCTTCAGCCGCGCGGCCCAGGACGAGGGCGTGCGCACGCTGCGCCGCGCCGGCCTGGAAAAGGTGGCCGCCGGGCTGACCACCATCGAGGAAGTGCTGTCGGTGCTGCCGCCGCGGGAGTGAGGGGCGGGAGGCGTGGTTGGCGTTGGCTTTTCGTGCGGCGGCTGGCCCACCGCTGTCGCGTGCGGGGGCATCTCACCCGGATGCGCTTCTGCCAATCCCCGATCCCAGCGCTCCCATCCGGGCTCCATCATCGCGATCGCTGGCGCACTGGTAGGAGTCAACTGTCATGCACCTGCGATGACAGGAGGAGCGTACGGGGCCTGATCGCGCGCGATGGCATTGAGCCAGCGCAGGAACTTGTGCATGCAGGCGACGATGGCGACCTTGGCCGGCTTGCCCGCTGCGCGCAGACGTGCGTAGGTGTTGGCCAAGGGGGATTTGGCGCGGATGCTGGCCCAGGTGGCCATGTACAGCACGCGCCGCACGTCGGCACGTCCGCCTTTGATGCGGCGCTGGCCTTTCCAGCAGCCGCTGTCGTGATTGAACGGGGCCAGCCCGACCAGGGCAGCGAGCTTGCGTGGCGGCAGCGTGCCCAGCTCTGGCAGCCGCGCGGCCAGAACCGCGCGCAGGATCGTGCCGAGCCCAGGCACCTTGGGTAGGCTCGAGCAGGTCTTGCCCTGCTGCCCGATCTCCTGCGTCAACGTCTGGATCTGCTGGTTCAGCAGGGCGATCACCTCTCGGCAGCGGTGTTGCACCTTGGCGCTGGTGATGTGCTCCAGGCGCCGCCGATGGGCATCACGCTGGCTCACCAGGGTGGCACGCAGGTCCAGCAGTTCGCGAAGAGACTGCTGGTGCTCAGGTACCACGGGCGTGGGCATGGTCGGGATGTGCTGGGCGGCGATGGCCAGCAGGCGCGCGTCCAGGGCATCGGTCTTGGCATGCAGGCCCAAGGCCTGGGCGAGCTTGCGCGGACGATCGGCGGCCATCCGCACTGCCGGCAGGTTTGCCTCTCGGAGCACCTGCAGCACGGCATGTTCGTAGCCGCCACTGGCTTCCAGCACGATCCGCTCGCAGCCCAGCTCCGCCAGGCGTTGGGCCAGCGCGCGTTGCCCCTGTGGCGTATTGGGTTGGGTCCAGGCCTGCTCGTCCGGCAGGACATGAATGACCAGTTCGGCCTTGGATACATCGATCCCGACATGGCGCCGCATAGACGTTCTCCGCAGTAGACTCAGGGACGAGAGCGCTCCTGCCGATGCCCATGCTTGTGGAGTTCGAGCTCGTCACTCGGGCAACTGTTCGGGCTTATCAGGCAGGAGAACCGGAGTGCGGCGGCGCTGACTCCTACTCGTGCTTGCTGGCACTGCGGCTAAACGGCCTGCCGCACTCCGCTCTCACCTGCAACGATAGACCCTTATTTGACACAAGCGGCTTCAGCCGCGACCAGGCGTTCCCGGGAACGTCCCGTCGCGGCTGAAGCCGCTCCTACGTGGCCACGGCGCGTCCCGCCAGGCCGCACCACGGCACTGACGCGCGCCGCCTCGCGTCGGACGAGGATGCCGGTCGCGGCGCCATGATACGTGCCGGGCTAGTTCTTCCCGGCGAGCGGCGTGAGGCCGCTATCGGCGATCGCCTTGGCGGCGGCCGGGGACGCCAGGTAATCCAGCAGCGCTTGCGCCGCCTGCGGCTGGGTGCTGGCGGTGGCGACGGCGCCGGAATACAGCGTCATCTGCTGTGCCTGCTGCGGGATCAGGCCGACGATGGCGATGCCCCGGACCGGCTTGAGTTCGCTCAGCTGCTGGAAGCCGAGTTGCGCCTCGCCGCGCGCCACCACCGCGCCGACCGGCTCGGCGGGAATCATCCGCGCCTTGGCGGCGAAACCGTCGCCGAGCCGCATCCGCGGGAACAGCGTGCGCGACAGATAGACGCCGCTGGCGCTATCCGAATAGGCCACCGAGCGGCTATCCAGCAAGGTCTTGCGGAAGGCGTCCATGGTGGAGATGTCCGGCTTGGGCGCGCCCTGCTTGACCGCCATGGCGATGTAGGACTCGCCCAGGTCCACGCGGCTGGCGGGGCGCGCCTGGCCGCTGGCAACGAGCTTGTCGAGCGCCGCGCCGACCATCAGCAGCGCGTCCGCCGGCTCGTGGCGGGCGAGGCGATTGGGGATCGCCTGCGGGGTGTCGCCCATCGACGGCGCCGCTTCGATGTGCAGCCTTACCCCCGTGGCCCGCTCGTAGTCGGGCGCGACGGCGCGGATCGCGCCCATGATGCCGCCGGAACTGAGGACGGTCAGCGTCGTGGGCTGGGCGCGAGGGCTGGTCGGCAGCGGCGCCGCGTCCGAGGATACGGACGCGAGCAGCAGCGCGGCCAGGGTCAGTGGAATCAGGGAACGGCGCATCGCACACCTGCAGGGGGGAAAGAGCGACAGCCTGCGCGCTCGGCGCTGAAGCGTATGGGAAGCCGCCGCCGGCGTGCCGGAACCTGGTCGCATGCCGTGCCAGATCGCCCGCGCGTCACTGCGGTGGCGCCATCCCGCGGGCTTTAGGCACCGCGGCCGCATCCCCTTGCTCGCAGTTATATGCTTATGCCATCCGCAGCACCGGCGCTTGGAAAAAGCCGCGCGCTGCCGTCTAGAATCCCACCATGCCGTTCGCTTCTCCCGTCCGTCGCCGTGCTGCGCCCTTCCTGATCCTCGAAACCGGCGAACCGGTGGCGACGATGCGGCGCTACGGACGCTTCCCGCACTGGATCCGCGTCGCTGCCGGCCTGGCCGAGCACGACACGGTGGTGGCCAATGTCGCCGCCGGGGAGTCGTTGCCGGCGCGGGACGACTTCGCCGGGGTGATCGTCACCGGCTCGGCGGCGTTCGTCACCGACCGCGCCGACTGGAGCGAGCGCTCGGCCGACTGGTTGCGCGCGGCCGCCGAGGACGGCACGCCGCTGCTGGGCATCTGCTACGGCCACCAGCTGCTGGCGCAGGCGCTGGGCGGGGAGGTGGCCTACAACCCGGCCGGGCGCGAATCGGGCACGGTGCATATCGAACTGTATCCGCCGGCGGCCGAAGATCCGCTGTTCGCCGGTTTGCCGGCGCGCTTCCCCGCGCATGCCACGCATCTGCAGACGGTGCTGCGCGCACCGGCCGGCGCCACGGTGCTGGCCCGCTCGGCGCAGGACCAGTGCCACGCGTTCCGCTGGGGCGAGGCGACCTGGGGCCTGCAGTTCCATCCGGAGTTCGCCACCCACCACATGCGCGGCTACGTGCAGGCGCGCGCGGACTGTCTACGCAGCGCCGGACGCTGCGCCCGTACCATCGCCCGCGAGGTCAGCGCCGCACCGCTGGCACGCAAACTGTTGCGGCGCTTCGTTCAGCACGCACGCGGGCAGCACAGCAGCGGCCAGGCAAAACCGCGATAATCTGTGCAGTCGCCGCGCTGTACGGCGTCCCCCACTTCGGATTGGCAATGATCGAGATTCGCAAGCTGCCGGCCTCGGCTGGCGCGGAATGGCTGTTGGGCGGCGTGGCCCTGCTGCGACGGGCGCCGTGGGCGCTGGGCCGGCTGGGGGTGATCTGGGGCCTGGCGACACTGCTTGCGGTGTTCCTCAGCGCGCTCCATCCGACCCTGGGCATGCTGGCGCAACTGCTGATGGGCCTGGCTGGGCCGTTGCTGTTCGGCGGGCTGGTGTGGGCCGCGCGCGAGGTCGACCAGGGCCGCAGTGCCGAGCCGGCGCACCTGTTGCAGGGCCTGCATGGCAATCGCGCGCCGAACCTGCTGGTGGCGCTGCTGCCGCAGGTGGCGGTCGGGTTGGCGCTGGCGCTCCTGGCCGTGGTGGTGATCGGCCCAAGCGGACTGCAGCAGCTGAACACGGTGATCGACAAGTTCAACGAAATAGGCCAGTCCGGCGTGCAACCGGATCCACAGCAGGTGGAGCAACTCGTGGCCACCTTGCCGGCGCTGCGCATCCTGCTGTGGCTGATGCTGGTGGCGGTCGGCGTCGTGGCGGTGGCGCTGACCCTGTTCCTGTTCGCCCCCCAGGTGATGTTCGACGGTCGCAACGGCATCGTCGCGATCGGCCTGGGTCTGCGCGCCTGCCTGCACAATCTGCCGGCGCTGCTGGTGTTCTTCGTGCTCGCCTTCCTGGCCATGTTCGCGTTCTACTTCGCACTGACCGTGGTGATGCTGGTGCTGCAGCTGCTGGTCGGCACCACGATGGCGGCGCTGATCGCGCAGGTGCTGCTGATGGCGGTACTGCCCCCAGCGATCGCCGGCATCGTGTACGTGGCCTGGAAACAGATGTTCGTGCACGCCGGCGATGCCGCAGCCGTCGCGCCGCCAGCGAATGTCATCGAAGCCTGATCGCGGCTGACTCAGCGGCGGCCGCTGCCGTCGCTGGGCGTGCCCTGGGCCGCCCGCGGCATCGCCTGCAGTTCGTCGATCACCCGCCTGGGTGCGCGCAGGCGGATCTGCACGGGGAACGATTCGTACACCACGACGCCCTCCACCACGCCTTGTTCCTTCAGTTCCATGACCCGGGCCAGCACCGGGTCCGGGGATTGCGCGCTGCCGATGATCAGCGCGGATTCCAGCGGCTCGCGATTGGCGGCCGGCCCACTGCCCAGGCTGCAGCCCGCCAGCAGTAGCAGCGTCGCGGCAGGCACTCGTCTCATCTCCACCTCCTTCTGCTCGCGGGTTCGGCCAACACCGTGGTGCGCAGTCGCCCGCTGCACCACGGCGGTATCACGCAGGATCGTCACCGTGCGCGCGTCACGGGTTGTCGGCGATCCAGTTCTGCAGCGTGTTGAAGACGGTACTGGTCAGCCGCGTCCCGCAGTTCTGGCTCGACGAGCCGGTGGTGTGGACGCCGCGGACGACGTAGCCGCTGTCGTAGATGCCGCTCCCGCTGTTGCCGCCGCTGGTGTCGATGGTGTAGCAGAGCCGGTAGGAGCCGCTGGTGGAGACGCCCCCGGACGCACTCCACATCGTTCCGAACGGCTTGTCGCCCGGATATCCGGTGATGGTATGGGTGCCTCCCGAGTAGGTGCCCCAGCCCGCATTGCCGCCATGGGGCGCCGTGCTCAGGACAATCAGCGCGTAGTCGTAGTTGCTGTCGCCGTTGTTGAGCCACGCCGTCGTGGTGATGGCACGCGCCCACGTCGCCGTTCCCCACGGCTGGTAGCTGCCGTTCTGGGCCACGGTGAAGTCGAGGCTGGAGTACCAATTGCCGGCGCCGTCGGACACGCAGTGGCCGGCGGTCAGGACGTGCTTGGGTCCGATCAGCGTTCCGGTGCAGCCGATGCCGATGCGCCCGATGTGCCAGTACGGCGCGACGGTGGTGGTTGTCACCTGCACCCGCTCGTCGGTGCCGATCACCACGTTGGGGACGGCGCGGCCGTCACCGTGGTCGGTGGGACGCAGCGGCGGCGTGCCGGGCACGGAGTCCGGCAGGCGGCCGAGCAGTTCCATCGCCTTGATCGCCTCTTCGAACAGTGCCACGTCCTCCGCGCTTGCCGGCGACGCGTACTGGTCGCCATTGCGGGTGACCATCACCGCGCTCAGGCCGGCGGCCTTCCGTTGCGGGCTCTGCAGGCGCGTGTCCGTCGGGGGTGCGGTTTCCGCGGACACGCCGGTCACCAGATTGTCGCCGTTGATGAACTTCGCTTTCCCGCTCAGTTTCTGGAACGATGGCGTAGCCGCGACCGCCGCGGTCGCCGCTGTCGATACCAGCAAGGTAAATCCCAGTGCAGCCAGACGTTTCATGACGTGCTCCTTGGTCATTGGGATACTGCTTCATTGCGAGAGAAGCCGGGTCGACGCGACCTCCTGCGCGCGCCCGGCCTGCCCGTCCGCCAGGGACCGGGGGATGGCGGCGTGGACGTACGCACCGCCACGAATACGGTCTTCCATGACCGTGTCGGCAGGGCCGGGATGCGGCCTGGTGCCGATGCTCCTGTAATCCGATGTGGCTCCGACGCCGTGTACGCGGATCGCGCGATCCGGCGTCGGCCACAAGCCGACAACACACTTTGCTCTGACTCAGCTGCAGCGTTGGCGAAATGTCAGGGAGTGGCGCACCGCAACGAGGTCAGCGCCGCGCCGTGGAAGCGCATCGCACCGCTGAATCCGCAGATCACGTCGTCGCGCAAGCGACAGCACTCGCGCATGGGCGATCAGCATGCGCGCAAGGGAATGGTCTTGGTCGTGTGTCCCGGCAGTCAGTCGCACGCGTCACCTTCCTTGGCGTATTCGCGGCCCCCAGGGGGCATCCGTTGCGGTGTGTCCGGAACGACGGCGTTCAGTCGACCGTGGGAACTTTTATACGTCACGCGCCGGGGCGTTGCCGTAATTCGCATCCCAGATCACCGCAAGCGATCGCGCGGTCTACCGCCGCATTCGCTTACTGCGTCCGCGCCTGACTCGACACCAGCCAGCTCGACGCCAGAATGCCCAACTCGTACAGCAGGCACATCGGGATCGCCAGCATCAGTTGCGAGACCACGTCCGGCGGGGTCAGCACCGCGGCCAGCACGAAGATGCCGACCACCGCGTAGCCGCGGCCCTCGCGCAGTTGCTGCGGGGTCACCCAGCCGAGCAGGGCCAGGATCACCAGGGCGACCGGCAACTCGAAGCTGGCGCCGAAGGCGAAGAAGATCGCCAGGACGAAGTCCAGGTAGGCGCCGGCATCGGGGGTGAGCTGGATCACGTCCGGCTTGAACGTGGTCAGGAAGTGGAACACCGTCGGCAACACCAGGAAGTAGGCGAAGCCGCAGCCGAGGTAGAACAGCACCACCGCCGAGGCCAGCAGCGGCAGCGCCAGGCGCTTCTCGCGCTGGTACAGGCCGGGGGCGACGAAGGCCCAGGCCTGGTACAGCAGCCACGGTGCGGACACGAACAGCGCCAGGAAGAACGCCAGCTTCAGCGGGGCGACGACCGCGCCGGCCGGGTGCGTGGCGATCACGCTCTGGCCCACCGGCAACTGCGCCAGCATCGGCTCGGCCAGCCAGGAGTACAAGCGCTTGGAGAAGGGCAGCAGCGCCACCACCACCACGCCCAGGCCGATCAGCGCGCGCATCAGCCGCGCGCGCAGTTCGATCAGGTGTTCGATCAGGCTGCTTTCGGCTTCGACGTTCATCGCGGCGCCTCCGGGTCATCGGAGAGCGGCTGGCCGGGCTGCGCGGTCGCGGCCGTGGGCGTCGGATGCGGTGCGGCCGCACCGCGCGCGGCGGCTGGCACGGCGGACGCGGCGGGCGCGACCGCGGGTGGCGGCGTCGGCAGGGAGGTGGCCGTGTCGGCAGTGTGCGGCATCGAGAGATCGGCGGTGTCGGCGGCGGCTGCCGGCGCGACCGTCGACGCGGCGTCGGCAGGCGCCACCGGAGGATTCGGATCGATCTCGCGGCGCAGCGCCTCGGTCTGCCGCTGCAGCTCCTGGCCGCTGTCGCGCAGTTCGGTTTCGGCCTGGCGCAGGGAACTCTGCACATCGTGCAGGCTGCGCTTGAGTTCCTCGGCTTCCAGTTCGCGTTCCAGTTCGTGCTTCACCGAGTCCCATTGCGCGCGGGCGCGGCGCACCCACAACCCGGCGAAGCGCGCCGCCTTGGGCAGGCGTTCGGGCCCCAGCACCACCAGGGCCACCACCGCGATCACCAGCAGTTCGCTGAATCCGATATCGAACACGCCGGCGGGGTCCCGTCAGTGCGCGTCGCGGTCGCGTTCGGCCTGGGTCTGGCGGGACGGCTCGCTGCTGCTGCGCGTCTCGTCGCCGAGCTGGCCGGCGGGCTTGTCGTCGTCGCGCATGCCTTTCTTGAATTCCTTGACCGCGTTGCCCAGATCCTTGGCGCCGCTCGTCAGCCGCTTGGTGCCGAACACCAGCAGCACGATCACCAGCACGACCAGCCAGTGCCAGATGCTAAGACTGCCCATGATCCGCTCGCAGAAAAGTCGTAAGGAACCCGCAGGATAACGCACCGCGCCGCGCCGCGTTACCTTTCCCTGCCATGCAGGCGTGCCTGCACGGCCGAATGGACAGGTGGCGTTGGGAACGGCGCTCAGCGATCGCCGTCGAGCTTCTCGGTGCGGATCTCGCCGTCGGACACCGGCTGGAAGCCCTGCTGCGCCGGCTGCGTCTGGCCCTGCAGGGGCACGGTGCTGGCGGCGGCGTCGGGCGCGGCGGTCGGTTCCGGTGCGGCCTGCGGCGCCGGCATGGCCGGTGCCGGGGCGGCGACCGGATTGCCGCTGCCATCGGTGCCACGGCTCTGCCGCGCGGCGTAGGTGGCTTCCTCAAGCTTGTCGCGGAAGGCGACGATGTCGTTGGACGGGCGGTTGCTGGTGCGGCCCTCGAAGATCATGCGCGGGGTGGTGTTGCTGCCGTAGGCGTTGAGGTCGGCGGCATCGTCGATCTGCAGCGCCGCGCCATCCAGGGCGACGCCGGCGAACAGGCCACGGGCGCGCGACCACGACCAGATCTCGGCCTTGAGCTGGCCGTCGGTGGCGGCGGCGGCGTTGCGCCCGACCGGACCGGCGGCGACGCCGGCATCGGCGCCGAGGGTGAACTTGCCGTTGACGATGTTGTCCAGGCTGCGGTCGTTGCGGAACACCAGCACCACATCGGAGGACTGCACGCCGACCTGGAAGCCGATGCTGCCGCCGGTGAGCTTGACGAACACCGGGTTGGACCAGGTGCCGTCGGGGCGCTTGACCGACATCAGGCCGTGGCCGCGACGCCCGCCGATCACCAGCCCGGCCTTGAGCGTGTCCGGGATCACCACGATGGCGCGGCCCTCGTCGAGCAGCTTGTCGGGGATGGACTGTTCGGGGATCCGCTGGATGTCGGTCAGCACGCGCAGCGCGTTGCGGGCGCGCTCGTCCTCTTCCGGTCCGGCCACGGCGTGGCCAGCGAACAACACGGTGCTCAACAACAGGGCGAGGCGCGGCAGGAGGGGCATGGCGGGCTCCGAAATAGGTCCGCAGCAAGATACTGCAAGTCCTTGAACTTAGTCACAGGGCAATGAATCGGCAATGAGTGCCGCCGCCGCCAGGTGCAGGCGCCGTCGATCGCCGCGATCGAACGAATCGACACGCCGTGGCGCGTGCGCTCTGCCACAATGCGCGCATGTCCGACGCACCCGAGACCGCCATCCTGGTGGTGAATCTAGGCACGCCCGAGGCGCCCACCGCGCCTGCGGTCGCCCGTTACCTGGCCGAGTTCCTCGGCGACAAGCGCGTGGTCGCGATCCCGCGCCTGTTCTGGTGGCCCCTGCTGCACTGGGTGATCCTGCCGCGGCGCTCGCCCAAGTCGGCCGAGAAGTACGCGCAGGTCTGGCTGGCCGACGGCTCGCCGCTGGCGGTGTACACCCGGCGCCTGGCCGAAGGCATGCAGCGCGAACTGCCCGGGCACCGCGTGGCCTGGGCGATGCGCTACGGCGCACCGGCGCTGGCGCCGGCCCTGGACGCGCTGCGCGAGGCCGGCGTGCGCCGGATCGTGGTGCTGCCGCTGTACCCGCAGTATTCGACCACCACCACCGCCTCGATCGAGGACGTGGTGCAGGCCTGGCAGGCGCGCCATCCGCAACTGCCGGTGCATCTGATCGAGGACTACCCGACCGACCCGGCCTGGGTCGCTGCGGTCGCCGACAGCGTGCGCGCGCACTGGGCGCAGCACGGCCGCGGCGAGCGCCTGTTCTTCTCCTTCCACGGCCTGCCGCAGCGCGTGGCCAACAACGGCGACCCCTACCCGCAGCGCTGCGAAGCCAGCGCGCAGGCGATCGCCACGGCGCTGGGCCTGGAGGCCGGGCAGTGGGAGCTCGGCTACCAGTCGCGCTTCGGCGCCGAGCGCTGGCTGCGCCCGTATGCCGAGCCGCGGCTGTGGGAACTGGCGGCGCAGGGGGTCAAGCAGGTGGACGTACTCTGTCCCGGCTTCGCCACCGACTGCCTGGAAACCCTGGAAGAAGTGGCGATGGGCTTCGTCGAGACCTGCGCCGAACGCGGCATGCAGGTGCGCTACATCCCCTGCCTCAACGACGCCCCGGCGCACGCGCGCGCGCTGGCGCAACTGGCGGCCCGCGCCGCATGAGCCTGCGTCCCTTCGCCTGCCCGTCGCGGGTGGGCGCGCTGGCCGGATTGCGCAGCGGCGATCCGCAGGGGCCGAAGGCGCTGGCCCTGCACGGCTGGCTCGACAACGCCGCCAGCTTCGTGCCGCTGAGCCGACACCTGCCGCAGTGGGATCTGGTGATGCTGGACCTGCCCGGCCACGGCCACAGCAGCGACCTGCCCGATGGCGCCGAGTACCTGCTGGCCAGCGCCCTGCACCCGGTGCTGGACGCGGCCGATGCACTGGGCTGGGAGCGCTTCGTGCTGATCGGCCACTCGATGGGCGCGGCCATCGCCAGCCTGCTCGCAGCCGCAGCGCCGCAGCGCATCGAGAAGTTCGTGGCGATCGAGATGCTGGGCGGCCTGGCCGAGAGCGAGGCGGGCGCGGTGGAACGGCTGCGCAACAGCGTCGCCAGCACGCGCCGCGCCAATGCCACGCCGTTGCGCGTGTTCCCCGACCTGGCCGCGCCGGTACGGGCGCGGATGCTGGCCAACCAGCTCAGCGAACCGGCGGCGCGGCTGCTGGTGGAGCGTGGCGTGCGCGCGGTGGACGGCGGCTACGTGTGGCGCAGCGACCGCCGCCTGACCCTGCCGACGGCGATCCGCGCGACCGAGCCGCAGATGCAGGCGCTGCTGCGCGGCATCGAATGCCCGACCGCGGTGGTGTTCGCCGACCCGGCCCAGGACATGTTGCCCGAGCCGCTGCGCCTGCAGCGCGCCGCGTGCCTGCGCGACGGCCGTGTGCACACGCTGCCCGGTACCCACCACCTGCACATGGAACAACCGGCGGCAGTGGCCGCGTTGCTGCACGACTTCCTCTGAGGCGGCCGCGGCCGGCGCGGCGGTCGCCGCACCGCAGTGCGCGCCTGCGGCGCCATCGCTCCGTCGCGCACCCCGCACGCGGACTGCGACGCACGCATCACCTGCGCTGTGCAGCCCGCCACGCTCGTGCGCTTTCCAGCGTCACAGTTCGGCATGTTGTCGCCGTGCCGTCGCGGTTCGGAAAACTTCCGCGCACAGCGTAGCGCGCACCTTCCGCCCTACGCCGCACTTCCCATGATCCACCTCCTTCGCCGCTACCGGGTCGGCCCACGCCTGACCTTCGCCTTCGCTGCCCTGCTGTTGATCTGCGGCGCCCTGATCGTGGCCAGCCTGGCGTCGATGGCGCTGGCGCGGCAGCAGCTCGACGACATCGCCCTGGACAAGATGGAGAAGATCCGCCTGTCCAACGCCATGGTCGCGGCGCAGGCGCGGCTGGAGATCGGCCTGCTCAACGATGTGATCCTGACCAACCCCGACGAGAAGCAGGCGGTGGTGCGCGCCATCGGCGACGCCCAGCGCGACTACACGCAGGCGCGGCGCAAGCTGTTCGCGCTGCACCTGGACCCGGCCGACCGCACCGGCGCGCAACGCCGCGCGGCGATCGACAAGGCCTACGCGCAGGTGCAGCCGTTCCAGTCGCAGGTGCTGGCGCTGGCCGCCGACAACCAGAACCTGGATGCGCAGACCCTGCATCTGTACACGCTGCAGCCGCTGCTGGCGCAGTGGCAGCAGGCGATCCAGCGCAATGCCGCGCACCTGCGCACGCTCAGCGATGGCGCGTATGCCCAGGCGGTGACCACCATGGCCCGCGCGCGCTGGTTGCTGCTGCTCGGCGGCGGCCTGTTGCTGGCGGTCAGCGCCTGGTTGGGCTGGTGCATCACCCAGAGCCTGGTGCGGCCGCTGCGCGAAGGCACCCGCGTCGCCGCGGCGATCGCCGCCGGCCAGCTCGATGCCGTGGTACCGGCACACGGCAACGACGAGGCCGCCGACCTCCTGCGCAGCATGCAGACCATGCAGACCCAGCTGCGCGCGGTGCTGGCCGAGCAGCGGCGGATGGCGCAACGGCATGCCGACGGCGCCATCGCCTGCCGCGGCGATGCGGCGGCATTCCCGGGCGACTACGGCCAGTTGCTGCGCGACGCCAATGCGCTGGTCGACCTGCACGTGGGCACCGCGCAGTCGATGGTGGCGCTGATGCGGCGCTACGCCATCGGCGATCTCAGCGAGGACATGCCGCGCCTGCCCGGCGAGCAGGCCGCGATCTCCGAAGCGATGGATGCGATCAAGGCCAACCTGGGCACGCTCAGCCGCGACATCTGGCACCTGGCCGAGGCCGCCGCCGCGGGCGACTTCAGCGCCCGCGCCGACCTGGGTGCGCACCAGCACGATTTCCGCATCATGCTCGAGAGCCTCAACCAGCTGATGGCGACGGTGGACGGCAACCTCGGCCAGTTGTCCGGCTTGCTGCGCGCCATCGCCAGCGGCGACCTGGGCGTGCGCATGCACGGTGACTTCCGCGGCGTGTTCGCCGCCATGCGCGACGACGCCAACGCCAGCGCTGACCAGCTGGCGTCGATCGTGGCCGGCATCCAGCACGCGGCCGCGGCGATCGACGCCGAGGCCGGCGCCATCGCTGGCGGCCACCAGGACCTGTCGCAGCGCAGCGCCGAACAGGCCGGCACGCTGGAGCGCACCGCGCGTGCGGCGGCGCGCCTGACCGAGACCGTGCGCCAGAACGCCACGCATGCACACCACGCCAACGCACTGGCCGACGCAGCGGCGACCGTGGCCGGCCACGGTGGTGCCTCGATCGACGCGGCGGTTGGTGCGATGCAGGGCGTGGAAGCGGCATCGCGCAAGATCGGCGAGATCATCGGGGTGATCGACGGTATCGCCTTCCAGACCAACATCCTCGCGCTCAATGCAGCGGTGGAAGCCGCACGCGCCGGCGACCAGGGCCGCGGCTTCGCGGTGGTCGCCAGCGAGGTGCGCGCGCTGGCGCAGCGCTCGGCCGATGCGGCCAGGGAGATCAAGCGCCTGATCGAGGCGTCGGTGGACCAGGTCGCGGTGGCCTCGGCGCAGGTGCACGACGCCGGCCGCACCATGGGCCGCGTGCTGGCCTCGGTGAACGAGGTCAATGCGTTGATGACGGGGATTGCGGCGGCCTCGCAGGAGCAGGCCGCCGGCATCGACGAAGTGGGCCAGGCGATGGCGCAGATGGATCGCAGCACCCAGCAGAACCTGGCGCTGGTGGAACAGGCCACTGCGGCGTCGCATGCGTTGGAGCAGCAGGCCGGCAGCCTGAGCGAGGCGGTGGCGGTGTTCCGGCTGACCGGTACGGCACCGCTGGCGCTGCGTGCGGAGGAGGAGCCGCCGGAACTGGCAATCCAGCCTGCGCCGGTCGGCTTCGATTACGCGCGCAGCGCCTGATGCGAAGGCGTCAGCGGGAAGTCGGGCGCAGCGCAGGCAGCGACCCGTAGCCGTCCATCGTCACCTCGAATCCGCGGGCGTCAGGGGCCTGCGGACAGCGCTGTCGGGGTGCGCCCTACACACTGAACGTGAAGCTTGTGTGTAAAAGAATTTTCGCTTAAGTTGCGCCCGCGCCTGCCGTCAACAGGCGTAGACGCGATACGTCCTGTGTTCGCGGCTCGATCCCGGCGTCCTGACATGCCGGCGTAGCGCCGCTCGGACCGTACCGCCTCGCTGGCGCCGGAGGTCGCGCCTGATTTGCGGTAGGCGGGAGGAGAGGGGGCCTACCGGGCGCTGCATGGAGTTCTGCTTCCGCAGCGCTGGGCCAACCCACCGCGATGCGCCCGCAGCGGCGCACCTGCCCACAGTCGTTATCCCTCTTGTTCGCATCCCCGTCGCGCCATCTCGTGCCGCAGCGCAGCATGCTTGTCCGATTCGCTACCCAACCGCATCCTCGCCGCTGACGCCGCGCGCGCCGCGATGTTCGGTGTTCAGCCGCGGTCCGGTGCACCACCGCCGCGAGGTCGTCCGGGCGCTTCGAAGAGCGTGCTCGGCCAAGCCTGTCATGTGCAGCGTGTTTTGTAGGAGCGGCTTCAGCCGCGACAGGCTTTCCCGGTGATGCCCGTCGCGGCTGAAGCCGCTCCTACGGAGCTTTTCCCACCGTTCGCGGATGTGTCCTTCAATCGCGCTCGGGCCGCAGCAGCCAGCGCAGATGCGCCTTGAGTTGGCGGCCGTGCTGATGGAACCAGGTGCGCTCGGCGCGCCAGTCGGGGAAGCGCGCTTCCACTTCGTGCCAGAACGCTGGCGAGTGGTTGGCCTGGATCAGGTGGCAGAGCTCGTGCACCAGCACGTACTCGAACGCCGAGGGCCGCCCCAGCACCAGCGCCAGGTCCAGCGCCATGCTGCCGTCGGGCGCCAGCGATCCCCACTGCGAGGACATGACCTTGTAGCGCACCGCGCGCGGGGCGCGCGGCAGCGACGGCAGGTAGCGCGGCAGCCAGCGGCCGACGTCGGCGCGGGCCTGGGCCTCGTAGAAATCGCGCAGCGCGCGGCGCAGCGCCGCATCGCCGCCGCGCGGCGGCAGGTGCACCTGGGCCACGCCATCGACGAGCGCGATGCGCGCGTAGCGGGCATCGTGCCAGGCCACCGGCAGCGACTGCCCGCGCAGCGGCAGTGCGCCGGCCTCGCCCGGGCGCAGCGGCGCCAGCGTCTCGGCGGCGACATAGCGCGACAGTTGCTGCGCCAGCCACTGCCGGTTCTCCAGCAGGAAGCGCTCGCCGGCGACCAGGCTGGCGCGCAGCGGCAGGGTCAGGCGCGCGCCGCGTTCGTCCACGCTGAGCTTGATGCGGCGCGCGCGCGGGTCGCGCACGCGCAACACCTCGACATCGCGCTCGTCCAGGCGGAAGCGGACGAGGTCGCGTTCGACGGCCGCCGGGGGCGGCGCGATCAGGCGACGGAGCAGATCGGGCATGGGCACAGCATACCGCCGGCGCGGGCGCGCACGGTGACAGCCGCGTGCGGCCGCCTGCGCCGCGGCATCAGTCGGCCTTGCTCAGCTTCAGCGCCGCTTCCAGCAGCAGGAACAGGCGCCGCACCTCGGCGCTCATCAGCGCGAAGCGCGCGTCCAGCTCGGCGCGCACGCCGTCCTGGTCGGCATGCTCGAGCTGGTCCAGCGCGCCGTCGAGGAACTTCAGCTTGCGGATCACCAGGTCGTCGCCGAGCACGAAGGACACGTGGTCGTCGAGCACCAGTGCCAGCTTGGTCACCTGCTTGCCGGCTTCCAGGTGCTTGTCGATCTCGTCGCAGCGCAGTTCCTGGTGCTGGCACTTGACCACCGCGCCGCCTTCGATCGGATCCTTCATCTCGCACTCTTCGCCCAGGCTCAGGCCTTCGGGCAGCGGCTCGCCGGCGATCCAGCCGGTGAGGATCGAGCGCGGCGCCACCTCGGCGTTCAGCGGCAGCGCCGGGAAGCTGCCGAGCAGGCCGCGGATCTCCGACATCACGTTCTCGCCGGTCTTGCGGCTGGAGGTGTCCACGGCGACGTAGCCGTGCTGGAGGTCGAGCATGGCGTCGGTGCGCGAGGACTTGACGAAGGCACGCGGCAGCAGCTCATGGATCAGGTCGTCCTTGAGCCGCTTGCGCGCACGGCCGCCGGGGCGCCGGCCTTCCTTCTCCTCGATCTCGGCGACCTTGCGCGCGAGCAGGTCGTTGACCACCGAGCCGGGCAGGATCTTGTCCTCGCCGCCGACGGTCAGCCACAGGAAATCGGCGATGCGGTGCGACAGCGCCTCCTGCTCGTCGCGGCCGAACGGGGAGATGAAGCCGCGCGAGCTCATTTCCAGCGGGCCGACCGACTTGAGCAGGGCCTCCGGCAGGAGCTTTTCGACCTCGGAGAAATCGAGCGTGGTAGGGAAGCGGAACAGGGTCAGATTGCGAAAGAACATCGAGCATCCAGCGGAAGGAAACGGAACGGTCCGGCGGTGTGCGCCGGGGAGCGGTGGCCATTGTCGCATCGTGCCCGCCCGGCTACCGCATCGGGCGGTTCAGCGAGGTGGGTCAGCCCGGCGCGTCGTCCGCCCAGGCGCCAACCGGCGCCATGGCGGCGCCGCCGAGCGCGGCGAAGTCGAACAGCGCGCGGTCGGCCAGTTGCGCCGGATGCACGTTGCCCAGGGCCCGGGCGATCTGCTCCACCCGCCCCGGATGTTCCCGGTCCCACTGCTGCAGCAGTTGCCCGACCTGGCGGCGCTGCAGCGTCTCCTGGCTGCCGCACAGCGTGCAGGGGATCAGCGGGAAAGCCTGCGCCTGCGCGTAGGCGGCGATGTCGTCCTCACGCACGTAGGCCAGCGGCCGGATCACCACGTGGCGGCCATCGTCGCTGCGCAGCACCGGCGCCATCGCCGCCAGCTTGGCGTGGAAGAACAGGTTCATGAAGAACGTGGCGACGATGTCGTCGCGGTGGTGCCCCAGCGCGATCTTGGTGAAGCCGTTCTCCGCGGCGTAGCGGTACAGCGCGCCACGGCGCAGCCGCGAGCACAGCGAACACAGGGTCTTGCCTTCCGGCACCACCCGGGTGACCACCGAATAGGTGTCCTGCTCGATCACATGCCAGGGCACGCCGCGCTGGCGCAGGTAGGTCGGCAGCACGTCGGCGGGAAACCCCGGCTGCTTCTGGTCCAGGTTCACCGCCACCAGCTCGAACGGCACCGGCGCCTTGCGCTGCAGCTGCAGCAGGATGTCCAGCAGGGTGTAGCTGTCCTTGCCGCCGGACAGGCACACCATGACCTTGTCGCCGGCGCCGATCATGCTGAAATCGGCGATGGCCTGGCCGACCTGCCGGCACAGGCGCTTGCCCAGCGCCACGGCGTTGCGGGCGGCAGGCGGTGCGGGATCGGCGAGCGGGTGCAGCGGCGGCAGGGGCAGGGACGAGGTCATCGGCGGTAGTGTAGTCGGCGCGGCTGGCGCCGCACCGCGCGGGCGGCGTTGCCGGTCATTCCAGTTCCGCCACCTCGACCGTCCCGAACGTGCTGGTCAGGCGGGCGATGACGGTGCCGAGGCAGCGCAGTCCCTCGCGGGTGTTCGCGCAAAAGGACAGGCCGTCCGCGGTGCAGCAGATCACCGCGTCCGGCATCGGTCGTGCCAGCGCGGCGGCGGCGCCGGCATCGCGCGCGTCTGCATCTTCCACGCCCGGTAGCTGGCCGATGGCTTGCCGTGTCTTTGCTGGATCGGCGCCGGCAAACCTCAGGCGATACTCATATCCCATGTGCTGCTCCGATTCGGGGCGGTGCCTATGCGGCGTGCGACGTCACCGCTTCGCGGGTGCGATGCTCTCGCAGAGCCTACACGCCAGTTTCGTAGTGCTGATGCCCGGTCGGAATGGGCCTTCGTACACCGCCGAGTCTTACGCGCCGACGCCGACCGGGTTTTGGGTCAGCGTACCGCTGCGGCGCCGCGCGGCTCCACGCCTCCGCTGCACCGGACGGAAACGCGGCCCGCGGCCCACAAACATCCACACCTACGACAGCGTTATGGCGTCGTCCCCTAGTCCGTCGCAACGGAGATGGATGTGTGCGTCATCAGCGCATACAGTTCGGCCACCCGCTGCTCGGAGATCCCTTCACGCTGTTCGACCGCGAGCGGGTGCGCGGTTGGCTCCAGTTCGATCCATGGGCGAATGCCGTCGTTGCGCAGATGGACCTGCGTCTTGAGGTCGGCGGTCTCCGGATACGGCGACAGGCGTATGTTCAGCCAGCCGAAGAACGGCCCCACATGCGCGCGCTGCGGCTGGTCGAAGCAGCGGACCCACTGCAGGTAGCTGGCTTCGCTGAGCGAGACCCACACGCCCCAGGAAAACGGCTCGGCGTGGCCATGCACGGGGATCTCGATGCAGCCGCGGACGAAGAAGTGAGCGTCGTCGATCACGCAATCGTCCGAGCCCAGCTCGCAGCGGGTGGCGCGCTGCGCCTCCGGAATCAGCGCATAGCTCTGCGGCGCCGCAACGCTGAAGCCGGGCATGCCTTCGTGGACCTGATCGCAGGCGCTGCAGGTGAAGCGGAACGTCATGGCTGGGGTCGAGGCGACAAGAAGGCTGACCAGTGTAGCCGCCTGCGGCATCGCCAGCCTCCGCGCGCGGCAGGCATCCGGCGACCCTGTTTTTGTCGTCATGCCGCGCCGGGACCGGCCCGCTACACTCGCCACTGGTCACCGACGCAAGGTCGCCCCATGTTCAAGAACCTCATCCCCAAGATCTTCTAGGCGCGCATGCAGGACGGGCTGGACTTCTTCGTCGACGGCCTGGGATTCCAGGTGCTGTACCAGGACGCCACGATGGCGGTGATCGCACGCGACGGCGCCAAGGCCTATCTGGTGGAGAACGCCGAGTGGGCGGCGAAGGACCGGCCGGAACTGGGCATCGAAACCGACAGCATCGACACGATCTATACCGAGTTGTCGGCACGTGCGCCGCAGTGGCTGCATCCGAATTGCCGTACCGTCGCGCTCAAGCCATGGGGCGCACGCGAGTTCGCGATGCTGGACCCCACCACGGTCTGCGTGGTGTTCCGCGAGTGGCCGGCGCAGCCGTAAGCGACAGCGACCCTGAGCGAACTGCGGATCGCGCATGCGCAAGAAACAGGATCTGCCGGAAAAGCCCTGCCTGCACTGCGGCCGGCCGTTCCGCTGGCGCAAGAAATGGGAGAAGGTCTGGGACGAGGTGAAATATTGTTCCGATCGCTGCCGTGGCGAGCGCAAGCGCGTGCGCGCGCCGGAGGCGCCGTGAGCCGCCGGGCCGTGCGCTGGCGCACCGCATGCCAGCAGGCGTGCCGCCCTGCGTGAGTCCCCTGCTCTCCACCGCCCACACCCTGCGCCTGGTGCTCGGCGACCAGCTCGATCCCGAGCACGCCTGGTTCGACGTGCGCGATCCAGGCGTGGTGTATGTGCTGATGGAAGTGCGGCAGGAGACCGACTACGTCCTGCACCATGCGCAGAAGATCCTGGCGGTGTTCGCCGCGATGCGCGACTTCGCCCGGCACCTGCGCAGCGCCGGCCACCGCGTGCGCTACGTGGCGATCGACGACGCCAGCAATCGCCAGTCCATCCCCGCCAATCTCGATGCGCTGATGGCGCACTACGGTGCGCAGCGCCTGCAGTACCAGGATCCGGACGAATGGCGCCTGGACCAGCAACTGCGGCAGTGGCGCGCGGCGCAGGCCTTCGTTGTCGAGGCGGTGGACAGCACGCACTTCTACACGCGCCGCGGCGAGCTGGCGGATTTTTTCCGGGGGCGTCCGCAATGGTTGATGGAGCACTTCTACCGGCACATGCGCAAGCGCCACCGCATCCTGCTGGCGGCGGACGGCACGCCCGAGGGCGGGCAGTGGAACTACGACCACGACAATCGCCAGCCCTGGCACGGCGATCCACCGCCGCCGCCGGATACGCGCCCGACCCACGATCACCGCGCGCTGTGGGCCAGCATCCAGGCCGCCGGCGTGGACAGTTTCGGTCAGCCGCAGGCAGAGGCGGTGCGCTGGCCGCTGAACCGCGCCGAGGCGCTGGCCTGCCTCGATCGCTTCATCGTCGACGCCCTGCCGCATTTCGGCCGCTACGAAGATGCGATGAGCACGCGCAGTCCGCGCCTGTTCCATTCGCAGCTTTCCTTCGCCCTGAACACCAAGATGCTGCGGCCGCAGGAAGTGGTGCAGTGCGCGCTGGCGGCCTATGGCGTCGGCGCCGCGCCGCTGGCGGCGGTGGAAGGTTTCGTACGGCAGATCCTCGGCTGGCGCGAGTACGTGCGCGGCATCTACTGGGCACACATGCCGGGCTATGAAGCGCGCAACGGGCTCGGCCACGACACGCCGCTGCCGGCCTGGTTCTGGACTGGCGAGACGCACATGCGCTGCCTGCAGCACGCCATTGGCCAATCGCTGCAGGATGCGTACGCGCACCATATCCAGCGGCTGATGGTCATCGGCAATTTCGCCCTGCTCGCCGGCCTGGACCCGGCCGCGGTGCATCGCTGGTACCTGGGCGTCTACGTCGATGCGTTCGAATGGGTCGAACTGCCCAACACCGTGGGCATGAGCCAGTTCGCCGACGGCGGCCTGCTCGCGACCAAGCCCTACGCCAGCAGCGCGGCCTACATCGACCGCATGAGCGACTACTGCCAGGGCTGCCATTACGATCGCAAGCAGAAGACCGGTGCGCGTGCCTGTCCCTACAACGCGCTGTACTGGGACTTCTTCGCCCGGCACAAGGACACGCTGGGGCGCAATCGCCGCCTGGACGTGGTCTACCGCCAGCTCGGCAAGTTGCCGGCCACGCAACTGCAGGCCCTGCGCGAGCAGGCGCAGCAGTTGCGCGAACGCCTGGACACGCTGTAGCGCGGGTGGGGCGTAGCGAACGCGAGCACTGCAAGTGGAAGCATTGCGCGAACGTTCCCTACCACCCAACCAACCGTGCCGCACGCCGCGCATCGGCACGCGGCAGTCTGCGATGTGTTGCGTAAGTGCGACGGAGACTTTACGCGCGGATGTGTAGACACACTGGTATATGAGTAACGCATGCTGCATGCGCTGCCCAAGTGGCGATGCGTGGAGCTAGCGTCGCTAGCGGATAGCGCGTAGAGCCTGGGCCTGCCAGCATCTTTTCCATTAGCGGTTCTAAGTAAACATCCGGTACCGATAAGGGATGCCGTTCTGATCCAGGTACTGCTTGCTGAGGAATACGAAAGTCTTGTTCCCCGTCGTTCGAATGCCGGCAAGGTGTTTCAGCGTCGGATCCAGCAGCGTTTCCTTGGTTTGTTCCGATAGCATCCTGCGGCGCAGGCCTGGGAGGTCGAAATGCGATGTGCTGAACACGTGATCGATCAATGGAATGGTTTCGATCACCAGCATGTCGTGAAGTTTTTCCGGCGCGCCTCTTGGGGTCACGCGCGCATAGCACATGTATCTTGGCAGCAAGGCGGGAATACCGTTGCGGATACTACGGAGCGAAGAGTGCAATTTGTTGAGTTCGGTAATGGAAAAGTCGCCTCCGACAGAGTCCCGCAACGTGATCGAAATATCCATTTTTAGGATATGTTGGTCGCAGAACATCAGGCGGCTCGCCGCGGCGAACAACGACCCGTCTGACTCATAGCGGATCAGAAGATCCGACGAGGCAGACTGGTCGAGTGCCTTGGCGATCTCGGAGCCGGCCTGGGCTTCGTCCTCGATGCTGTAGATGGAAACGCCCAACATGCTCTGCAGTTCGCTTTTGACAAGCGAGCTAAAGGTGTCGATGGACATTAGGGATGAGGTGGCAAAATTTTCGTTCATCTTCAAATTTGGTGCGGCGTCATGCGCGAAGAGGTGAGACGATAATCGCAGTATCCGCGGATGTCCCCGTAGACGATCGAGCTGCACATGTTGTCTTTCGCCTAAACGGTCGACACCTCAGTCTCTTGAAATGGCCGGGTGTATGAAGCGATACGATGCCTGCGGCGGATGTTCGGTGACTTTTTGGTAATCACAGGAGCGACCGTGAACGAATCCGATGCCTACGTGTACGACGAGATCCGCAAATGGGTCTGGTCCGGCTTCTATTCCCAGGACGAGATCCAGGAGATGATCGAGGACATCCTCGAGGAGGACTGCGACGAGGCCATGCTGCGCGCCTCGGTCGCCAGCCAGTGGCAGGCCAAGCAGCAGGCGGAGCAGACCTGGCCGGCGCAGACCGATTGCGATCGGCTCGAGGCGCTGTTCGAGCGGCTGCACGAGGCCGGCATCTGCGCGCTGGCCAATGCCGGCTACACCATGTCCGACGGTCACGTCGAAGTGAACCAGGCGGTAGCCGACGTGCCGGACCGGCGCTACCACGGCTATTGCTTCTATCACGGCCAGGACATGGAGCGTGCCATCGATGGTGGCGGGCTGATGCTGGCGTTCGGCGATCTCGAAGGGCGCGAGGAGGCGGATCAGGCGGTCGGCCAGCAGGTCGCCGCGGCGTTGCGTGCGGCGGGCTTCACCGTGGACTGGGACGGCACGCCGCGCAAGCGTATCGATCTGCCCGGCTTCGTCTGGCAGCGCCGCGCCGACTGGGACTGACGCGCCGGCGCAGCGGCGGGCTGCGCGGCCCTGGTGCGCTGGCTACAATCGCACACCCAAGCCTGGCCGCGCTGCGGTGCGCGGCAGGCGCTCGACGGAGAGGCGTTTCATGGAGCGGATGTTTCATCGCAATGGCCGCCGGTCGCGGCGCGCAGCCGGCATGCGCCCGGCGCCGCGCGCGGCCCTGTTGCTGGCCACCGCGCTGCTGGCAGCCTGTGCCGGCGCGCATTCCTCTTCCCCCTCGATCACCCCTGCACACACGGAGCGGACCATGTCGGAGATGACGCCAGAGCAGCTGGCACAAGGCGTAGTACGGTTGATCCTGGCGATCGGCGGCAGGCAGGATCTGGTCGCCGCGCAGGTCGCGGCGCAGACCGGTCTGCAGGTCGAGGACGAAGGCGGGCATGCGTTCAGCGCGTCCGGCACGCTCGCCGGCGGTGGCGGCTACACGCTGGAATCGGTCGCCGATGCCGACGCTGCCCCGCCGTCGCGGCTGGACCTGCGCTTCACCCCCGCGCCGGGCGCGGCGCCGGCGCAATGCACGCAATCGTTGGCCGCGTATCGCCAGGCACTGGTCGCAGCCGGCTTCGTCCCGCGCTGGATCGCGCCGCCGCGTCAGGGCAGCGCCGGCCGCTGGCATTTCGAACGCGGCGCGGTCGCCGTGTACGCCTTTGTCGGTAAGGACGCCGGCGAACACGATGCGCAGGCGTGCGTGGAGATGCTGCAGATCCTGGTCGACGCGTAAGGAGAGCGGAGATGGCACACGACGACGAACGCCTGAAGGGCATGGTCGATACGTTCGCACAGGCGCATCCGAAGGAAGGCCAGGCGCTGCGGCAGATGCTGGACAACACGCCGGAGCTGCGCTCGCGGGTGGAGCAGGCGATCGGGCAACAGCAGCTGTCGGGCTTCGCGCCCAGTCCCGAGGCGGGCACCGGCGCGTACAGCCCGCGCACTGGGCAGATCGAGTTGCCGATGGACGTGCTGGCCACGGCCAGGATGAACGCACCGCGCGACGATTCGGCCAACACCGCCCGCATCGTGCTGGGCCACGAGATCGGCCATGCCATCAACAAGGCCGCCATCGACCGCAGCGATGCCGCATTCGCCGCCAAGGTCGACGGCATCGCCGCCTCGCCCTCGCCGCACGACTACACCGCCACGCTCAAGGCCTACGGGCAGGAACAGCGCACCCGCGAAGCCAAGGACGAGATCGCCGGGGTCAACACGCTGGCCGACTACGTCACCCGCAACAACCCCAAGGCCACGCTCAAGGACCTGTACAACGCCAGCAGCGAGATGGCGAGCTACATCGACAAGCAGGGCGTGGGCAGCAAGGCCACCTACACCGCCAAGGACGGGCTGAGCTTCGGCAAGGATCTGAAGATCGACGCCGACAATCCTCGCAACGTGGAGGCGATGGGCAAGCTGTTCTACGACGCGCGCGGCTACCCGCAGAACTATGGCGAGCGCGCGCTGGCGCAGATCGCCGATGCCGAGGACCGGGCGCACGCGCAACACCCTGAGCGCACGCCGCCGGTGGTGCATGCCGACCTGAAGGCGCTCGGCATCGACGCCGCGCAGGTGCCGCGCGATGTGCTGCCGGCGGGATTCCGCGACGGTTCCGCGCCGGCGCCGACACCCGAACCGCCTGCGCCGCGCGCCAGCGAGCCGGCCGCCGCGCCGGGTGCCGCAGACCGCGCCCTGCACGAGCGGGTCCGCAACGGCGTGGCCCAGGCCGAACAGGCGATCGGCAAGGGCTGGGACGACAACAGCGAGCGCATGACTGCCAGCCTGACCCTGTTGGCGAAGCAGAACGGCTTCAGCGAGCGCGACCAGCTGGCGGTCGGCTTCAACCGACCGACCGCGTCCTATCAGGGCGGCGAATTGGCGTTCGTGTACCGCAGCGGCGGCGATGTCTCGCCCGATCCCTACGCCAACCGCGCGCACATGCCGACCAGCGAGGCGATCGCGCGGCCGGCGCAGGAGACCTACCAGCAACTGCAGCAGCTGGGGGCGCAGCAGGGGCAGGCGCAGCGCCAGGCACAGGAGCAGGAACAGGCGCTGCAGGCATCGCAACAAGGCCCGACGCGGAGCGATCCGCCGCAGGTGCTGAGCCGCTGAGCGCAGCAGGGCGGCAGCGCGCGCGCGGTACTGCCGCCTCGGTGGGCCATGGTCGCGGCAGGCCGCGGCCAAGGCGCGCCGCTCGCGCCGCCTCCCATCGCGTCGGGAGCGCGGCGCCAGGGACACGCTGGGCTTACGGCTGCCAGACCAGGTTCTGGGTCTTCGGGTCGGCGGTGACCTTCTCGACCTTGCCGGTGCCGTCGAAGGACACCTGGAACTCGTTGAAGCTGTCGAGCCAGTAGCGCCACAGCGGCGCATCCAGGCTCGGGTTCTCGCTGGTGATCGGATAGCCCAGCGCCATCAGCACCTGTTCGCGGGTCATGCCCTTGGTCACGCGGTTGGCGGCGATCGCCTCGCGGATCTTCGGCGGGTAGGCCGCCAGCTTCGCCTTGGGATCCTGCGCGACCACGTAGCGCTGGGCGAAGGCCTCGTTGCCCAGGTCGCGGCTGTAGTCGTTGCCGATCGACTGCTTCTTGCCGTCGATCAACACATTGACCCGGTAGCGACCGTAACCGGCCACCTGCACCGGCGTGCCGGCCGCAATCACCTGCTTGCCGTCTTCGGCATAGTTGCTGTCGCTGATCCAGCTGCCGTCGCTGCGCATGTTGCAGCACAGAAAGCCGGAGAACTTGGCATCGGCCGCCGCGGCCAGGTGCGGCAGGGCTGCCGCCAGGGCGAGGGCGAGAACGAACGGGGAACGGAACGAACGCATGGCTGACTCCTTTCGGCGCGGCGATCCTGCCGCGGGTGGCACGAGGGTGGGAGGGCGCTGCCTCCGCCGCGGCGCCCGCGCGCATTGTGCCGGCTGGCCCGCGCCCCGGATAGCGGCGCGTTGCACGGTGACGGCGGACCGCTGGCCTGTGTATGCTCGAACCTCGTGGACACCCTGACGCCCGCCGAGATCTCCCTGCGCATCGACGCCCTGCGTCGCGAGCACCGCGCGCTCGACGAACAGCTGCAGCGCATCCCGGCCAATCTGGACGACGAGCTGGAAGCCAAGCGGCTGAAGAAGCGCAAGCTGCAACTGAAGGACTGCATCATGCGCCTGGAGCATCTGCTGATCCCCGACGAACCGGCGTGAGCGCAGCGACCTTCTTCAGCGTCGGCCATTCCACGCGCAGCCTGGAGACTTTCCTGCAGATCCTGCAGGGCGCCGGCGTCACCCGCCTGGCCGATGTGCGCGCGTTTCCGTCTTCGCGGCGGTTCCCGCAGTTCGACGGCAGCGCACTGGCGCCGGCACTGGCCGCTGCGGGCATCGCCTACCGGCATTTCCGTGCCCTGGGCGGGCGCCGCGGCAGGCAGCCGGGCGTCGATCCGCAGCGCAACGGCCACTGGCGCAGCGTCGGCTTCCACAACTATGCCGACTATGCGTTGGGCAGCGAATTCGCCGAGGCGCTGAACGAGTTGCACGCCTTCGGCGACGACGGCGCATGCGCGGTGATGTGCGCCGAGGCCTACTGGCGCCAGTGCCACCGCCAGATCATCTGCGACCATCTGCTGCACCATGGCCACCCGGTGGTGCACCTGATCGACGTCGCCCGCCAGGAACCGGCCACGCTGAACTCGGCCGCGCGCAGCGACGCGCAGGGGCAACTGGTCTATCCGCCGGATGCGGCGGATGCCGGACCGCGCACCGGGGACCTGTTCGACGCCTGAGCGGTGCTGCCGTCGCCGCAGGCCGCCAGCGCGGCGGGTGCGTCGCCACGCGCCAGCGTCGTCAGGCTCAATGCGTTGGGACCGACGGCACCGCGATCGCATTGCTCCGCGGCGTATCGTCGGTGCCGACGAGGGCGGCGGTGCTCTGCCCAGGCGTACCGTCCTCGGAGGTGGCGAGCAGGCGCAGGGGCTGGCCGCGGTAGCGGTACTCCAGCGCCTGTTGCAGCTGATCCAGCCGCACCACCCGCGCGCACAGCGCCTGCGCCTTGGTTTCGATTCCCTTGCTGCGCGCATCCAGCCGCGCCTCCAAGGCGGCGTCCATGCGGTCGGCGCGGTCGGCGACGGCGTCCCCACGGCCCGTCATGACTTGCCAGAGCACGTGACGGGTGATGCTGCCCACGAAGCTTTCCGCCTGCGTCTCGACGTAGTCTTCGAACCGGTCGTCGAAAACCTCCTGGTCCCAGCGCCCCTTGCCGAGCGTGCCGTCGACGTAGGCGTTGGCGTGCGTGCGCAGCCGTTCGATCTTGCGCGCGTTGCCGGCGCTGCCGGTCAGCATCTCCACGACCGAGCCGAGCACGTCGTAGCTGAGATCGACCACCTCGTGCGAGAGGTCGGCCACCTGCGGCATCAGCGCGCGGGTTTCGCGTTCCATCTCCAATAGCCGTTGCGCATCGGCGTCGCCGATCTGCTGCACCTGACGATCCACGCTCAGTTCGCCGGCATGGAAGAAGATCTCGCGCGGCCCATCGCCATGGCTGCGGGTCAGCCAGATGCCGCCCGTGTCGGCGAGCACGTTGAACGGCGTGCTCAGGCCGCACTGGCGCGAGGACACCTGCGGCCGATGGTCGTGCTTGTCAGCGTCGTCGTCCTGGTCGGCCCACGCGAGGCCGCTGGAGGCGGCAAGCAGCAACAGAGCGAAGAGAGGAGCTGTACGCATCGCCGGAACCCGCAGCAGGGAGTTTCAAGCATGCTCGGGCCCGTACCGGCCCACGGTCGCGTGTCGGAAGTCACTATGCCGCGGCGTCACCCGCCGCGCCGCAGGGGCGGCGGGGCGACCTGATGTCCGGCGCGTCGCCACGCGCCGCGCCGCAGTGATAACAGGGCGCCTTTATGCATGGCGCGTCGCCACGCGTCAGAATGCCACCGCGTCACGCCTGGAGCGCGGCAACTGCCGCCTCAATCCTGCGGAACCGGCGGCTCCTCGACCTTGGCCGCTTCCGGGCTGACCCGCTCGATCGTGTGGCGCAACTCGCGGCCAAGGATGAACTTGGCATCCTTCGCCCACGCATCCAGCCGTTCGTCGAACACCAGCTTGCTGTTCGCGTCCGGCCACACCAGCTTCAGTTCGCGCAGTTTCTGGATGAAGCCGCGGAACAGGGTCTTGTCGAAGAACTCCGGCGCAGCCGGCGCGTACAGCAGGCTCAGGCGTTGCGCGGCCTGCTGGCACAGGCTTTCCAGTTCGCCGGCACCGAGCTTGCCCGGGCCGTTCTTCACCAGCACCGAGATGGCGATGTAATAGCGCTCGAACGCCTGTTGCAGCGAGTGGCCGATGGCGCGCAGGCGGAACACCTCGTCGGTCTGCCCGGTGTTGCGCGCCAGCACGCTGCCGTCGTCCTCGTTGAGCTGCAGCAGCAGGCCTTCGCGCACGAATACCTCGATGGTGCGTTCGATGCGCTCGGCGAACTGGTCCTCGCTCCACGGCAGGAACAGTTCCGCCTGCAGGAACGGGTACACGGTGCGGCCCAGCCGCAGCAGGCCGGTGCGGCTCATGCGGCGGTTGTTCTGGAAGCAGCAGGCCACCCACGAGGACGCGGTGAACAGGTGCAGCACGTTGTTGCGGAAGTAGCTCAGCAGCACCGCGTTGTCGCCGTTGACGCTGAGCACGTCGCCGAGCGGATGCGGCGTGCGGGTCAGCACGTTGATCTCCTCGGCGTGGGCGATGATGCGCTCGGGCGAGTGCGGGGTCACCGTGACCCGGTCCGAGTACGGCAGTTCCGCCAGCAGCTTCTTGCACAGTTCGATCTGCGCGATCAGGTCGGCCTCGCCCATGGCGTGCTTGGGCGTGGACAGCAACGCCAGCGCCAGCAGGTTGACCGGATTGACGTCGGCGGCGGCGTTGATGTGCACCTGGATCTGCTGCGCCAGCGCATCGACGGTGCCGTTCAACCAGGCCGGCTTCTCGTCCTCGCCCAGCGGCTGGCCGTCCCATTCCGGCGCGCGCTGCGCCAGCACCTGGCTCAGCGGGATCGGCTCGCCGAAGTTCACCACCACCTGGCCGTAGTTCTGCTTGAGCACCTTGGGGATGCCCCATAGCAGCGCCCAGATCGATTCCTTCTCCTTGGGCCGGCCGCTGAGTTCGTCGAGGTAGCTGTTGCCTTCCATCAGCTTCTCGTAGCCGACGTAGATCGGCTGGAACAGCACCGGCTTGCGCGGCTGGCGCAGGAACGCGCGCAGGGTCATCGCGATCATGCCGCCCTTGGGCTGCAGCAGGCGGCCGGTGCGCGAGCGTCCGCCTTCGACGAAGTACTCGATCGAGTAGCCGCCGGCCACCAGTTGCGCCACGTACTCGCTGAGCACCGCCGAGTACAGCGCGTTGCCCTTGATCGAGCGGCGGATGAAGAACGCGCCGCCCTTGCGCAGCAGGGTGCCGACCACCGGCAGGTTGAGGTTGATGCCGGCCACGATGTGTGGCGGCACGATGCCGCGTTCGTACAGCAGGTAGGACAGCAGCAGGTAGTCCATGTGGCTGCGGTGGCTGGGCACGTAGATCACTTCGTGCCCGGGCGCGGCGTCCTTGAGCTTGTCCAGGTGGTGGACCAGCACGCCGGCGTAGATGCGGTTCCACACGTGGGTCAGCAGGAAGCTGGCCGAACGCACCACCGGGCTGGAATAGTCGGCGGCGATCTCCCAGGCATAGGCATGCGCCTTGCGCCAGGCGTCCACCGGCTTGCTGTTGTCGCGCTTGGCCTGCGCGGCGATCGCCTCGCGGACCGGCTCGGCCGCCAGCACCTGGTCCACCAGCAGGCGCCGGGTCGACAGGTCGGGGCCGATCACCGCCTCGCGGATGCGCCGGAAATGGGTGCGCAGCACGCGCTGCAGCTTGCGCACGGTACGCTCGGGCGGCAGCCCTTCCTCCACCGTCTGCCGCATCGACACCGGCGGGGCGAAACGGACGATGGTGCTGCGGCCGTTGAGCAGCACGCCGAGCAGGCGCCGGAAGCTGCCCACCAGCGCCCAGTTTTCCGAGAACAGCACGGCGAACCAGCCGCTCTGCTTGTCCGGGGCACGGCCGACGAAGATCGACACCGGCACCAGGTGGATGTCCAGCTCCGGACGCTCGCGGTGCGCCTGCAGCAGCTTGGCCAGCGAATCGGAGTGGGTCTTGGCGCCGCGCTGTTCCGGCAGCAGCGCGTGGTTGCTGCTGCGCCGGGACAGCGCCAGGTAGGCGCGCTTGCGCCCCAGCGGGTCGCCGGGCAGCGGCACCAGCGGCGAGGGCAGGCCGGATTCGCGGCAGGCCTTGTCCAGGATCAGCGCGTTGGACAGGCCGTAGTCCTCCAGCACGTACACCACCGGGCGGCCGTCGTTGTACTGGCCGGGCTCGGCCGGTTCGATCTTCAGGCCCAGCCAGGGATCGGCCAGGCGGCCGAGCAGGCGCGCCCATAGCGGCCCCTTGCCCTGGCGCGCGGCGGTCACGGCCACGGGCAGGGTGGAGGGCACGACGGTCGAAGAGGGCGCGGTGCCGGAGTCGGCGGGGGACGCATCGGCGGGCGCACGGGCCGCGTCGGCCGCGCGTGCGGCCGCGGCGTCGTCGGGGAAGGGGAGGGGATTTTGTTCTGGCATCGGGGCCATTATCGCTTAGCCGGCGGGGCGGGGTCGGCGGCGGGTGCCGCGGCCGCGGCGGCGGTGCCGGCGCTGGCCGCCAGCAGCGCATCCACCTCGCTGAGGGTGTCGCGCAGGTACCAGTGTCCGTCGCGGCGCACCAGCACCGCGGTGGTGTCGATCTGTTCGCCGTCCAGCGGGTACTGGATGCGCACCACCGCCTGGTCGCCCTGCTGATTCACCAGGCCGGTGCGCAGCGCGCCGGCGCTGGCGTCCAGGTCCAGGCCGTAGTCGGCCAGCACCGCCTTGAGGTCGGCCAGGAACGGGCCCAGCCGGCGCAGGCTCTCGTCCATGCCCAGGGTGCGCAGGTCGGCATCGCTGCGCACGCCGGTGCGGCGCGCGCCCGCGCACAGCCGCGCGAGCGCCGCCTGCGCGCGCTTGCGCTCGGACAGCGGCGCGCGTGCGGCCCAGGCGCTCAGCGCCTGCACCAGTTGCACGTAATGGCCGCGCTGCTCGGGCGTGTAGTGGCCCTGATTGCGCAGGAACTGCACGCCGAACAGGCCCAGCGAGTGCGCCGCCTGCTTCAGGCTCGCCGCCTGGCCGCCGAACTGCGCGTCGAAGGCGCGCTGCAGTTGGCGCTCGGCGTCCGGCGCGGCAAGGGTGTCCAGGACCTCGGGCAGGCGTTCGGCCAGCGGCAGTTCGGTCAGCGGCCAGCGGCTGCGGTCCTCGCTCCAGGCCTGCTGCAGGCGCTGGTACTGGGCCGGCGGCACCGCGGCCTGGGCGTAGCCGAGCAGGTCGTTGCGCTGCAGCGCGCGCGCCAGCGTGCGCACCGCGGCGGCCGGCTCGGCGCTGGCGCCGGGCAGTTCGGCGGGCGTGCGCTTGCATCCGCCCGCGGACAGGGCGAGCATCGCCAACAGCAGGACGCACAGCGCGCGCGAGGAGATGACCCGGGTCGGGCAGGACGGCATACGGTGCGGGCTCGTTCCCCAAAACGTCCCGCATCTTGCTGGGCGCGGGCGATTCCGGCAAGCCGGGCGGGGGTGTGGCGCGGGGAGCACCGGCAGGCATCCAGGGGGCTGGGCTTGTCGCGGCAGGACATTTCATGACCCGGCTTGGGACCGTCGGGACAGGCATGTCGGCGTATGACCAGACGTGCCAGGGGATTGCACATGTTGCAATGCATCATGTAACCGCTTGCAGTTGCTGCTAACGTCCGCCCACCTCGATTGAGGCGGTGCTGGCCGGGGGACCCAGTGCGATATTCGTCAGAGATCATCCGAGTGCTCGGTCACGGTGGCGCGCGCCGCTGCGCCTGGGTGTTGTCTGCAGTCCTGTGCGGACTTGCGATGACGGCCCCGGTGCAGGCGCAGGACGGCCGCCTGCCGCCGCGTGCGCAATGGCAGGCGTCCAGTTCCTCCAATCAGGTCAAGGCGCAGGCGATCGGCTATCTGATCGACGGCGACGCCAGCACCCGCACTGCCGGCGCCTTCAGTCCCGGCCACTGGTTCCAGATCGATCTGGGCCGCGCCGCGCAGGTCGGCGGCGTGCGCCTGCAGTGGGACACCTCCAATCCGGAAGGCTTCCTGCTGCAGACCTCGCGCGATGGCCAGCGCTGGGACACGGTCTACACGATGGCCGATTCGCTGGGCGGCACCGAGACGGTGTTCTTCGCGCCGCACCTGGCCCGCTACCTGCGCCTGGCCGCGCCCGCGCGCAGCGCCGACTGGGGCGTGTCGATCTACGAGATGCAGCCACTGGGCGCCGACGCTGCGCAATTGCGTGGCGTGTCCGCGGCCGACGCTGCGGCGCTGTGGCAGGGCGGTGCCGCGGTGGCGATGCCGGGCAAGGGCGCGCAGGCGCGGCAACTGGACATCGCCTTCCCGCGCGCATTCGACAGCGCCGGCCTGATCGTCGAGTTCGCCGGCGCGCATGGCGCGGCGCAGTTGCAGGCGCAGGACGCCGCAGGCCGCTGGCGGACGCTGGCCGACGATCCGCAGGCCGGCGACAGCGACAGCGCCTACCTGGCCGGCACGGCGCCGCTGCCGGTGCGGGCGCTGCGCCTGCGCGTCGACGCCGCGCCCGGTGGGGTCGCGCCGACCCTGGCGCGCCTGCGCCTGCTGGGGCCGAAGGCGGTGATGACGCCGATGAAGCGCTACCAGGTCGCCGCGCAGCGCGGCGCCACGCGCGCGCTGTTCCCGGCCTCGCTGCACATGCAGCAGACCTACTGGACCGCGGTCGGCATCCATGCCGGCCGGCAGAAGTCGATCTTCGACGAATACGGCAACCTGGAGGCGTGGAAGGGCGCGCCGCTGGTGCAGCCGCTGTGGCGCGACGTGTCCGGCACCGCTGCCGGGGCCGACGGCCATGCCCTGACCCACGCGCTGCGCGATGGCTGGAAGCCGATGCCGTCGGTGCGCTGGTCGCCGCAGCCGGGGCTGGAACTGCGCAGCGAGACCTTCGCGATCGAACGCGGCGGCCAGCCGGTGACGCTGCTGCGCCATCGCCTGCGCAACATCGGCACCACGCCGGTCAGCGGCACCCTCTCTCTGCTGGTGCGGCCGATGCAGATGAATCCGCCGTGGCAGAACGGCGGCCTGTCGCCGATCCACGATGTCGCCGTCGACGGCGGCACCGTGCAGGTCGACGGCCGCGCGCTGCTGACCTCGCTGAGCACGCCCAGCGGCGGTGGTGCCGAGGCGTTCGGCGCGAACGGCGCCACCGAGATCACCCGCCATGTCGCCGCCGGCACGCTGCCGGCGCAGCAGCAGGCGCACGACGCCGACGGCCTGGCCGCGGCGATGCTGAACTACACGGTGCGCCTGGCGCCGGGTGCGCAACAGGACGTGGTGCTGGCGTTCCCGCTGGGCACTGCCAGCGCCGACGCCCAGGGCCGCCTGCCGCCGGCGCCGCCGCTGGACCGCGACGCCCTGCTCGCCGCCGGCCGTGGCGACGCGGGCCGCAGCTTCGACGCGCTGGCCGAGCAGGTCTCCGCGGACTGGCAGCAGCGCCTGGGCAACGTCGGCCTGCGCCTGCCCGACGCCAGCCTGGTGGACATGCTGCGCGCGCAGGCCGCGTACATGCTGATCAACCAGACCGGCCCGGCGATGCAGCCGGGGCCGCGCAACTACAACCGCTCCTTCATCCGCGACGGCATGGCCACCTCGGCGATCCTGCTGCGCATGGGCCAGGCGCAGGTCGCACGCGACTACCTGCAGTGGTACAGCGACCACGCGGTGCACCCGAACGGGCTGGTCTCGCCGATCCTCAACGACGACGGCAGCGTCAACGACGGTTTCGGCTCGGACCTGGAGTACGACAGCCAGGGCGAGTACATCGCCCTGGTCGCCGACGTGGCGCGGCTGGATGGCGGCCCGGAGCGCGTGCGCGCCTACCTGCCGAAGGTGAAGCTGGCGATGCAGTTCCTGCAGGAGCTGCGCGAGCGCACCCTGGTGCCGGGCTACATGGCCGAGCAGCCCGCGCCGGAACGCTTCCGCGGCATCCTCTCGCCGTCGATCAGCCACGAAGGCTATTCCAGCCCCACCCACAGCTACTGGGACGACTACTGGGCGCTGAAGGGCTGGCACGACGGTGCCTGGCTGGCCGAATCGCTGGGCGATACCGCCACCGCGGCCTGGGCGCGCGAACAGTACGCGGCGCTGCGCAGCTCGCTGGCCGCCTCGATCCGCGCCACCATGGCGTGGAAGGGCGCCGACTACATTCCGGCCGCGGCCGACCTGGGCGACGGCGATCCGACCAGCGTCTCCATCGCCCTGGATCCCACCGGCCAGCAGGACCTGCTGCCGGAGGCGGCGCTGCGCACCACCTTCGCCCGCTACCTGGAAGACGTGCGCCAGCGCAAGCAACCCAATGCGCTATGGGCCTACACCCCGTACGAGATGCGCAACGTGCTGACCTACGTGCATCTGGACCAGCCGCAGGTGGCCGACGAACTGCTGCAGGACCTGCTGCGCGACCGCCGCCCGTTCGAGTGGCAGGTGCTGGCCGAGGTGGTGCAGTCGCGACTGCGCTTCCCGCGCTACCTGGGCGACATGCCGCATACCTGGATCGGCGCCGAGTACGCGCGCACGCTGTTCGGCATGCTCATGCACGAGGGCGACGATGCGCTGGTGCTGCTGCCCGGCGTGCCGCCGGCCTGGCTCGCCGACGATGGCCTGGCCGTGCAGCGCCTGCCCACCGCCTACGGCACGCTCGGCCTGCGCGCGCGCCAGCGCGACGGGCGGTTGCGGGTCGAACTCGACAGCGGCCTGCGTGCCGGTACCGCCGTGCGCGTGGTCTGGCCGACACGCACGCGGCCGACCCAGGTGCGCGTGGACGGCCGCCGGATCGACCAATACGACGCCGGCGGCGTGACCCTGTCCAAGCCGTTCCGGACCCTGGAGGCACGCTGGTGAGCCCGCCCCCCGTCATGGCGCCGGACCAGCGCGCCAACATCACCATCAAGGACGTGGCGCGCCTGGCCAACGTGTCGGTGGCGACCGTGTCGCGCACCATGAACGGTCACCAGCACGTGGCCGAGTCGGTGCGCGCGCGCGTGCTGGAAGCTGCGCGCACCCTGCACTACGTGCCGCACCACGCCGCGCGCAGCCTGAGCAGCCGCCGCACCCACACCATCGGCGTGGTGCTGCCGGATCTGCACGGCGAGTTCTTCTCCGAACTGATCCGCGGCATCGACACGGTGGCGCGCGAGCGTGGCCTGCACCTGCTGGTCTCCAGCTACCACGGCGAACCCGAACAGCAGCGGCTGGCGGTGCGGCGCATGCCAGGGCGCGTGGACGGCTTGCTGATCATGTCGCCGTCGCTGGCCAGCGATGCCGAGGATCCGGCCGACATGCTGCCCGGCACGCTGCCGGCGGTGCTGATGAACTGCGCCGAGCGCATCGGCGAGGCGCAGGTGCTCAACGTGGACAACTACGGCGGCGCGCGCGCCATGACCCGCCACCTGCTGGACGTGGGCCACCGCCGCATCGCCTTCATCGCCGGGCCGGACGACAACTTCGACGCGCGCGAGCGCCTGCGCGGCTACCGCGACGAACTGCGCGAGCGCTGCCCGCAGGTGGCGCCGCTGGTGCTGCCCGGCGCCTTCGACGAGGCATCCGGCTACCGCGCCGGCGAAGCCCTGCTGCAGGGCCAGCGCCCGGACGTGGTGTTCGCCGCCAACGACATGATGGCGCTGGGCTGCCTGTTCGCCTTCACCCATGCCGGGCTGCGCGTGCCCGAGGACATCGCCCTGGCCGGCTTCGACGACGTGCCGATGGCACGCTACGTGCATCCGGCCCTGACGACCATGCGCGTGGACATCGCCGGCTTCGGCGCCCGCGCCATGCAGTTGTTGCTGGCCGCGCTGGAGCCGCACGCCGCTCCGGCGGCGTCGCCGGCAGCGGCCAATGCGATCGCTCCGCAACTCATCGTTCGTGCTTCCAGTGCCCAGCGAGGGACCGCCATGGACTGACACCGACGCATGCAGCACCGATGTCGTTTTTTGCACCACCTAGAAGAACACAACAATGATCCCGTTTACCGCCCTGGGAGGGCTTTTGTCATGAAGAAACCGCGTTCCGCCTCCAACCTGCCCGCACGCAGCCTGCTGTGCTGCGCGCTGGCCACCTGCCTGTTCGCCACGATGCCGGCGATGGCCCAGTCCAGCAGCGCGACCCTGCGCGGCCAGGTCGCCGCCGCCCAGGCCGGCACCGAAGTCACCGTCACCAACGTCGCCACCGGCTCGGTGCGTCGCGCGCCGATCGCCGCCAACGGCAACTACACCGTGGTCGGCCTGCCGCCGGGCACCTACAAGGTCGAGGCCAACGGCGTCACCAAGACGGTGACCCTGCAGGTGGCGTCCTCGTCCACCGTCGATCTCGACGCCGGGACCACGGCCGCCGGCGGCAACGCGACCACCCTGGACACCGTCACCGTCAGCGCGCCGCTGCTGAAGGACGTCAAGACCTCGGAAGTGGGCAACGTGGTGTCGCTGCACCAGATCCAGCAGCTGCCGCAGGCCACCCGCAACTTCCTGGAGTTCGCCGACACCGTGCCGGGCATGGTGTTCCAGATCGACGGCAACGGAAACACCAAGCTGCGCGGCGGTGCGTCCAACGCCAGCGCCGGCAACCTGTACATCGACGGCGTCGGCCAGAAGAGCTACGTCAAGGGCGGCGGCATCGCCGGCCAGAGCGACACCCAGGGCAACCCGTTCCCGCAGCTGGCGATCGGCGAGTACAAGGTCATCACCTCCAACTACAAGGCGGAGTACGGCCAGATCAGCGGCGCGGCGATCACCGCAGCCACCAAGTCCGGCACCAACGAGTTCCACGGCGAGGCCTTCTACCGTTACACCGACCAGGACCTGCGCGACAAGCGTCCGGACGAAGCGAACGGCAAGATCGATTCGCAGACCAAAGAGTACGGCTTCGCCCTCGGTGGCCCGATCATCCAGGACCGCATGCACTTCTTCGTCGCCTACGAAGGCAAGGAGAACGTGGTGCCGAAGAGCGTGCAGGCGGACAACACGGCGCAGCCGTACGTCGGTCTGCTGCCGTCCAACCTGTCCAGCCAGTTCGGCGCGGCCAACATGCCGTTCACCGAGGACCTGTACTTCGGCAAGATCGATTTCGAACCCACCGACCGCGACCGCATCGAGCTGAGCGGTCAGTACCGCGACGAGACCCAGACCGGCAACGTCGGCGGCACCAGCACGCCGGAACACGGCACCAACAAGATCAACAAGGACAAGCGCGCCAACATCCGTTGGCAGCACAGCGCCGACAACTGGTTCAACGAGTTGATCGTCGGTACCGAGGACTCGGAGAACAACCCGAATCCGAAGAGTATCGGCAACGGCATCGTCTACAAGTATCTGGCGCCCCGCGCCGGCTCCACCGACGTGGACGAATACACTTTCCTGGAAACCGGCTCCGCCGGCGGTCTGAACGTGCAGCGCAAGAGCCAGAAGGGCTGGTTCCTGCAGAACGACCTGACCTTCACCAGCTTCCAGTGGCATGGCGAGCACACCATCAAGATGGGCGTCAGCTACAAGGACATCAAGCTGACCTCGCAGGATGCGGCGGCGCTCAACCCGCAGTTCAGCTATGCGGTCAACAACAACGGCGTCGCCGCCACGCCGTACCGCGTGGACTACGTCGCGCCGTACAACACCCCCGGCCAGAAGGCCACGGTGGAGTCGCCGTCCAAGCAGTACGGCATCTACATCCAGGACGACTGGGCGGCGACCGACAAGCTGATGATCAACGTCGGCGTGCGCTGGGACTACGAGGACAGCCCGGCCTACACCGACTTCGTCACCTCGCAGGCCTTCGTCAATGCGCTGTACTCCGACGATCCGGCCAACCCGGGCCAGCCCTGGGCCAACCGCCTGCTGCCCAGCGGCATCAACGCCGCCGACTACATCAGCACCGGCCGCAACCGCAAGAACTTCAAGGATGGCTGGGCGCCGCGCCTGGGCTTCTCCTACGACTTCTTCGGCGACGAGAGCGCGGTGCTGCACGGCGGTGCGGGCCGTTCCTACGATCGCAACCTGTTCGAACAGCTGGCGCTGGAAACCAGCAAGGCCGCGCTGTCGCCGGTCGCGGTGTACTTCCAGAACCCGGCCACCGGCCAGTGCTACCGCAGCGACCGCGTCTGCACCGCGTGGGATCCGCGCTACCTCAATGGCGTGGACCAGTTGAACACCATCCCCGGCGTCAGTGGCAGCGCCGAACTGTTCATGTTCAATAACCACCTGAAGACGCCGTACAGCGACCAGTACAGCATCGGCATCACCAACCAGGTCGGCGACTGGCAGACCGACGTGACCTTCCAGCGCGTGCTCAGCTACGACGGTTTCGCGATGTCGCTGATCAACCGCTACCCGGATGGTTCCTACTTCCAGAACGGCAGCGCCCCCTGGGGCCAGCCGGTGCCGGGCTACCAGAACACAATCATCGGCATGAACGGCCTGGAGCAGCGCAGCAGCCAGGTGTTGCTGTCGGCCGACAAGCCCTACACCAAGGAATCGGGCTGGGGCCTGACCCTGTCCTACACCCACACCAGCGCGCGTCAGAACCGCAACATCGACGAGCCGTACGCGTTCGACAAGGCGACCATCCACGACTATCCGTTCGTGAAGTCCGATGCCGTGTCGGCGCACCGCTTCGTCGCCTCCGGCTCGATCGACGGCCCGTGGGGCCTGACCTTCGGTGCCAAGGTAGTGCTGGCGACGCCGGAGCCGATCAACACCATCGCCTGCTATGGCCATACCGATGCGGACGGCGCGACCTGCCAGCAGGTCGCGGCGGTACCGCCGGGCAGCGGCAAGTTCCTGGTCGGCGGCAAGATCTGGGGCTACCGCACGGTCGACTTCCAGGCGACCAAGGATTTCACCGTGTACAACGACTTCAAGTTGACGGCGCGCGTGAACCTGCTCAATGCCTTCAACTTCAAGAACTACTCGTCGTACTCGTACAACGATTTCGGCTCCGATGGTCGCTTCGATCCCAACATCAGCATCAACAAGACCGGCGACATCATGTACGTGCCGCGCACCGTGACCTTCGAGATCGGCGCCAAGTTCTGATCCACCGCATCACCCACGCGCGTGCCCGACCGGCGCGCGTGGGGTTTCAACGGACGGGGCCGCGTGGCCCCGTCCGCGTTTGCGGTTGCCTCTTTCCTCGGTACAGGACCATGCACGCATGATCGCCGCCCCTCTCCGCAACCTGGTCATCGTCGGTGGCGGCACTGCCGGCTGGATGGCCGCTGCCGCGCTGGCGCGTGTGCTGGGTCCCGACTACCGCATCACCTTGATCGAGTCCGAGCAGATCGGCATCGTCGGCGTCGGCGAGGCCACCGTGCCGCACATCAAGGCCTTCAACAACCTGCTCGGCATCAACGAGGCCGAGTTCGTGCGCCATACCCAGGGCAGCTTCAAGCTCGGCATCGAGTTCGCCGACTGGCAGCGTCCCGGCACGTCCTACGTGCACGGCTTCGGCACCGAGATCGGGCATCCGCTCGGGCTGCTGCCGTTCCAGCAGTACTGGTTCAAGCAGGCGCTGGCCGGCAAGGCGAAGCCGCTGGGCGCCTATACGCTCAACACCGTCGCCGCCAAGCGCGACCGCTTCATGACCTCGGCCACGGATGTGCCGCCGAACTCGCCGCTGGCCAACATCGCCTACGCCTACCATTTCGATGCGGCGTTGTATGCGGGCTTCCTGCGCCGCTACGCCGAACAGCGCGGGGTGACCCGGCGCGAAGGCATCGTCGAGGACGTGCAATTGCATCCGGAATCGGGCGACGTGCTTTCGGTGCGCCTGGCTTCCGGCGAGGCGATCGCCGGCGACCTGTTCATCGATTGCTCCGGTTTCCGCGGCCTGCTGATCGAGCAGGCGCTGCACACCGGCTACCACGATTTCAGCCACTGGCTGCCGTGCGATCGCGCGCTGGCGGTGCCCTGCGCCAAGGTTGGCCCGCCCACGCCGTACACCCGCGCCACCGCGCGCGCGGCCGGCTGGCAGTGGCGCATTCCGCTGCAGCACCGCACCGGCAACGGCTACGTGTACTGCAGCGCGCACATCAGCGACGACGAGGCCGCCGCCACATTGCTGGCCAACCTCGACGGCCCGGCCCTGGCCGATCCGCGCCCGCTGCGCTTCGTCACCGGGCGCCGCAAGCAGGTGTGGAACCGCAACGTGATCGCGCTGGGCCTGGCCAGCGGCTTCATGGAGCCGCTGGAATCGACCAGCATCCACCTGGTCCAGTCCGGCATCTCCAAGCTGCTGGAGCTGTTCCCGCGCGAGGGCATCAGCCCGGTGCTGGTGCGGCGCTACAACGAGCGCATCGCCTTCGAGTTCGACCGCATCCGCGACTTCCTGCTGTTGCACTACCACGCCACCGAGCGCGACGACAGCGCGTTCTGGCGGCACTGCCGCAGCATGGCGATCACCCCGGAACTGGAGGAGACGCTGGCGCTGTTCCGCGACAGCGGCCGCTTCTACCGCAACGGCGATGAGATGTTCGCCGAGATCAGCTGGGTGCAGGTGATGGTCGGGCAGGGCATTCTGCCGCGCGCCTACCACCCGCTGGTGGACCAGGTGCCGCAGGCCGATCTGGAGCGCTTCATGGCCAGCGTCGAGCAGACCATCGGCCATTGCGCCGACGCGATGCCGCCGCACCAGGCCTTCATCGACCGCTACTGCGCGGCCCGGCCCGCCTGAGCGCGACGCGGGCACAAAAAAAGAGGCCACGCGCACCAGGCGCGGGCCTCTTCAAATCCGACCGAAGCCGGAGAACGGTATGGCACATCTCCGGCAGAGCCGGACGCTGGGCATGCTACCGGCACGCCGAAGCTAAAGCAATACTTTACAATTTATCGCCTAAGTCATTGATTTAGAATCAACGCGCAGCGCCGCCAGCCAGTGTTGCCGCGATCTCCCGCTGGATCGCTTCGGCCGCCGCGCGCGGATCGGCGGCCTGGCGGATCGGCCGGCCGACCACGATCGCATCGGCGCCGTCGGCGAAGGCCTGGGCCACGCCCACGGTGCGCTGCTGGTCGTCGCCGACGGGCCCGCCGGGGCGGATGCCGGGGCAGACGATGGAGAAGCCGGCGCCGGTGGCGCGGCGGATCGGCGCCGCTTCCTGGCCGGAGGCGATCACGCCGTCGATGCCGGCCGCCTGCGCGGCCAGCGCGCGCTCCACCACCACGTCTTGCGGTGCGCGGTCGATGCCCATCGACGCCAGGTCGGCGCGGCCCATCGAGGTCAGCACGGTCACCGCCAGCAGGCGCATGTCGCTGCCGTTGGCCTCGGCCGCGGCCTGCATCATTGCCGGGTGCCAGCCGTGGATGGTGCAGTAGTCCACCGGCCACTGCGACAGCCGTCGGATCACCCCGCCCACCGTGGCCGGGATGTCGAAGAACTTCAGGTCCACGAACACGCGCTTGCCGCGCCCGGCCAGCGTGTCCAGCACGTCGAAGTATTCGCCCGAGGCCAGCAGTTCCATGCCGATCTTGTAGAACGCCACCGCATCGCCGAGCCGCTCGATCCACTCCAGCGCCTCGCTGCGCCCGGGCACGTCGAGGGCGAAGATCAGGCGCTCGTGCGGCGCCAGCGCCAGCGGCGCGCGGCTCATTGCGCCAGCTCCAGCGCCTGCACCTTGGCCTGGTGGCGCGCGGCGCGCGACTGGGTGAAGTCGTTGTTGAACAGCGCCGGCTCCCAGGACCCGTAGCTGGGGTTGGGCAGCATCCACCAGCGCTCGCCGAACCAGTCGTGGTACTGCTGCAGCAACTGCGCGCGGCCTTCCGGGGTGTTGGCCACCACCTGCGCAAAGTCGCCGAGCTGGTCGCCGAACTGCATCAGCACGCGGTACTGCTGGCCGACCAGCTTGCGCCGGCAGTTCTTCTCCGAGCCGTTCTGCTCGCAATCCTTGACCACCGTGCCCAGGCCCAGCAGCACGCTGTTGTCGGCCACCGGCAGGCCGGCGCTGCGCAGGTTGGCCAGGGTCGCGTCGGTCAGGTGCACGGCGCGGTTGGTCACGTACAGCACGGTGATGCCCTTGGCGGTGGCGGCCTTGGCGAAATCGACCACGCCGGGGATCGGCTTGGCCTTCTTCTCGGCGACCCACTGGTCCCAGGTGACCTCGTCGTATTCCTTGCCGTTGCGGATCAAGCGCGCCTGGTAGGGCGAGTTGTCCAGCACCGTTTCGTCCACGTCCATCACCACCGCCGGCTTCAACCCGGCGGCGGCGTTGCCGCGTTCCTCCGGCACCAGCGCGTCCCAGTTCGGTTCCTTCAGCGCCGCATCCAGGCGGTCGGCGGCGGCGCGGTAGGTCTGCTCGGCCACGGCCTGGTACTCGGCCGAGCGCTGCATCCACAGCACCGCGTTGAGATTGTCGTCGCCGGGCACCGCGGCGTCGGCGGTCCTGGCGGCGGGCGGCGCCGCGGCCTCGGTGGCCGGCGCCTGCGGCTTGCAGGCGGACAGGGCGAGCACGGCGCAGGCCAGTGCGGTGCGGGCGGTCGGGGTCATCGGGCGTGGAAACCTGGGCGGGGAATCGGCCGATTTTAGCGGGTTGTGGCCGCTGTCGCGGGGGGCGACATGTTCCGTGCGGCGTTCGGGCCAACGCATCCACGTCCGCCGCGGGTGTACACGAGCGTAGACAAGTGCGGCACAGGGCGACGAGGTTCCGAATCGAACGCGGTCTACGTCACGCAACGCGTCGGGCGTTGGGGGATCTCCCGACGTCGTGTCAGGAGGATCCTGATTCTCCAGCCTTGTGGTGTGCACCACAGTGCGACCCGCATGCACGCTAGGTGCAGTATCAGTCGGAAGGATGTGATCGACGCCCTGCGCAGGCAGGGAGACGCCGGATGCGTAGTTCAGGGGAAATCACTGTGGTGTCGTTGAGAAAGGGAACTGTCCTTGCCGTTTTGGCGGTAGGCGCCTGCGCAGGCCGCGCGTTGCCCGCGCAGGCCCAGGAACCGCCGACCACGCTCGACCGCCAGGAACAACTGCGCCAGGCCGAGCAGGTGCAGCGGCAGCAGGAGCAGGATCGGCAGGCGCCGTTCGTGGGCCCGCGCGAGGCCGAAGCGCCGGCGGACATGCGCAGCACCAGCCTGCCGACCGAAGCCTTGTGCTTCCCGATCCAGCGCGTCCGCCTCAACGGCGGCGGCCCGGACGCGGCGCGTTTTTCCTGGCTGTGGCAGTCGCTGCGTCGCTACGAGGGCCGCTGCATCGGCACGGCCGGCATCGACCTGATCCGCCGCCGCGCGCTGGACCAACTGGTCGCGCGCGGCTTCGTCACCACCCGCATCGGCGTTCCGGCGCAGGACCTGTCCCGCGGTGAGCTGCGCTTCGAACTGCTGCCCGGGCGCCTGCGCCAGGTGCGCGTGCAGTCGGCGGACGGCCGTGTGTTCTGGCGCGGCGCGCTGCCGCTGCGGCCGGGCGACGTGCTCGACCTGCGCGCGATCGAGCAGGGCGTGGAGCAGTTCAAGCGGGTGCCGTCGCAGGACGCCAAGATCGATATCGCGCCGGGCGAGCAGCCGGGCGAGTCGGACCTGCTGATCACTGTGCAGCGCAGCAAGCGCTGGCGCGCGGTGCTCAACGCCGACGATTCGGGCGTGCAGGCGACCGGCCGCTACCAGGGTGGGGTCGATTTCGCCCTGGATGCGCCGCTGGGCATCAACGACCTGCTCTCGATCGGCTACAACCACGACCTGGTGGACGACGGCGCCGCGCGCGGCACCCGCGGCAACAGCCTGTCCTACAGCGTGCCCTGGGGCTGGTGGACGTTCTCGCTGTCGCTGTCGTCGTATCGCTACCACCAGCAGGTGGACGGTTTCCGCCAGAGCTTCCAGTCCAGTGGCAGCTCCGACAGCGCGCAACTGGATCTGCAGCGGGTGATCCACCGCACCGGCACCAGCAAGACCACGCTGGGCATGGTGGTGGCCAAGCGGGCGGCACGCAGCTACCTGGACGGCGTGGAGATCGGCATCCAGCGCCGCCACACCACCAGCGCCGAGCTCTACCTCAGCCATCGCCATTACCTGGGCAAGCTGCAGCTGGATACCCGCCTGGGCCACCGCCGCGGCACGCCCTGGTTCGACGGGCAGTGGACCGGCTACGACCCGGCGGTGGGCTTCCCCGGCTACCGCTACGGCGTCACGACGCTGGATGTCAGCGCCGGCCTGCCGTTCGCGCTGGGCCCGGTGGCGATGAGCTGGGACAGCAGCCTGCATGCGCAGACGTCCTCGCAACTGCTGCTGGGTTCGGAATTCATCACCCTGGGCGGGCGCTACAGCGTGCGCGGCTTCGACGGCGAACGCACCCTCGGCGCCGAGCGCGGCGCGTACTGGCGCAACAGCCTCAACCTGCCGGTGCAGCGCCTGGGCATCACCCCGTACCTGGGCGTGGATGCCGGCCGCATCGCCGGGCCCAGCGCCGCCGGCCTGGCCGGGCGCAGCCTGGTCGGTGGCTTCGTCGGCGTGCGCGGCGCGCACGGCGGGCTCAGTTGGGATGGCTTTGCCGGCTGGGACCTGCACGCGCCGCGCGACTTCCACAGCGCGCAGCCGGCCTACGGCGTGCGCCTGATCTACCAGTTCTGACACGTCCTGCCGCCGGCCGGCGGCAGGCAACGCGATGGGTTTTGCCGCGGTGCGCGGCACGAGAGAGACGACGATGCACATGGACCGTACCGACGACCGCCGCCACCGCCTGCTTGAGCCGCTCAAGCGCGGCCTCGCCGCGCTGCTGTGCTGCACCGTCACCTGGACCTCGCTGCCGCTGTACGCGCAGGTCGCACCGGTCGCCAATCCGGACGGGCGCCAGCCCGGCCAGCAGGCCGCCGCCAACGGCGTGCCGGTGGTCGACATCGTCGCTCCCAACGCACGCGGCGTCTCGCACAACCGCTATTCGCGCTTCGACGTCGGCAGCAACGGCCTGATCCTCAACAACAGCGCGCAGATCTCCAAGACCGAGCTGGGCGGCTATATCGCCGGCAACGACAACCTGAAGAACAGCGGCGCGGCCACGCTGATCCTCAACGAAGTCACTTCCACCACCAGCCGCCTGCAGGGCTATACCGAAATCGCCGGGGCCAAGGCGCAACTGGTGATCGCCAACCCCAACGGCATCGTCTGCGACGGCTGCGGCTTCCTCAACACCTCACGCGTCACCCTGGCCACCGGCACTCCGCTGCTCGGCGCCGACGGCGCCTTGAACGGCTTCTCCATCACCGGCGGCGCGCTGAGCATCGGCAGCAACGGTCTGGACGCCTACAACGTCGACCGTCTGGACCTGCTGTCGCGGCAGCTGAGCGTGAATGGCGCGGTGTGGGCCAAGGACCTGCTGGCCAGCGCTGGTGCGCAGCGGATCGGCTACGACGGCATGCTGCTGGACGTGCTGCCGGGCAGCGATGGCGCACCGCCGGCGATCGGCATCGACGTGGCGTACCTGGGCGGCATGTATGCCGACCGCATCCGCCTGATCGCCACCGAAGCCGGCGTGGGCGTGGTCAGCCGCGGCACCCTGTCCGCGCAGAGCGGCAGCCTGCAGATCGACAGCGCCGGCCAGCTCAGCCTGGCCGGCACAGCGGTGGCCCGCGACGACGTCGACCTGCGCGCGGCCGGCGCGCTGAGCCAGCAGGGCGTGCTCGGCTCGCAGCAGGCCGGCGTGCGCCTGCGCGCCGCGCAACTGGCGCTGAGCGGCGACACCATCGCCCACGGCCTGCTCGACGCCGCCGCCAGCGGCGCGCTGGCGCACAGCGGGCGCAGCAGCGCCGGCGCCATCAGTTTGTTCGGCTCGGAGCTGGATGCCGGCGGCAGTCTCTACAGCGGCGGCGATCTGGCGCTGAGTGCCAGCGGCGAGTTGCGCAGCAGCGGCAGCGCCTACGCCGGTGGCGCGGCGCAGCTGCAGGCCGGAGCGGCCTGGCTGCAGCAAGGCGGCACCGTGCAGAGCGCCGGCAGTCTGGCGGTGCAGGCGGCGCGGATCGATGCGGCCGGCGTGCTCGACGCCGGCGCCGGCCTGCGCCTGCGCAGCGACGCAGACATGCGCCTGTCCGGCCTCGCCCAATCCTGGCAGGACGCCAGCGTGCAGGCCGGTGGACGCCTGGACACGCTCGGCCAGCTCAGCGCCGGTGGGCGCCTGGACCTGGGCGCGGCGGCGATCGGCAATGCGGCCGGGGCGGTGGTCTCGGCCGGCGGCGACATCGCGCTGGCGACGCCGGGCGCGCTCGACAACGCCGGCACCCTGTATGCCGGACGCGACCTGCGCATCGACGCGGCCAGCGTCGGCAACAGCGGCGGCAGCTACGCCGGGCGCAACGCCACGCTCGCCAGCACTGCGGCGCTGGACAACAGCGGAAGCCTGGTGGCCGGCGCGGCGCTGAGCGTGGACGCGGCGCAACTGCACAGCAGCGGCGAACTCGGCAGCCAGGGCGGCGACGTCGCCCTGCGCAGCCGCGGCGACCTGGCCCTGGCCGGACAGGTGGCGGCGAAGGGCGCGCTGACCGCGCAGGCCGGCGGCGCCTTGCTGCAATCGGGCACCCTGGGCGCGGGCAGCGCGCAACTGCAGGCGGCCGGCGACGCCACGCTGGACGGTGTGGTCCGCACCGATGGCGACCTGCAGTTGAGCGCCGACGGCCAGTTGCGCAGCAGCGCCACCCTGGCGGCCGGCGGCAACGCCACGCTGCATGCGCAAGGCGCGTTGCTGCAGAGCGGGCAGGTGCAGAGCGGTGGCGCACTGGCGCTGGACGGCGCCAGCATCGCCCAGGCCGGCGTTCTCGATGCCGGCACGACCCTGGCGCTGCGCAGCGCCGGCGACCTGTCGCTGGCCGGCACCGTGCAATCGCGTGGCGACCTCGCGCTGAGCAGCGCCGGGGTGCTGCAGAACCAGGCCCAGGTCGTGGCCGGCGGCGCGCTCAGCGCCAACGCCAGCAGCGTCAGCAACGCCGCTGGCGCCAACCTGTCGGCCCTGGGCGATGCCAGCCTGAGCAGCGCGACCGTGCTGTCCAACGACGGCCAGCTGTACGCCGGTGGTGCGCTCGGCCTGCGCGCCGGCAGCCTCGCGCAGACCGGCTCGGCCAATGCCGGCACGACACTGACGCTGACCGTCGATGGCGCCGTCGCCAACCAGGGCGATCTGGTCGGCGGCAGCGATGTGCAGATCGATGCCGGCAGTCTCGCCAGCAGCGGCCAGCTCGGCAGCCAGCGCGGCCAGGTCGTGCTGAACAGCCGCGGCGACCTGCAACTCGACGGCGTGGTCGTGGCCGCCGGCGCCTTGAACGCGCAGGCGCTCGGCGATCTGCAGCAGCGCGGCAGCCTGCGTGCGGCCGGCGTGCAGCTCGCCGCTGCGGGCGACCTGGGCGTGGCCGGCACCGTGCAGAGCACCGACACCCTGCAACTGCAGGCGCAACGTGCGCTGCGCGTGGACGGCCAGGCCAGTGCGAGCGGCGCCGTCGGCGTCAACGCCGCCAGCGTCGCACTGGGCAGCGGCGCCATCCTGCAGAGCGCGACTGCCCTGCAGGTGGACACCGCCGCGCTGGACAGCCAGGGCACGCTGGACGCGGGCACCGATCTGCGCCTGCACAGCACGGGCGACATGCAGCTGGCCGGCCTCGCACAGGCCGGGCGCGACGTCGCGGTGCTGGCCGACGGCACCCTCGACAACCAGGCCAAGGTGTTCGCCGGGCGCGCGCTGCAGCTCACCGCCGCCAGCGCCAGCAACCAGGCGCAAGGCCAGTGGCTCGCGCAGACGACGCTCGACGCCAGCGTACAGGGCAACTTCGACAACGCCGGTCTGGTACAGGCCGGCCAGGCCGCGACCTTGAACGTCGGCAGCCTGCAACAGAGCGGCCGCACCTATGCCGGCGGTACGTTGACCGTGCAGGCGGCCACCGCACTGACCAACAGCGGTGACCTGATCGGCAAGCACGATGTGGCGATCAGCGCCGGCAGCGTGGCCAGCAGCGGCCAGCTCGGCAGCCAGGATGGACAGCTCGGCGTCGTCAGCGCCGGCGATCTGCAACTGACCGGCACCCAGATCGCCGGCACCGCATTGCGCCTGCAGGCGGCGGCCGATCTGCTGCACGGCGGCACCAGCAAGGCGCAGTCCGTGCAGCTGGAGGCGGGGCGCGATTTGAGCATGGCCGGCACGGTGCAAAGTGCGTCGACCCTGCAGGCGCAGGCGCAACGCGCGCTGCAGCTGGACGGGCAGGCGCTGGCCGGCGGCAGCGTGCAGCTGCGCGGCGCCAGCGTCGGCACCGGCAGCGCCGCGGTGCTGCAGAGCACCGCGGATATCGCTGTTGACGGTGGCAGCATCGACAGCCAGGGTGCGCTCGACGCCGGCACCGACCTGACCCTGCACAGCCAGGACGCGTTGCGCCTGGCCGGCATCGCCCAGGGCGGCAACGACCTGCGGCTGACCGCCGCCGGTGCGTTCGATAACAGCGCCCGCGTGGTGGCCGGGCGCGATCTGCAGGTGCAGGCGGGCAGCGCGGTCAACCGCGCCGCCGGCACGCTGGCCGCCGGCCGCGGGCTGGATCTGCACGTCGATGGATTGCTCGACAACGCCGGCCTGCTGCGCGGCGAGCAGGCGCTGACGTTGCAGACCGGCAGCCTGCAGCACAGCGGCACGCTGTCCACCGGCCAGGCGCTGACGCTGCGCAGCAGCGGCGCGGTGGACAACCGCGGCAACGTGATCGCCGGTGGCGACCTGCTGGTGGACGTGGGCAGCCTCAGCAACAGCGGCCAGCTAGGCAGCCAGAACGGACAGGTCACGCTCACCAGCCAGGGCGACCTGCAACTGGGCGGCAGCGTGATCGCCGCGCAGGCATTGAACGCCACCGCGCTGGGCGACCTGCGCCTGGATGGCGTGGCCAAGGCGCGTTCCATCGCATTGAGCGGTCGCGATGTCGGCGTTGCCGGTGCGCTGCAGAGCGCGACCAACGCCACGCTGCAGGCGCAGCGCGCGCTGCGCATCGATGGCCAGGCCCTGACCACCGGCGACCTGCAGTTGCAAGGTGCCAGCGTCGCCACCGGCAACGCGGCGGTGCTGCAGAGCGCGGCCAGCGCCATCACCCTGCAAGGCGGCAGCCTCGACAGCCGCGGCACGCTCGACGCGGCCACCGATCTGGCGCTGCGCAGCGATGGCGCCCTGGCCGTGGCCGGCGTCGTTCAGGCCGGGCGCGACGTCGCGCTCACCGCGGGCACCCAACTGACCAATGCCGCGCAGGTGCTGGCCGGCCGCGATCTCACCGTGACGGCCGCCGGCATCGCCAATGCACAGGGCGGCAGCCTCGCCGCGAAGGGCGCACTGGCCCTGACCACCGCCGGCACCCTCGCCAACGCCGGCACCTTGCAGTCCGGCCAGGCCATGACCTTGCAGGTCGGCGATCTGCAGCACAGCGGCCAGGCCTACGCCGGCGACACGCTGAGCCTGCATGCCAGCGGCGCCATCGACAGCCAGGGCGAACTGATCGCCAAGCGCGACCTGCAACTCGATGCCGCGCGCATCGCCAGCACCGGCCAGCTCGGCAGCCAGAGCGGACAGGTCGCGCTGACCAGCCAGGGTGATCTGCAATTGGGCGGCACCGTCGCCGCCGCCAGCGCACTCAGCGCGCAGGCGCAGGGCGATCTGCTGCAGACCGGCACGCTCAGCGCACAGGCGCTGGACCTGCGCGCAGGGCGCGACCTGTCGCTTGGCGGCCAACTCGCCACCACGCAGGGATTGCAGGCGCAGGCGCAGCGCGACCTGCAAGTAAACGGCAGCGTCAGCGCCGGCCAGGACGCCGCCCTGCAAGCCGGTGGCACCCTGCGCAGCGGCAACCAGAGCGTGCTGCACAGTGCCGGCGCGCTGCAGTTGAACGGCGCGGCGATCGACAGCCAGGGCACCGTCGACGCCGGCACCACGCTGGCGATGACCAGCACCGGCGCTCTCGCGCTCGGCGGCCTGGTGCAGGCCGCATCGACCATCGACCTGCGCGCCACCGGCGCGCTCGACAACGCCGCCCAGGTGGTCGCCGGCAGCGACCTGAGCCTGACCGCCGCCAGTGCCACCAACAGCAGCAGCGGCCTGCTCGCCGCCCTGGGTAACGGCACCTTCACCGTGAGCGGCCTGCTCAGCAACGCCGGCGCGCTGCGTGCGCGCCAGCGCCTGCAACTGGATGTCGGTTCGCTGCAGCAGACCGGGCGCAGCTACGGCGTGCAGCGCCTGGCGCTGACCGCCAATGGGGCGGTCGACAACCGCGGCGACCTGATCGCCGGCAGCGCCCTGCGCGTGCAGGCAGCCAGCGTCGCCAGCAGCGGCCAGCTCGGCAGCGAAACCGGCGACGTGGCCCTGGTCAGCCAGGGCGATCTGAACCTGGGCGGCACCCTGGCCTCGGCCGGCGCGTTCAGCGCACAGGCCGGCGGCGCACTCAACCAGAGCGGCGCCTTGAGCGCGGCGACCACGCTGCATCTGCAATCGCACGGCGATCTGACCGTGGCCGGTACCCTCAACGCCAACCAGGTCCTGCTCGGCAGCGACGCCAGCGTGATGCAGCACGGCACCGTCAGCGGTGCGGACGTCGCGCTGCAGGGCCAGCGCATCGACAACGCCGGGCAGACCCTGTCCAGCGGCAACCTGCGCCTGAGCGGCGGCCACGTCGCCATCGGCGGCGTGGCGGCGGCGGGCGTGCGCGCCGATGGCAGCCTCGGCAACAGCGGCGCGCTGATCCTGCATGCCGATGGCACGCTCAGCGCCAGCGGCCGTCTGATCGCCGCCGGCACCCTCGCCGCCGATGCCGCGCAACTGTCGCTGGCCGGCAGCACCGCCCGCGTCGGCGGCGACGTCGCCCTCACCGCCAGCGGCGACGTGGACCACCGCGGCGCCGACCTGCTCGCCGGCGGCCTGCTCACCGTGCGCGCCGGTGGCGCGCTGGACAACAGCGCGCTCAACGGCGTCGGCGGCACGCTGCAGGCGGCGGGCCTGGACCTGGGCGCGGCGACGCTGCGCAACGGCAGCGGCAGCCTGGTGCAGAGCGGCAGCGGTATCACCCGCATCGCCCTCACGGGTGCGTTCGACAACGGCGGCGGCCGCCTGGTCAGCAACGGCAGTGACCTTCAACTGGGCGCGGCGTCGATCAACAACGCGCAAGGGCGCATCGAACACGCCGGCAGCGGCACGCTCACGGTCAGCAGCAGCGGCGCCCTCGGCAATGCCGGCGGTCGCATCCTGACCCAGGGCCAGCTGCAGCTCAGCACCGGCAACACGCTCGACAACCAGGGCGGCGCCATCGCCGCGGCCGGCGATGCCAGCGTCACCGCGGCCGGCCTGGGCAACATCGGCGGCAGCGTGTCCGCACGCGGCTTGAATGTGCAACTGGGCAGCGGCGCGCTCGACAACCGTCTCGGCGTGGTGCAGGCCACCGGCGGCAGCCTGGTGCTGCGCGCCGACAGTCTCGAAAACCGCGGCGGCACGCTGCAGGCGGTGAACGTCAACGGTGCCGGTGGCGATCTGCGCGCCGACCTGGCGCATGCGCTGACCAACGATGGCGGCCTGCTTGGCGCCAGCACCGACCTCACCCTCGGTGCGGAGAACGTGAGCAACAGCGCCGGCACCGTGCAGGCCGGGCGCGACCTGGCGCTGACCGCGCGCGGCCAACTCGACAACCACCAGAGCGGCCGCATCGGTGCCGCGCGCGATCTCAGCGTCGCGGTCACCGGCGCGTTGCTCAACAGCGGCGGCCAGCTCGACAGCGGCAACGCCATGACCCTGTCCGGCGGCCGCATCGACAACAGCCAGGGCAGCATCGTCAACAACGGCGGCGGCCTGACCCGGCTCACCACCGGCGGCGAGTTGCGCAACGTCGGCGGCAGCCTGGGCGGGCGCGGCAGCGTCGCGCTCGACGCCGCCAGCATCGCCAACGGCAGCGGGCAACTGGTGGCCGGCGGCGACCTGGTCGCCAACACCAATGCGCTCGACAACCAGGGCGGCAGCGTCTACGCCGGCGCCAGCATGCTGTTGCAGCGGAGCGGCGCCACGCTCGACAACCGCAACGGCAGGATCAAGGCCGAACAGGCGGTGCGCCTGAATCTGCAGAGCCTGAGCAATAGCGGCGGGCAGATCGGCGCCGGCAGCAGCGCCGGCGGTGCGGGCGACGTGGTCATCGACACCGTCGGCTTCGACGGCGGCGGCAGCATCCTCGGCCAGAACCTGCTCGACCTGACCATCCGCAGCGATTACACCCACCGCGCCGGTGCCGACATCACCAGCAACGGCGACTTCCGCCTGGCGGTAGGCGGCAACTTCGTCAACGCCTCCACAATGCAGGCCGGGCGCAGCCTGGGCATCAACGCCAGCAACATCAGCAATCTCGCCGGCGCCAGCATGCGCTCGGGCAACGTGCAGGTGAACACCGGCGGCAGCGTCACCAACGCCGGCGACCTCTCCGCCAGCGGCAACCTGCAGGTCACGGCCGGGTCGGTGTCCAACACCGGCAGCGTGGTCGGCGGCAACGTGCTGGTGGACACCGGCACCCTGGTCAACGGCGCCGATCTGGGCGGCGCTACCGACAACGCCGCCTATGGCAGTGCGCTGATCGGTGCCACCAGCGGCATGACCCTGCTGGTGCGCGACCAACTGGTCAACCGCGACGCGAAGATCTTCAGCCTTGGCAACATCGCCATCGGTGCCGCGCGCGACGGCAACGGCACCCTCACCGCGCGCACCGGCACGCTGGACAACGTCTCCGGCAGCATCGAGGCCGATGGCAGCATCCTGATCGCGGCCAATCAGATCAACAACCGGCGGCGGGTGCTGAGCACGCAGACCGGCCCGCTGTCGGCACAGGAACAGGCCAGCGCCAACGCGGGCATGCCCGATGAACAGTTGACGCACACCAAGATTCGCAACGCGGATGGAGCGTCTGCGCAGCAGCCGTACACAGGAAAGTCGCCGGGTGTGTGGCGGAGCTACAACGTGATCGAGCAGGAGCGGCTGCTGGCGGCCAGCGCCGAGGGCAGAATCGCCGCTGGCGGCAACATTTTCCTGTCGGGCAGCGTTTCCAACAACGTTTCCACGATCGCGGCAGCGGGCGTATTGGGTGTCAACCAACGCAGTGTGGGCGGTCTCTCGGACGGGATGATTGTCGGCAACGAGTCCGTGCTTAATCAGGCACTCGCGTTGAACCGCAAGGTCGAGCAAAAGGACTACGAACACATCGTCACGGCCATCACCAACGACTGCATGCACCCGGCCGGCAAGAAGGTGATTTGCTACTACGAAGAGTCGAGCGAAGACAAGGGATCATCCACCAGCACAACCAGCTACATCGCCCTCGCCGCCAACATGACCGGCGGCCAGGGTGTGTCCATCAGCGGCGCCACCATCAGCAACGGCGCCGTCGGCAGCGACGGCCGCAGCATCGGGGGCGCGTCCTTCAACGCCACCCAGGGCGGTGCCCTGAACCGGTACGGCACGATGAGCGCCGACGGCGCCGGTGGTATCGCCGTGCAGGCGCAGACCGCTGCGACGCCGACCAAGGCCAACGTCGGCAACCACATCGCCACCGCCAGCCTGGGTGCCATCCGCATCGACGATGGCCAGGCCACCCTGGTCGGCGGCAGCAACACCAATGCGTCCCAGGTCCAGGCCAGCGGCGTGCAGGCCCAGCTCGGCGGCGCCGGCAGCGGCGGCCGCAGCCAGGTCCAGGCCGGCACCGCGCAGGCGGTGCTGACCGCCGGCAGCGTGCCAGGCCAGTACCAGCGGATCGATCCGGGCACCGGCCAGGTGCCGCAGGTGGTCGGCGGCGTCGGCGCGCCGCTGGGCAACATCGTGCTGCCGATGGGCGGGCTGTACCGCCTGGTCGGCAGCAACGGCGCCAGCGTCAACGCGCTGGGTCGCGCCGCCAACGGCCTGGGCGGGGTCAAGGCCAACACCAGCGCGCCCGGCCGCCGCTACCTGATCGAGACCGATCCGCGCTTCGTCGACTACAACAACTTCATCAGCAGCGACTACCTGCTGGACAAGCTCGGCGTGGATCCGCAGTGGACCCAGACCCGCCTGGGCGATGGCTTCTACGAGCAGCGCCTGGTGCTGGACCAGATCACCCAGCTCACCGGACGCCGCTACCTGGGCAACTACGCCGACGGCGTGGCCCAGTACCGCGCGCTGCTCGACGGCGGCGTGGCCGAGGCCGGCACGCTGCACCTGAGCGTGGGCGTGGCGCTGACCGCCGATCAGGTCGCCGCGCTGACCCACGACATCGTGTGGATGGTGGAACAGGAGTACCAAGGCCAGAAGGTGCTGGTGCCGGTGGTATACCTGTCGTCGAAGACCGCGCTGACCCTGCGCAGCGACGGCGCATTGCTGGCCAGCGATAGCGGCGACGTCTCGCTCAACGCCACGGCCGGCCTGAGCAACACCGGCACCATCAGCGGCGCCAATGTCAGCGCCAACGTCGGCAACCTGCTCAACCAGGGCCGCATCGTGTCCAGCGGCACCGTGGCGCTGCAGGCCAATCAGGACCTGCTCAACCTCGGCGGCCAGATCGCCGGCCGCGACGTGCTGCTCAGCGCCGGTCGCGACCTCACCAGCACCACCCGCGACGCCCTCGCCGGTGGCGACCTGCGTTCGGGCATCACTGCCGGCAACAACCTGCTGCTGCAGGCCGGCCGCGACCTCAGCCTGACCGGCACCACCGTGCAGGCCGGCAACAGCGCCGCGCTGCTGGCGGGCAACAACCTGGTCCTGCAGCCGACCGCCCTGCGCAATGACGGCGGCCTGATGCGCGGTGGCGACGGCACCAGCCTGACCGTCGGCAACAACCTGTTCCTGCAGGCCGGCAACGACCTGCAACTGCACGGCGTAGCGATCGCCGCCGGCGGCGACGCCGCCCTGCAGGCCGGGCACGACCTGTCGCTGACCCCGGTCACCGACGCCAACGGCAAGGCCACGGTGCGCACCAGCATCGCCACCGGCGGCAGCCTGCAATTGGCCGCCGGCAACGACCTCACCATCCGCCAGGCCCAAGTGAAGGCCGATGGCAATCTGATCGCCGCGGCCGGGCACGATCTCAACGTGACCTCGGTGCTCGGCGACAGCCGCACCGTCACCGACCAGACCCGCCAGGGCAAGACCAGGGTCGTCACCACCACGACCACCCAGGACATCGACCAGCAGGCGCTCACCGCCGGCGGCAACCTGGTGCTCAGCGCCGGCCATGACGTCAACCTGACCGCCGCCAAGCTCGACGCCGGCAACGGCCTGGCCGTGGTCGCCGGCAACGATCTCAACAGCACCACGCTGACCACGGTCGACAGCAGCACCACCCTGGAGACGCGCAAGCGCTTCAAGCAGACCACCAGCACCCGCGACGAGACCGTCCACGGCAGCGAGTTCACCGCCGGCGGCGACATCGCCCTGCAGTCCGGCCACGACGTGAACCTGACCGCGGCCAAGGCGTTCACCGAGACCGGTGCGCTGGCCGTGTCCGCCGGCAACGACGTCAACCTGCTTGCCGAGCAGGAGCAGCACGACGCCGTGCAGGACATGCAGAAAAAGAAAAAGGGCTTCCTGTCCAGCAAGACCACCACCACGCATGACGAGTGGCACGACAGCACAGCCGTGGCGACCACGCTCAGCGGCGACACCGTGCAGATCGCGGCCGGCCACGACCTGCTCTCGCAAGGCGCGCAGGTCGCTGGCACTGGCAACGTAATGGTGGCAGCCGGCAACGACCTGACGCTGGAGACGGCGCAGAACACGCACAGCGAGGAGCACGACAAGAAGGTCAAGAAGACCGGTCTTTACAGCGGCGGCGGCTTCAGCGTCACCCTGGGTGCGAGCAAGCAGACCAACACGCTCGACACCACCGAGGTGAGCCAGAGCGGCAGCTTGGTCGGCAGTACCGATGGCTCCGTCACCCTCACCGCCGGCAATGCCGTGGCGATCACCGGCAGCGACGTGCTGAGCAAGACCGGCACCGCCATCGTCGGCAAGGACGTGACAATCGCCGCGGTCGAGAACCGTGTGGATACGGTGCAGACGTCCAAGCAGCAGAGTGCGGGGATCACCCTTGGATTGACCGGTGGCTTGGTCGATGCGGCGCAAACCGCGTATGGGGCGGTCAAGCGTGGCTCGGATGTAGACGACGATCGCCTCAAGGCGCTCTACGCGGCGAAGGCCGGTTACGCGATCGGCGATGCGGCTGGTCTGGCCAGCAACGGCCTGAAGGGTTACAACGGCGAAGCAGTTGCCGGCAACATGACGAAAACCGGTGAGGCGTCAGCCGATGGTGCCCAGGGAGCGGCCAATGCCACCGGCGTGAGCCTGCGCATCGGCATCGGTGCCAGCAGCTCGTCCAGCAAGACGACGACCCACGAAGAGACCACCGGCGGCAGCCGCATCCTCAGCGACGGCAATGTGACCATCGCGGCCACGGGTGGCGATCTCAACGTCATCGGCAGCAAGATCGCCGGCGACAACGTCGCATTGGCGGCGGCGAACAACCTCAACCTGCTGAGTCAGCAGGAAACCAACACGACCAAGTCGGAAAACAAGAACGCCGGCGGCGAGATCGGTGTCAGCGTCGGCGCAACGACCGGCTACTACCTGACCGTGTCGGCCGGCAAGGGCAACGCCAAGGGCAACAGCAATCTCCACACCGAAAGCGTGGTCACGGCCAACGACACGCTGACCTTGGCCAGCGGCAACGACACCACGATCAAGGGCGCGCAAGCGATCGGCGACACCGTGCTGGCCAAGGTCGGTGGCGACCTGCTGATCCAGAGCGAGCAGGACACTAACGACTACAAGAGCAAGCAGCAGCAGGCCAGCCTGACCCTGGCGACCGGCTCCGGGAGTGGTGGAAGCTACAGCCAGCAGAAGGTCAACAGCAGCTACACCAGCGTCAAGGAGCAGAGCGGCATCCAGGCCGGCAACGGTGGATTCGATATCACCGTCGGCGGCGACACCCATCTCATTGGCGCCGCCATCGCCAGTACCGCCGACGCTGACAAGAACCGTCTGTCCACCAACGGTTTGACGGTGGAGGACCTGCAGAACAAGGCCGAGTACAAGAGCAGTGGCGTGTCGGTCGGCGGTGGGACCGGAAGCAGCATGGTCAGTGTTGCTGCGCGTACCGGGCTGAGCATGCTGGGTAACAGCAGCGACAGCAGCAGTAGCACCACCAAGAGCGACATCGCCGCTGGCACAGTGGAGGTGCGCAACGGCGACACCGCGGCGCTGTCGGGCCTGGACCGCAAGACCACCGAGTTGCAGCAGTCGGGCCTGAAGGAAATCTTCGACGAGAAGAAGATCGCCGAGCAGAAGGAGTTGGCCGCGGTGGCTGGCGAAGTCGGGTTCCGTGTAGCGGGCGATGTTGCCTCGGCGATGCAACTTAAAGCACAGCAGGACTTGATTAATGCCCCGGACGAGGAGACTCGAAAAGCAGCACAAGCCCGTCTTGAGTCGTGGAGCGATGGGGGAGCGAACAAGGTACTGCTGCATGGCTTGACAGGCGCCGCCGTGGCCGCACTGGGCGGTGACGGCGCGTTGCAAGGTGCTGCAGCCGCTGCTGGCGCTGAAGCTGCCAAGAGCGCGATGTCGGACTATCTGGTCGCCCACGGGGTGACGGACAAGGAAACGTACAACGCTCTGATGGAGTTGGGCAGCGCGGCGATCGGCGGTGTGTTGGGCGGACAGGACGGAGCCAACACGGCGCTATCGGGTGATCGATTCAACCGGCAGTTGCATCCGGAAGAGGTGACCTGGATCCGTCAGAACGCCGCGACATTCGCTTTGCAGGAAGGAATTAGCGAAGAGGAAGCAACACGTCGCCTGACCGTGGAAGCAGCAGCGCGCGTGGATGCAAAGATCAATGGACTTATTGGGAACACTAAAGTTGATGAGAGTGCGCAAGCATTCCTCAGTACCAATACCAACGATTATGCTGGGGAGCGTGCGTTCCAGGCGACCGACGCGGAATACAACAACTTCCATCTGTATGGGAACGAACTGGCGTCCAGTCCTGACAATTTCCTCACTGTTTACAACAGCCTCTATCAGGCGGGTATTCACAAGTATACCCTGCAGGCGAACTACAGCCCGGAATTGCTGACGTTTGCGGATACGCAGATCGGTTCCTCTGGTCGGGGTGTGCTGGCGGTACCTGCCGCAGGCCTTGTACTTGGTGGTGGAGCTGCAGTCGGCGTCGTCGCGACCCCGGCTGTTATAACTGCATGCCTCAGTAACCCATATGCCTGCAACTTGGTGGGTATCGGTGCCGTTGAGATAGCTTCAGGTGGCGCAACAGGGGGCCATAGCCTCACTCCGGCTCTTCCATCTGGCGGCGTAGCGACCGTTGTTGAAGAAGGCATTGGAAGGACAATTGGTAGTACGCTGAGCCGCGCGGAGACTGGGATCGAGTGGGGTAAAGGAATTAAAGGGCAAGGTATGCCTTGGGAAAATTATCTCGCGACTCAGCTGCCTGCAGAATCACGGCTCCCTCAGAACTTCAAGACATTTGACTTCTTTGACGATGTAACCGGGCTTGCTGTGAGTGCCAAAACGCTAGATACGACAACAGCTGCGAAGGTCGCGAATCCAGCACAGGTTTATTCTTCTCTTAAGTCAAACATTGATGCAATCAAGGATTTTAGTAAATATGGGCTAAGTGGGGTTTCGCTGAAATCGAGCCAAATAGCGACTCGCGAATTGCAAGTGGCCATACCTTCCAATACAACTGCGGAGCAGTGGGCTGAAATAAGCAGAGCTATTGAATATGGGAAAAACAATGGTGTAATAGTGAAAATATTTGAGGTAAAGTAAAATGAGTGATGTTAAGATAACATTTAGAGCAAATGCAAAAATAAATGATGAATTCATTTTCATTGAGACTTACTCGGGATATCGTAGTGCTCGGGCAGATTACAAGGGCAATATCTATGTGCTATCGCCGGATGTCGGCGACGTGGAATTGGGTGAGGCAGTTGTCGGCGCACTTTCAAAAAGTAGATTTGTTCTGGCAGAGCCGCGAGAAGGGTTATTTGTCCGACCAGAAGTTGAATTTGACAAAAAACTATATGACATCCAACACATAAAACAACACTATGAAAATTGGGTTAAAAATATGAGCGAGATGTTTAATTATAAAAATCGGAAGTCACTATTTAAGAGTATGAAAAATTGTGACATTGAAAAATTTGATCATAAAATATCAATCACTCCAAGTAAGCACGAAAAACTTGAAGGGTGGAGCGGCGAGGGGATATCTGATAACGATTGTGTAATATTGAATGATGATGCCACGCCGGGCGAGATCGGCGCCGGTCTCCGGTTGGCCTTCAGTCGTTGCATATAGAGGCTCACTGCCAGAAGGATTTGGATCTGCGAACCACAGAGCGATGTTTAGGCGATTTCATTAACTCGGCGTGGCGCATCATTTTGGCACTGCGCTTCTAGGTCAGGTTATCAAGTAGGAAGTGTGAAGCTTCTTCATCTGCCGTACCGCAGGCTCAATCCAGTTCTTTGAGAGCCAAGTCACCCGGGTGGCCTGCTAGGTGCTAGCACGGATCTGATCCTCGACTCGGAGAAACTTAACAATGTCGCCCGGGGCGCGACCGGCCAGTACCAGCAGATCGACCCAGGTACCGGCCAGGTGCCGCAGGTGGTCGGCGGCGTTGGCGCGCCGCTGGGCAACATCGTGCTGCCGATGGGCGGGCTGTACCGCCTGGTCGGCAGCAACGGCGCCAGCGTCAACACGCTGGGTCGTGCCGCCAACGGCCTGGGCGGGGTCAAGGCCAACACCAGCGCCCCTGGCCGCCGCTACCTGATCGAGACCGATCCGCGCTTCGTCGACTACGACAACTTCATCAGCAGCGACTACCTGCTGGACAAGCTCGGCGTGGATCCGCAGTGGACCCAGACCCGCCTGGGCGACGGCTTCTACGAACAGCGCCTGGTGCTGGACCAGATCACCCAGCTCACCGGCCGCCGCTACCTGGGCAACTACGCCGACGGCGTGGCCCAGTACCGCGCACTGCTCGACGGCGGCGTCGCCGAGGCCGGCACGCTGCACCTGAGCGTGGGCGTGGCGCTGACCGCCGATCAGGTCGCCGCGCTGACCCACGACATCGTGTGGATGGTCGAACAGGAGTACCAGGGCCAGAAGGTGCTGGTGCCGGTGGTGTACCTGGCGTCGAAGACCGCGCTGACCCTGCGCAGCGACGGCGCGCTGCTGGCCAGCGACAACGGCGATGTCTCGCTCGACGCCACGGCCGGCCTGAGCAACACCGGCACCATCAGCGGCGCCAATGTCAGCGCCAACGTCGGCAACCTGCTCAATCAGGGCCGCATCGTGTCCAGCGGCACGGTGGCGTTGCAGGCCAATCAGGACCTGCTCAACCTAGGTGGCCAGATCGCCGGCCGCGACGTGCTGCTCAGCGCCGGTCGCGACCTCACCAGCACCACCCGCGACGCCCTCGCCGGCGGCGACCTGCGCTCGGGCATCACTGCCGGCAACAACCTGCTGCTGCAGGCCGGCCGCGACCTCAGCCTCACCGGCACCACCGTACAGGCCGGCAACAGCGCCGCACTGCTGGCGGGCAACAACCTCACGCTGCAGCCGACCGCGTTGCGCGATGAGTCCGGTCTGACCCGTGGCGGCGATGGCACCAGCCTGACCGTCGGCAACAACCTGTCCCTGCAGGCCGGCAACGACCTGCAACTGCACGGCGTGGCGATCGCCGCCGGCCACGACGTCAACCTGACCGCCGCCAAGCTCGACGCCGGCAACGGCCTGGCGGTGGTCGCCGGCCACGACCTCAACAGCACCACGCTGACCACGGTCGACAGCAGCACCACCCTGGAGACGCGCAAGCGCTTCAAGCAGACCACCAGCACCCGCGACGAGACCGTCCACGGCAGCGAGTTCACCGCCGGCGGCGACATCGCCCTGCAGTCCGGCCACGACGTGAACCTGACCGCGGCCAAGGCGTTCACCGAGACCGGTGCGCTGGCGGTGTCCGCCGGCAACGACGTCAATCTGCTCGCCGCGCAGGAACAGCACGACGCCGTGCAGGACATGCAGAAGAAGAAAACCGGCTTCCTGTCCAGCAAGACCACTACGACGCACGACGAGTGGCACGACAGCACCGCGGTGGCAACCACGCTCAGTGGCGACACCGTGCAGATCGCGGCCGGCCACGACCTGCTCTCGCAAGGCGCGCAGGTCGCCGGCACCGGCGATGTGGTTGTTGCTGCGGGCAACGACCTGACGCTGGAGACGGCGCAGAACACGCATAGCGAGGAACACGAGAAGAAAACGAAGAAGTCCGGCATGTTCGGCAGCGGCGGCATCGGCGTGACCTTCGGCACGCAGAAGATCCAGAACAATGCCGACACCGCCGATGTGACGCATGTGGGCAGCACGGTCGGTAGCGTGGAGGTCGACGTCACGCTGGTTGCGGGCAATCGTTACGCGCAGACCGGCAGCGACGTGCTGGCCAATGCCGGCGACATCACGGTGAGGGCAAAGGACATTGCCATTACCGAGGTCCACGACACCACCGATGCCGAGCAGCGCAGCAAGTTCAGCCAAGGTGGCCTGTCGATCACGCTCAGTTCCGCAGCGCTGAACCTGGCCCAGTCCGCTTACGACACGGCCAAGGCTGGCTCCAAAGTCAGTGGCGATGCGCGCATGCAGGCGCTGGCGGCGGGGTCCGCGGCCTACAGCGCCTATGGCGCCGCCAGCTCGCTGAGTCAGACCGGAAGCGCACTGGCCAGCGGCAGTGCCGCGAGCGCTGCGCAAGGGGCAAACATCAGCATTGCCGTGACGGTGGGTGGCAGCAAGAGCGAGAGCAAGAGCACTCAGTCGGCGGACCAGGCCAAGGGCTCCAAGCTACAGGCCGGCGGCGACGTCAATCTGATCGCTACTGGCGGCGGCGATGCGAGCAACCTGCTGGTACGCGGCAGCGACGTCACCGCTGGCCATGACCTGTTACTGGCCGCCGATCACGATGTCACCATCGAGGCGGCGAAGAACACGGCCGAACAGCACAGCACCAGCAAGAGCAGCAGCGCCGCCGTCGGCGTTGCGATCACCTATGGCGCTGATGGGTTCGCGGCGGGCGTGACGTTGAGCGCCAGTGGGGCGCGTGGCAAGGCTAATGGCGAAGATGTCAGCTACACCAACAGCCATGTGGCTGCGGGCAACAACGCCACGATCGTCAGCGGCAACGACACCACGCTCAAGGGCGCGCAGATCTCCGCGGACAAGGTGATCGCCGACGTCGGTGGCAACCTCAACATCGAGAGCCTGCAGGAGACAAGCACCTACGCCAGCAAGGACAAGTCGATCGGTGGCAGCGTCACGTTCGGCATGGGGTTCAGTGCCAGCGCCAGCTACAGCAGCAACAAAGTCAATGGCGATTACGCCAGCGTCGCCGAGCAGAGCGGCATCCAGGCTGGCAAGGGCGGCTTCGACATCACCGTGGGCGGCAACACCGACCTGAAGGGCGCGGTGATCGCCAGCAGCCAGGACGCGATCGACCAAGGCAAGAACCGCCTGAGCACCGGCACGCTGACCTATAGCGACATCGCCAACACCAGCAGCTACGACGCCAAGGGCATAAGCCTGTCGGGCGGATACAGCTATGGCGGTTCAGGATCGGATGACAAAGCCAAGGGTGCAGATGGACAAACGGCGCCGACGACGGGCAACGGCAGCAACTGGTCGTGGCAGAACTTCAAGACTGGCACTTCCGGGACCGCTGCCGGCTATGGTCATGAGAGCGGGAATTCGCAATCCACCACGCACAGCGGCATCAGTGACGGGGCGCTGGTCATCACCGACGAAGCGGGGCAGCAAGCAAAGACCGGCAAGAGTGTGGCGGACGCGCTGGCGGGCCTGAAGCGCGATGTCGTTACGGGCGATGACGCCAACGGCCTGACCAAGCAATGGGACGGGCAGAAGTTGCAGGAGCAGGCGGCGGCGCAGGCGCAGATCACGGCGACGTTCGGGCAGCAGGCCACGCATGTGATTGGCGACTACGCCGAGAAGAAGATGACGGAGGCGGCAGACCTACGTCGGCAGGCCAATGACACGACCGATCCCGACCAGAAGGCGCAACTGACCGCACAGGCCGACCAACTGGAAAGCCAGTGGGGCGACAACGGCAGCTTGCGCGTGCTGGCGCATACCGTCGTCGGTGGACTTACAGGCGGGCTAGAGGGTGCGACCGGCGCCGCTGCAGGAACGCTCGCCGCGCCCGCCGTGGCAACCGCGCTGCGGGAGGCAGGCGTTGCCGGACCGTTGGCGGACACGTTGACCGCCTTGGCATCGACAGCGGCGGGTGCGGTGGCGGGCGGCACCGGGGGTGCCGCGACGGCCAGCAACGAGGTGGTGAACAACTATCTCAATCACGCTGAGCGGATGGAATATCTGAAGGCGGCGTTGGAGTGCGCGCAGACGGGCGAGTCGTGTGGAGTGGCTGCCGGCTACGAAGTCAAATCCAACGAGAGGAACGAAGCGCTTAAAGAAGCTTGCGTTGATCGAGCAAGTGCGGCATGCCAGACAGCACTAGCAGATGCGCTCAACGCAGCCGAGGACCAAAAAGCGCATCAAGCCGACTACATTTCTTGGATGGCAGAGAATGCCGGCACGATCCACGCGCTGAATGGTACCCGCAATAACGAGACGTTAGAGTCCAGTGTGGTGACCCATACCACCACGCAGGATGTTGAGCACAAGATCGCCTGTGCGATGGCGGGTAGTAACTGCAGCGACGCAGCACTCCATCTTCAGACGTACCTGGGTAATGTTCCTGTGGGCGATGCGGCGCAGGATGCGTTGTTGAGAACCGCATTAACCGGCCTTGGAACCCAAGTGGGCTCGGTAGCGAGAGTGGGCGAGACCATTACTGGAATAGCCCAAGCTGTTTGGAGCATGACGCCTTACGAGCGTTTGAAGAGCAGTTACAACGATCTTAGTTATCTTCAGGAAAACGGGATCGGTGCCTACATGGATCGAAGTCTCGATCAAGGCGCTGGCCTGCTGCATGGTGTGAAGGATTACGCTTCAGCGATCGGCTCGGCTGCTGCCACCGGAGCGCTCGGCTCTTGGGATATCTATGATCTGTATGAGCAGGGGAGAACCCAAGGCAAGGTCGGGATCGACATCCTTAGCCTCCTTATTCCTGCAGGGGCGGCAGGCGAAGCCGGCACGGTCGCAGCAAAGGCGGGAACTACCTTTACGGCAGACGAGCTGATTGCCGCGTACAGAGAACTGAAGCCTGTTGTAAATGAGGGCGCAGCAGATGCGGTAACCCTGAGCCGTGCGGGCAGTGGAGAGGGAGTATTTGACAAAAGTAGAATTGGATCTTATGAACCCTCAAGTGCTGTTATTGGTCAATTAAATCCGTCGTCTTGTGTTGCCGCCAGCTGTCGAATGGCGACAGGAATGGGAGATATTCCAGAGGCATATGTGCGAAATGCGATTAATACGGACAAATCCGGTACTGCACTTTCTGATGTGCCAAAAGGACTAACCGATCTCGGGTTTGAGGGTGAAGTGAGACATGTTAAAAATATAACTGTTGATTTAATATCAGAATCTACAATGGAAGGATCTTTGGTTATTGCTAATGTTGAAACTTCCACAGGAGGTATTCATGCTATAGTCGTTGACAAAATTTCTAATGGGAGGGCGTACATACGAGATCCATGGCCTCTAGGGGTAGGGTCTTCGTACTCCGTTCCAGTAGATGATCTAAAATCCGTTTTGACTGGAAACTCGTTAATAATCAAGCCATAAAAGTATGAGTATTTTTAGGGATCCAATTTATTGTGACTTGTACAGCTCAGGATCGATTTCTTCAAAAAAGCTTAGATTCCTGAGTTTGTATGATAAAAGCTTTGAATATAAAGAGGGCGCATGCATATCTGGTTATTTTGGCGTTAAAGTGGATAGAATAAGTTTGGTTAGAATAATTGTTGATTTGAGGTCGGAAGGTTTTAATTGCCTTAGTATACCAATGTGTTACAAGACTTCTCGCTTACTTACTGTGTCCGAATGTTTAAATATCGGAAGAAAATATGCTTCAAATAACAACATAAGTATTTCGGAAATAGAAAGGATGCTTCCTGATCTACCTTTCTGCTTTAATTTTGATGTGATGGGCGGCGTCGAAGAGAGGGCAGGAGGTATCGTTCGTGTAGATAAGCTAGATGGTCACATATGGACCCTTTCAGAGGTTGAAGAATATATGCATGACTACAATGGATTGCTAATCTAAACGGAAAGCCAGCAAACAAGGCGCGAATCGCGCTCCAGCATCTCCGTCGGCGGTAGCTTGCAACCACCTCGGCAGCAGCACCGAGGAGACGCGCAAGCGCTTCAAGCAGACCACCAGCACCCCGCGACGAGACCGTCCACGGCAGCGAGTTCACCGCCGGCGGCGACGTTGCCCTGCAGGCGGGCAACGACGTGAACCTGACCGCGGCCAAGGCGTTCACCGAGACCGGTGCGCTGGCGGTGTCCGCCGGCAACGACGTCAACCTGCTCGCCGCGCAGGAGCAGCACGACGCCGTGCAGGACATGCAGAAGAAGAAAACCGGCTTCCTGTCCAGCAAGACCACCACCACGCATGACGAGTGGCACGACAGCCTGGCCGTCGGCACCTCGCTGGACGCAGGCAGCGTGCAGATCAAGGCAGGCAACGACATCGCCGTGGTCGGCTCGACCGTGCTGGCCCAGCAGGACGCGCGCCTGGTGGCCGGCAACGATGTGGCCATCGTCTCGGCGCAGGACCAGAGCAGCGAGGCGCACAACAGCGCCCAGAAGAAATCCGGCTTCAGCGCCAGCTTCTCCGGCGGCGTGGCCAGCCTCGGCTACGGCAAGTAGCGCAGCAGTAGCGACAGCATTACCGAGAGTACCACCCAGGTGGCCTCCGCGGTCGGTGCCAAGAACGGCAATCTGCTGATCAGTGCCGGCGATCAACTGACCATCGATGCCTCCTGATGTTGCAGCGGGAAAGGACCTGACCCTGGCGGCCAAGGACATCGCGCTGCTCGCGGCACAGGACACGGTGAACCAGTCCAGCCAGTCGAGCAAGTCCAGCGGCTTCTCCATCGACGTCCCCCCAGTTTTGAGTAGCACGGCGATTTGGAGTCCAATCCCCAACGAGACGGAGATTGGACGTGAAGAAGCGCTTTTCCGAAGAGCAGATCATCGGCTTTCTGCGTGAGGCCGAAGCCGGCGTGGCGGTGAAGGACCTGTGCCGGCGGCACGGGTTCAGCGAGGCGTCCTACTACCTGTGGCGCAGCAAGTTCGGCGGCATGAGCGTGCCGGAGGCCAAGCGGCTCAAGGAGCTGGAGGCGGAGAACACGCGGCTGAAGAAGCTGCTGGCCGAGCAGCTGTTCGAGAACGACGTCATCAAGGATGCCCTGCGAAAAAAGTGGTGACCGCACCGGCGCGCAGGATGCTGGTGCGGCAGCTGATGGAGCGCGGGCTCACGGAGCGACGGGCTCTGGCCGTGGTGCGGATGAGCGCCAGCGCGCTGCGCTACGTCCCGCGTCCGGATCGCAACGTCGAGCTGCGCGAGCGGATCCTGGCGCTGGCGCAGCGGCACAAGCGCTACGGCGTCGGGATGATCTATCTGAAACTGCGGCAGGAGCAGTGGCCGGTGAACTACAAGCGGGTGGAACGGCTGTATCAGGAGGCCAGGTTGCAGGTGCGCCGGCGCAAGCGGAAGAAGGTGCTGCTGGGCGAGCGCCAGCCGTTGCTTCGGCCTGAAGCCGCCAACCAGGTCTGGTCGATGGACTTCGTGTTCGACCGCACCGCCGAGGGCCGGGTGCTCAAGGCCCTGACCATCGTCGACGATGCCACGCACGAGGCAGTGGCGATCGAGGTGGAGCGGGCCATCTCTGGTCACGGCGTGGCCCGGGTGCTGGATCGGCTGGCGCTGACACGGGGTCTGCCGCAGGTGATCCGCACCGACAACGGCAAGGAGTTCTGCGGCAAGACGATGGTGACGTGGGCCCACGAGCGCGGTGTGCAGCTGCGCTTGATCCAGCCAGGCAAGCCGAACCAGAACGCCTACATCGAGAGCTTCAACGGCCGCCTGCGCGACGAATGCCTCAACGAGCACTGGTTCCCGACGCTGCTGCACGCCCGCACCGAGATCGAGACCTGGCGACGGGAATACAACGAGGAGCGACCGAAGAAGATCTTGGGCGGCCTGCCCCCGGCCGCCTATGCCCAACAGCTAGCAGCCAAAGCCGCTACGATGAAACCCGGACTCTAAAGAGCCCCGCTACTGAAAGCGGGGGGACGTCGCCGCGGGGAGAGGGGCTCGGTTCCTCCCTTGCCCCTCGGAAGTAGGGGGGCGAAGGGGCGGATGCGGCCAAAACGCTCGGCCACCTCCCGCGCCGCTGTGCCGCGCGGTGAGTTGCGCAATCGCGCGTATCGAGACGCGCCGCGCTGCCGCAGCCCTCCGTAAATGCCGTGGCTGAGCGCCGGCATCCCGATGCCGGCGGGTGTGACGGGGCTAGTGCGGCGAATCCGGCAAGGTGCTGATCGCCAGGCGCCAGGACGGCGTGCCGTGGCCGAGGTGTTGGGCCAGGCCGGCACAAGCAGGATCGTAGGCCGCCGCAAGCACCAGCAGCGGCACCGCGCTCTCGGCCGCGTATGGCGCGCCGATCACGTGGCCCGCTTCCCCGTTGGCAGAGCGGGCCTTGTCGAACGGCGCTTGGCTGCCGACGAACTCGGCGTGGCTGCGGTCGCCGCGCAGATACGGCAGCAGCCAGTCGACACTGCGTGCCAGCGATGCGCCGTTCGGTGCGCGCCAGTGGTACAGATCCTCGCCGCGTTCGGAGAACAGCAGTGCCAGCGTCACCAGCGGACGCAGGTCGTAGACGTGATAGGACAGCGCATCGCGTTCGACGAAGTCGATGCTGCGGCCGTCGGGCAGCAGGTTGTCGGCGATCTGCTGGCGAAAGCCGGTGCGGGCGTAGTCCAGCAAGCGCTGATCGTCGAGCGCGGCGCCGATCATGCCCACGGTCTTCAGCCGGTGGCTGTGCCAGTTGTTGGTGGCGGTCTTGCGCTTGAGGTCGCGCGAACCGATTTCGGCGTCGGCGATCTTGCGCATCCACGCGTCGATGGCGCGACGTTGTGCGTCTGGCAACGCCGGGCGCACGATGCGGTAAGCGAAGATCGCCGGTTCCAGCCCGGTTTCGTCGATCGGATTGCCGTTGGGCACATTGTGCGCAGCCCATTGCGCGAGCTGGTCGCCGGCGGCCAGTGCGTCGGCGCGCTCGCCGTCCAGGGCGTAGCGCAGCGCCAGCGCCTGGATACGCGGCATGTCGCCCAGGCTGGTTTCGGTCGCCGCCTTCACTGGATCGCCGCGCAGGCGGCCGCCGGTGCTCAGGGTCTCGAGCGGATGTGCGCCCTGCGCGCGTGCCGCATCGGCCAGCCGGGCCTGCGCCGCCTCGATCTCGCGCCAGGCTGCATCGGTTGAAGCCGGTGCGTGCAGCTGTTGCCATTGCGCTGCGGTCGGCCACAGCCGCTGCACCGCGGCGGCGGGCGTGCTGTGGGTCAACGCGAATCCGGCAAGCACCACGCCGAGAACGGCGTGCGATGAGCGAAGCATGGCGATCTCCGGAAGCGCTGGCGAGGGTATCGGGCGACTGTAGGCGCGATGCGGTGAACGCCGGATGGCCCGAGTCCGGGAGCACGGTCGCCAGCATGCGCGCGCCGGTGCGCGGATGGCGACTGGTCGTATCGGCGCCAGCGCGGCGTCACGCGCGCGCGGCTGCCAATGCCTTACAACGCGCTGACCTCCCATCTTCCGCCGGCGAGGGCGCTTCGCGCTCCGTACCCTCACCCCAACCCCTCTCCCGACGGGAGAGGGGCTTTGGCGTTCCCTTCTCCTCTCGTGACCACGGCCTGCTTTTCGGGGGAAAGGTTCCGAAGAGGACGAGCGGCCGAGCGATGTCGTGCCCAACCGGCCGCAACCACGCTCCGACTGTCCTACCGCGCCCGATCCAGCAGCCACACTTCGACGCGTTCGTTGCGCGCCTTGGCCGCCGCGTCCTCACCGCCGATCAGCGGACGCAGTGCGCCCAGACCGCGTACCCGTTCCACGGCGACACCGCGTTGCACCAGGTAGGCGGCGACCACATCGGCGCGGTCGTTGCTGGCGATGGTCGGGTACAGCCGGTTGGCGCTGTCCGGTGTGGCGAAGCCGATCACCGCCAGGGCGCGGCCGTGCATCGCCGGCTGTTGCATGAAGGCGACCAGCCGGTCGAGATCCTGGGCGCTGCGCGCTTCGTACATGCCATTGAGCGACTGCAGGCTGAAACGCAGCGTGGTGGTCAGGCGCCGGGCACCGGCGCTGGCCTGGACATAGGCGCCGTCCGCGCGGGTCGCGGCGGTGGCGCCGTGCGGCGTGGTCGGGTCGACGTCGATCGTCATGGCGATCGGGCCGAGTCGGCGCACCACCCGTTGCGCCTGCGGGCCGATCGCGTATAGCGCCAGGCTGCGGCCGAGCGCCGACATCATCTGGCCGCCGTACAGGCTGTAGCGCTGGACCAGCGGATAGTCCTCGCCGCGCACGGCGGCGTCGGTCGGGAGCACGGCGATACCGCCGTCGGCGACGGCCAGCGCGCGCGTCCCGGCCGGCACCGGCGTGGTCAGTCCGACGACCGCCAGTGCGTCGGGATGGCCGGCGACGGCGCGTGCTGCCTCGGCCAGGTCCGCATGCAGGACGTTCCCCGGCGTGCGCAGCGCCGGCAGCGCCAGGCGTTCGCGGAGGAAGTCGTCGAGACCGCCGGGGATGGCACTGCGGTGCAGCGCGATCGGCAAGTCCGCGCCGCCGAGTTGCGACCAGCGCGTCGTCCGGCCGCTGAGGATGTCGCGCAGCTGCGCGACGCTCAGCGTGGCGATGGGGTTGTCGGCGGCGACCAGCACCCGCGCGCCATCCAGGGCGACGACGAACTGCTGGTCCGGCGAGCCCAGGTCGCCGAGCTGCCAGGCGGCCTCGCGTTCGCGCGCATCGGGCTGGCGCGCCAGCATCGCCAGTTCGGCGTCGCCATGCACCAGGTCGGCGAAGCCGGCGGCCGCGCCGGTGCCGGCGATCTCCACCACCAGCGGCGCCTCGTCGCGGACCGCGGCGATCTCCAGCGTCGTCGCATCGACGCGATGCCGTTGCAGTTGCCGGTAGCCCATGCTCTGCAGCCAGGATTCCACCAGCGCCGGCATCAGTCGCGCGCCGAGGCTGTTGGAGCCGTGCACGCGCAGGCGTTCGGCCGGTTGCGCGGACGCGGCCGGTAGCGCGCACAGCATTGCCGCGCCGAGCAGCAGCAGGCGCAGGGTGAAACGCAACATGGGATCCCCCCTGGGATCTGGACAGGCGCGGCAGTGTTGGCGATCGGCGTGACATCGCAGTGACTGTGCGCATGGTCACGCACGACACCGCCGCGTCGCGGCGTGTCCTGCGGACGGTCAACGCGCGACGCGAGCGCGCGGGACCGTAGAACCTCAGGCCGATCCGAGCCGGCGTTCGGCGGCCTGCGCCCAGCGCGCGGCGATCGCCGGCGAGGTGATGCACACGGCGCTGTCGGTGACCGTGGTGACCGCGCGTTCCAGCAGCTGGATGTCGGCCTCGTGCTGACGCGCGACGTGCGGATCCTCGAAGAAGATCGCGCGGTGGCAGCGCCGTTCCAGGACGCGATCGGCGATCTGCGCGTCGCCGCCCATCGGACCGCTCTGGTAGCGGTGCACCCAGTCCTGGCCCTGCGGCCAGCCGCGGCTCCAGGCCAGCTCGTTGAGCCGCTGCCCGGTGGTGCCGGTGGCCACGCGCTCGGCGAAGCGCGACAGCAGGTCGAAATGTTCGCTGGCGAAGGCCAGCATCTGCGGCTTCATCGCATCGTGGGCGATCAGCGCCAGGGTCTGCCGCGGCAGCGCGTAGAGATCGTCGGCACCGGGATCCGGTGGCAACGCGGCGTGGATGCGCTCCATCTCGACCCAGTCGCGGGCGCTGGCCACGGTGGAAATGAACGGCTTGCCGTGGATCACGCACTGGCGCTTGAGCGCGATCGCCTCGGGAAAGATCGAGGACGGGTCGACCGGATCGATCAGGTAGATGGCACCGTCCAGGGTCCGCTCGGCGCCTTCCAGGCCCACGACCTCGGCCACCAGCTTCATCAGTCCGCCCTCGCGGCCGAACGGGTAGCGCCTGAGGCCAGCATGGCCGACCAGCAGGCCGGCACGCACGATCGCCTCGTGGGTACGGCCGACCGCGTGCAGGCCGAGCTGCAATTCGCGGATACCGGCTTCGCTGGCGCGCAGCCAGCGGAACAGCGCGGCATCCTTGCCCTGGTGGTGCAGTCGGTTGGCGGCCAGGCCCAGGCGCATGCGTCGATCCGTGCGGGAAAGGTGCGACAGTCTGCGCCCGATGGCGGTGTCGACTCAATCGCCGCGATCGCCGGGCCGCCGCTGCGGACCCGGCGTTGCCGCAGTCACTGCGTGACTTGCTGGGCGCGCACCGCCAGGACGTCCATCTGCGGCTTGTCGGCGCCGCTCTTGTCCGGCTGCAGGTTGAACGCGTAGTCGCTGCGCCACCACGCGCCGCCGGCCCAGGCGGTCCAGCCCAGCCAGACGTCGCCATTGTCGTGGACGTAGCCGAGCATGGTGTCCAGCGCGGCCAGGCAGGTGGGGTCGCTGCTGCCGCCGAACTCGCCGAGGAAGCCGCGATAGCCATTGGCGCGCAGCCATTGGGTGAACGCTTGCAGGCGTTCCGCGCCGATGCTGGTGCTGACGCAGGCGGCACTGGTGCCGGAGGAGTCGGCATCCAGGTACTGGTGCACTTCGAACGCAAGGTTGCCGGCCGGGTCGTGGACCGTCAGCAATCCCTGCGCGTTGGACACGCCGTACCAGGTGCTGTTCCAGCTGTGCGCGCCGCTGAAGGCGGTGCCGGGTACCAGGATCAGGTTGTCGGCGCCGGTGCCGCGGATCGCGTCGATCGCCGCCTGCGCAATGGCCGCCCAGTCGCCGGAGGCGAGGCCGTTGGGCTCGTTCATCAGCCCGAACACCACGCTGGCGTCGTTGCCGAACACCAGCGCCAGGCGCCGCCACAGATCGGCCAGCGCCGCCGCCGGCACCGCGTCGCCGCCGATGCGTACGCCGTCGTACTTGGCGTAGTTGTGCACGTCGAGGATCAGTTGCAGGTCGTAGCGCTTGGCGCGTTCGACGGCGGTGCGCAGGGCGTCGAGTTGTGCCGCATCGAGCGGCCCGCCGGCCTGCGGCTGCAGCCGTTCCCACAGGAACGGCAGGCGCACGATGTTCATGCCCTGCGCCGCGGTGTACGCATAGTCGGCGTCGGTGGGATACACGTAGTCCTTGAACAGCACGCCTGGCTTCTTCGCCGAGTTGAATTCGGCGCCGGCCAGGTTGATGCCGGCGTAGCGCAGCGTCTGCTGCGCGTGGGCGAACGGCGCGCAGGCGGCCAGGAGCAGGCACAGCGCGGCGCGCTGTCGCCACTGCGGGGAACGGGAAACACGGGTCATGCGTGGCATGGCGGATCCTTCGTGGGGAAGAGCGGCAGGCGCCGCCGCGATGCGGCGTGCGCGGCCGTGCACGACGCTGCAACCGCCATGCCAGAGCGATCGTCGTCGTGGGAAATGTGCGACGCATTGCACGTCGCAGGTCATGCGTTCGCGCGCACCGCGTTGTGCGCGTTCGTCGCTCTTGCGGCGTCGGCCGCGCTCAGCGCGTGATGCGCTGCGCCCAGGGCGCGAGGATCGCCATCTGCGGACGGTCGTGGCCGTCGGCGTCGGGCTCCACATTGAACGGATAGTCGGCGCGCCACCAGGCGCCGCCTGCCCAATAGCTCCAGCCCAGCCACAGCGTCGGGTGCTGCGCGATGTCGGCGAGCATGCCATCGAGCGCGCGGCGGCAGACCGGATTGTCGGCGGCGGCGAATTCGCCGAGGAAGCCGAGGTGGCCGGTCTCCTGCAACCATCCGGTGAACGCACGCAGGCGTTCGACGCCGATGTCGTCGCTGACGCAGACCGGGCTGGTGCCGCTGGAGTCCGCGTCGAGGTACTGATGCACTTCGATCGCCATGCGCTGCAGCGGGTCGTGCAGCCCGGCCAGCGCGCTGGCGTTCGAGGTGCCGCCCACCGGGGTGTACCAGCTATGCGCGCCGGTCCACAGCGCGCCCGACACCAGGATCAGGTTGCTGGCGCCGGTGGCGCGGATCGCGTCGACCGCGGCCTGTGCGGCGGCGGCCCATGCGGCCGGCGTGATGCCGTTGGGCTCGTTCATCAGCCCGAACACCACCGCATTGTCGCTGCCGTAGGCGCTCGCCAGGCGCTGCCATAAGTCGACGAAGGCGGCGACCGGCAGGCCGGTGCTGCCGACGAGGCGACCGTCGTAGCGCGCGTAGTTGTGGATGTCCACGATCACGTACATGCCCTGCGCCTTGGCCTGCTGCACGGCGTCGTCGATCAGCGCCAGTTGCGCGGCGTCCAGCGGCCCTTGCGGTTGCGGCTGCAGGCGTTCCCAGCGGACTGGCAGGCGCAGCAAATTCATGCCCTTGCCGGCGAAATAGGTGTAGTCGCTGCTGCGCGGATAGGTGTAGTCGACCCCGACGACACCGGGGATCTTCGACGGCGCGATCTCGGCGCCGGACAGGTTGACGCCGGCAAGACGCAGCGCTTGCTGCGCGTGCAACGGGACGAGCGGAACGGACAGGCACAGCAGCAGCGCGGCACGCCAGGCGTGCCGCGACCGCCGACGCGAGGTGCGCGCGATCATGCTGGATCTCCTTCGGCATCATGGGGGAACCCGGCCGATGCAGAGAGGGCAGCCGGGCTGATGACTACGGTGTGCGGACACCGTAGTGCATTGCTGAGGTCAGGGCGATACGTCGCAGGCGCGCATGCATGGATCTGTGCGGCGATTGGCAGCGCGATCCGGTACTGGATCGCGCTGCATGCGCCGTGCCTGGTGTGTGCGTCGCCGACGCTGCACGCCGAGCTGCGGGGATGCGCAAGGCCTTGCCGGCATGCAGCGCCGGCAACGGCGGCTCACTTCTTGCCGGTGATCTGGCGCGCGTACTTGGACAGGATTCCCATCTGCGGCTTCTCGCTGCCGTCCTTGCCGGGTTGCACGTTGAACGGATAGTCGGGCTTCCACCACGCGCCGGCCGCCCACCATGTCCAGCCCAGGATCACGTCGTCGTTCTTCTGCATGTAGCTGAGCATGTTCTCCAGCGCCTCATTGCAGGTGGGCGTATTCGCGGTGGCAAACTCGCCGATGAAGCCGACCTTCTTGTTCTCGCGCAACCAGCTGACGAATCCGGCCAGCTTCTCGGCGCCGGCGGTGGCGCTGACGCACTCGCCCTTGGTGCCGCTGTTGTCGCGGTCCAGGTACTGGTGCGCTTCGAACGCCATGCGGTTGCGCGGATCCTTCAGCGGCTGCAGGGCAACCGCGTTCGGCGTGCCGTAGGCGGTGCTGCGCCAGCTGTGTGCGCCGGTGTAGGCGGTGCCCGGCACCAGGATCAGGTTGTTGGCGCCGGCCTTGCGGATGGCGTCGATCGCCGCCTGCGCCGCGCTGGCCCAGTCGGTCGAGGACACCGCGTTGGGCTCGTTCATCAGCCCGAAGATGACGTTGTCGTCGCCCTTGAACTCCTTGGCCAGGCGCCGCCACAGATCGGCGAACACGTCGTCGGGGGCGCCTTCGCTGCCGACCAGCGCGCCGTTGTACTTGGCGTAGTTGTGCGGATCCAGGATCAGGTACATGCGGTTGGCCTTGGCCTGCTCCACCGCCTTCTTCAACAGCGCCAGTTGCGCCGGGTCGAACTCGCCCTTGGCGGTGGGCTGCAGGCGTTCCCACAGGAACGGCAGGCGGATGGTGTTCATGCCCTTGCTGGCGAAGTAGCTGTAGTCGCTGGCGGTCGGGTAGGTGTAGTCCTTGTAGAGCACGCCGGGCTTCTTGCCGGAATTGAATTCGGCACCGGACAGGTTGACGCCGGCGTACTTGAGCACGCTGCGGCCTTCGGCGGCAGCGTTGCAGGCGACGGTGGCGAGCAGCAGCGCCAGCGGCAGGGAACGCCAGCGCGGGGAACACGACGAGGAAAGCGACATGGGGGAGCTTCCTGGAGTGAAGGGGAGCGCCGCCCGCTCGGGGGAGTGCGGACGGCAGGCGCAAGCGTGCAAGGATCGCCCCCGTGATCGCCAGCCTGCGCGCACCCGTGTTAGCCGGGCATTCACCTGGAACAGACAGGCCGTGCGCGGACGCCAGCCGGCATCACAGCGCGCGCGTGGTGCAACTGGCAGCGGCGGCGTGACCGCGGTCGCGATGCCAGCCTGCCCGGGCCTGCAGCGATGGCAGAGCGGGGTGTTCGTCATGCCAGCGACCCTGCACGCAGCCTGTTCCCGGCGCGAGCTGGCGGTACGGGATCGAGAATGCCGCCTTCGGCCGCTTCTGCCGATCCCGCAAGGTTTGCCGTCGCCGTCGTCCCGAACGCCCGACTTCTGTCGAAGTTCGGGCAGGGCGCTCAGGCCGCTGCCTGGGTGGTCACCGGCAGGCGGTTGCCGATCCATTCGGCGATGCTGGCCGCGGCATCGCGGCCTTCGGCCACGGCGGTCACCACCAGATCGGCGCCGCGTACGGCGTCGCCGCCGGCGAACAGCTTCGGGTTGGTGGTCTGGTACGGCAGGCGGCCGCTGCCGTCGGACTCGCCGCCGCCGGCGAGGATGCGGCCGTTGGCGGTGCCTTCCACGCCCTGCGCCGCCAGCCACTCCGGCACGCTCGGCGAGAAGCCGAAGGCGATGATCACCACGTCCGCGTCCAGCAGCGATTCGCTGCCTTCCACCGGCACCGCGGCCTGGCGCCCGCGCGCATCCGGCTCGCCCAGACGGGTCTGCACCACGCGCACGCCGACCAGGTTGCCGGCGGCATCGGCTTCCACCGCCAGCGGCTGGCGGTTGAACAGGAAGCGCACGCCTTCCTCGCGCGCATTGGCCACCTCGCGCGCCGAGCCGGGCATGTTGGCCTCGTCGCGGCGGTAGGCGCAGGTGACCTTGGCCGCACCGAGGCGGATGGCGCTGCGCACGCAATCCATGCCGGTGTCGCCGCCGCCCAGCACGACCACGCGCTTGCCGCTCAGGTCGGGCAGCGCGATCTTGTCTTCCCAGCCGGCGATCGGCCGGCCCCAGGGATCGTTGCCGCCGACGATGCGGCTGTTCTGCACCAGGAACGGCAGCGCCGGCAGCACGCCGGGCAGATCCTGGCCAGGCAGGCCGCCGTCGGTGTAGCGGTAGGCGCCGGTGCCCAGGAACACCGCGTCGTACTCCTCGAGCAACTGCTCCAGGCTCACGTCGCGGCCGATCTCCACACCCAGGCGGAACTGCACGCCCATGCCTTCGAGCACCTCGCGGCGCTTGCCGATCACGCTCTTGTCCAGCTTGAAGCTGGGGATGCCGAACTGCAGCAGCCCGCCGATCTGCTCGTAGCGGTCGTACACCACCGCCTGGATGCCGGCACGGGCCAGGCGGTCGGCGCAGCTGAGCCCTGCCGGGCCGGCGCCGATGACCGCCACGCGCTTGCCGGTGGGCTCGACCTGGCTCAGGTCCGGGCGCCAGCCGTTGTTGAGCGCGGTATCGACGATGTACTTCTCCACCGCGCCGATGGTGACCGCGCCGAATTCCTCCAGCGTGCAGCTGCCTTCGCACAGGCGGTCCTGCGGGCACACCCGGCCGCACACTTCCGGCAGCGGGTTGGTGCTGTGGCACAGCGCCGCGGCCTCTTCGATGCGGTTTTCCTGCACCAGCTGCAGCCACTGCGGAATGGCGTTGTGCACCGGACACTTCCAGCTGCAGTACGGGTTGCCGCAATCCAGGCAGCGCCCGGCCTGGTACTGCGCATCGGCCTTGTCGAACTTGCCGTACAGCTCGTTCCAGTCGCCGGAGGTACGCAGTTCCACCGGGATACGCTGCGGCATCTGCCGCGGCAGGTCGAGGAACTGGAAGGCGTGTTTGCGGCTCATAGGGCTGGGAATCGCGAATGGGGAATAGGGAATGGCAAAAGCGGATCTGCTTGCGCGATAGGAAACGGGGAGAGCCGGGCCTTTACCATTCCCGATTCTCCATTCCCGATTCCCGGCGCCACCACTAGGCGGCGCGCCTCAGCGACTCAGTCAACGACTCGATGCTCGCCGCCTTCGGTTTGACCAGCCAGAACTTGCCGACGTAGTCGCGGAATTCGTCGAGGATCTGCTGCGCCCAGATGCTGCCGGTCAGTTCGCGGTGGCGGCTGATCAGCTTGTGCAGGTGCTGGCGGTGGCTCTCGAAGCCTTCGGCGGAGATGCGGTGGATGTCGATCAGTTCGTGGTTGTAGCGGTCGACGAAGTCGCGGTCCACGTCGAGCACGTAGGCCAGGCCGCCAGTGAAGCCGGCGCCGAAGTTCAGGCCGACCTTGCCCAGCACCAGCACGATGCCATCAGTCATGTACTCGCAGCAGTGGTCGCCGGCGCCCTCGATCACCGCCAGCGCGCCGGAGTTGCGCACCGCGAAGCGCTCGCCGGCGCGGCCGGCCGCGTACAGCTCGCCGCCGGTGGCGCCGTACAGGCAGGTGTTGCCGATGATGGCGGTGCTGCGCGCCTCGAAGCGCGCCCCGCGCGGCGGACGCACCACCAGGCGGCCGCCGGCCATGCCCTTGCCGACGTAGTCGTTGGCCTCGCCTTCCAGTTCCAGGTGCAGGCCGCCGGCGTTGAACGCGCCGAAACTCTGCCCGGCCGAGCCGCGGAAGCGCAGGGTCAGCGGCGCATCGTCCATGCCGTGGTTGCCGTGGACGCGGGCGATGGCGCCGGACAGGCGCGCGCCGATCGAGCGGTCGGTGTTGTGGATCAGGAAGCGATGGTCGCCGCCGCGCTTGTGCGCGATGGCGTCGGCGAGCAGGCCGTCCATCTGCGTGGCCAGGCTGTCCGGCGATTCGTACAGGCGCTGCGCGGCGCAGTGGCCGCCGTCGTGGCGCACGTCCTTGAGCAGCCGCGACAGGTCCACGCGCACGCCTTCGCGCGGCGAGATGTCAAGTTGCTGCAGCAGTTCGGTGCGGCCGACGATCTCGTCCAGCGAGCGCACGCCCAGATACGACAGCCATTGCCGCACTTCCTCGGCCAGCAGCCGGAAGAAGTTCTCCACGCGCTCGGGCAGGCCGACGAAGTGGTTGGCGCGCAGGCGCTCGTCCTGGGTGGCCACGCCGGTGGCGCAGTTGTTGAGGTGGCAGATGCGCAGGTACTTGCAGCCGAGCACGATCATCGGCCCGGTGCCGAAGCCGAAGCTGTCCGCGCCCAGGATCGCCGCCTTGACCACGTCCAGGCCGGTCTTCAGGCCGCCGTCGGTCTGCAGGATGGTACGCATGCGCAGGTCGTTGGCGACCAGCGCCTGGTGCGACTCGGCCACGCCCAGTTCCCACGGCACGCCGGCATAGCGGATCGAGCTGACCGGGCTGGCACCGGTGCCGCCGTCGTGGCCGGACACGGTGATCAGGTCGGCACCGGCCTTGACCACGCCGGCGGCGATGGTGCCCACGCCGGCATGGCTGACCAGCTTCACCGACACCAGCGCGCTGGGATTGACCTGCTTGAGGTCGTAGATCAGCTGCGCCAGGTCTTCGATCGAATAGATGTCGTGGTGCGGCGGCGGCGAGATCAGGCCGATGCCCGGCTTGGCGTAGCGCAGCCGCGCGATCAGTTCGTTGACCTTGTGCCCGGGCAACTGGCCGCCTTCGCCGGGCTTGGCGCCCTGCGCGACCTTGATCTGCAGCACCTCGGCATTGACCAGGTATTCGGGGGTGACGCCGAAGCGGCCGGAGGCCACCTGCTTGATCTTGGAGCGCTTCTCGGTGCCGTAGCGCGCCGGGTCTTCGCCGCCTTCGCCGGAGTTGCTGCGCCCGCCGAGGCGGTTCATCGCGATCGCCAGCGCCTCGTGCGCCTCCGGCGACAGCGCGCCGAGGCTGATCGCGGCGGTGTCGAAGCGGCGCAGCAGGTCTTCGGCCGGCGCCACCTCGTCCAGCGGCGTCGGCGTCTCAGCGCGCTTGAGCTGCAGGAGGTCGCGCAGGGCCGAGGCCGGGCGCCCGTGCACCGCGGCGGCGTAGGCGTCCCAGTCGGCCTGCAGGCCGCTGCGGGTGGCGCGCTGCAGGGTCAGCACCACGTCCGGGTTGTACATGTGGTACTCGCCGCCGTGCACGTACTTGAGCAGGCCGCCCACTTCCGGCTTGAGCAGGTCGTTCCAGGCGCGCGCGGCGAGCTGCCGCGCCTCGGTGTCCAGCCGCGCCAGGCCGACGCCGCCGATGCGCGCGGCGGTGTCCGGGAAGCACAGCGCCACCACGTCCGGATCCAGCCCGACGATCTCGAACAGCTGCGCGCCGCGGTAGCTGGCGATGGTGCAGATGCCCATCTTGGAGATGATCTTGGACAGGCCCTTGTAGATGCCCTTGCGGTACTTGCGGCCGATCTGGGTCTGTTCGCCGCCGCTCTTGAGCAGCAGGATGCCGCGTCGGCCCAGGTCGAACAGGGTCTGGTAGGCCAGGTACGGATACACCGCGGTGGCGCCGAAGCCGAGCAGGCAGGCCATGTGGTGCGGATCGCGCGCGGTGCCGGTCTCGATGATCAGGTTGACGTCGCAGCGCAGGCCCACGCGCGAGAGGTGGTGGTGCACCGCGCCGGTGGCCAGCAGCGCATGCGCCATCGGCCGCTCCGGCACCGGGTAGCGGTCGGTCAGCAGCAGCATGACCTTGCCGTCGCTTGCGGCCTGTTCGGCCTCGGCGCAGATGCGCTTGAGGCCCGCCTCCAGGCCTTCCTCGACGCTGTAGGACAGGTCGATCTGCGCGTTGCGGGTCTGGTACTGCGGCATCTTCAGCAACTGCCGCAGCTTGCGCTGGCTGAGCACCGGCGAGTTGAGGATGACGTGGTTCACCGTCTCCGGGCCGGCATGGAAGATGTTGGTTTCCTTGCCGAGCTGGGTGGTCAGCGACATCACGCAGTCTTCCCGCAACGGGTCGATCGGCGGGTTGGTGACCTGGGCGAAGGCCTGGCGGAAGTAGTCGTACAGCGGCCGGGTGTGGCGGCTGAGCACCGCCATCGGGGTGTCGTCGCCCATCGAGCCGGTGGCTTCCTGCTCGGTCTCGGCCAGCGGCCGCAGCACCTGCTCCACTTCCTCGGTGCTGAGCTGGAACAGCTTGTGGTAACTGCGCAGCGTGCGCTCGTCGAACGGCTCCTCGACCAGCGAGGGGTCGATCAGCTCGGTCTGCAGGTAGGTCACGCCCTGCTGCAGCCACTGCTTGTACGGGGCGCGGCCGCGGTTGATGCGGTCGATGGCATCGGAATCGAGCAGATCGCCGCGCTTGAGGTCGATGGCCATCATCTCGCCGGGGCCGAGCTTGCCCTTGCGGGTGACGCGTTCGGCCGGCAGTTCCCACACGCCGGCTTCGGACGCGACGAGGAAGTGGCGATCGGAGGTCAGCATCCAGCGCGCCGGGCGCAGGCCGTTGCGATCGAGCATGCACGCGGCGTAGCGGCCGTCGCAGGCGACGATGCCGGCCGGGCCGTCCCACGGCTCGGTGTTGAGGCCGTAGAACTCGTAGAACGCGGCCAGGTCGGCGTCCTTGAACTCCAGCGACTGCGTGGCCGGCGGCACCAGGATGCGCAGCGCCTGCAGCAGGTCCATGCCGCCGGCAACCAGCAGCTCGAGCATGTTGTCCAGGCTCTGCGAATCGGAGCCGTGCATGGAGATCACCGGGTCGAACTCGGCAATGTCGAAGCGCGGGGTCTTCCACACCTTGCTGCGCGCCTGCGCCCAGTGCCGGTTGCCCTCGATGGTGTTGATCTCGCCGTTGTGGGCGAGCAGGCGGAACGGATGCGCCAGCGGCCAGCGCGGCAGCGTGTTGGTGGAGAAGCGCTGGTGGAACACGATGGCGCTGGAGGCCAGGTCGTTGCGCTGCAGGTCCGGGTAGAAGGTGCTGAGCTTGTCCGGCAGCACCATGCCCTTGTAGCTGATGCCGTTGGGCGAGAGTGTGGTGACGTAGAAATCGGCGACCTCGCGCAGGCGCTGCTCGGCGCGGCGGCGCGCCAGGAACAGGGCCAGGGCGAAGGCGTCCTCGCCCTGCTCGGCGCCGGCGTCGACGAATATCTGCTCGATGCGCGGCAGGGTGTCCTTGGCCAGTTGCCCGCACACCGCATCGTCGGTGGGGGTGAGGCGCCAGCCGCATGGCTGCGCGCCGACGCGCCGCAGTTCCTCTTCCAGCACCTGGCGGCAACGCGCGGCGGCGTCGGCATCGTCGCGCGGCAGGAACACGTTGCCGGCGGCGAAGCGCGCGCCGACGCTCAGGCCGGCCTCGCGCGCCAGCGCGCGCAGGAACGGCTCGGGTTTGCGGATCAGCAGGCCGCAGCCGTCGCCGGTGAGGCCGTCGGCGGCGACGCCGCCGCGGTGGGTCATGCGCGACAGCGCGGCGATGGCGGTATCCACCAGCGCCCGCGAAGGTTGGTCGTCGAGTTGCGCGACCATGCCGAAACCACAGGCATCGCGCTCGTCTTGGGGGTCGTAGAGCCCGTGGCGGTTGCGGGGGGCCATGTCTGCCTCTGAAAGCGATCCGAAGGAACGCGGCGACACTCGCCCCCGCTCTATCCTGGAGCGCTTCTTGAGGTCACCGGAATCCCGACTAAAACATAGTTGGTGCGGTGCCGCAATACACCGTTACACCTGCAACTTCAGGGCTGGCGGCGGCGTTGCCGCCACCGCCGCACCAGGGCCGCTGGCGGCGCCTCAGCCGCAGCGAACGCCGGTGATCTGGTTCTTTTCGTCGACCTCGATGTTCAGCCGTTCGCCGTTGAACTCCATGGTCACCGCCTGGTTCGGCTTGAGCACGCGGGCGGTCTTGGCGCCGGTATCGCTGCGCGCCTGGTCCAGCAGCGCCGGGGCGAAGGTCTGGCCGACCAGGCCCTGCGCCTGCGAGGCATCGCAGCTGCCCACCGGCGGCGCCTCCGGCGCGTTGGCCGGGTCCGGCGCGGCGGCCTGCTGCGCGGCGGCCTGGGCCTTGGCGCTCACCTGTTCCTGCTCGTCCGGCGGCGGCGCGCCGCAGGCGGCCAGGGCCAGCGCCAGGCAGGCCGTGCCGAGCAGGCCGGCACGCGTGGACGCACGGGAGGAAAGGAGGTTGCTCATCGGGGCTCCTATGGATGGAGGGAAGGACGCGTGAAGCATAGAACGTGCGTCGCGCTTTGAGGCCACCCAGGGCCACCGGCGGCGAACGGCGCTGCCGGCGCGCCGGCCACGGGGATCCGGCCTTCCGACGCGACGCACGTTCCAACGTCGGCAGCATCGGACATGGCGCGTTCGCCACTCGTTAAGCGCTGCAGCCGGCCGGCATCACGTGCCGTAGCCGTTGCGCTGCCGACAATCCAGGCTCGTGGAACCGGCGGCGCGGGCCGCGGTTCCGGCTTCCGGAGGTCCGATGTCCACCCAGTCCCGTTCCACCGCCGCCGCCGAGGCCGCGCGTGCCCGGCAGTCCCGCCAGGCCGCCAGCAGCGCCGGCCTGGTTTATGTCAGCGACCAGGAGCCGGGCATCGTCCGCCGCCGTGCCGGCAAGGGCTTCGGCTACCGCCTGCCCGACGGCAGCGCGGTGCGCGACGCCGCCACCCTGCAGCGCATCCGCCAACTGGCGATCCCGCCGGCCTATACCGAGGTGTGGATCTGCACGCGCGACAACGGTCATCTGCAGGCCACCGGCCGCGACGCGCGCCGGCGCAAGCAGTACCGCTACCACGCCGACTGGGCGCAGGTGCGCGGCGACGGCAAGTTCGAGCGCATCGTCGCCTTCGGCCAGGCGCTGCCGCGGTTGCGCCGGCGCCTGCGCCGCGACATGGCGCTGCCCGGCTACCCGCGCGACAAGGTGCTGGCGATGGTGGTGGCGCTGATGGCCGAGACCCTGGTGCGTGTGGGCAACGCCGAATACGCGCGCAGCAACCGCTCCTACGGCCTGACCACGCTGCGCAACCGCCATCTGGCCTTCGTGAAGGGCGGCCGTGCGCGGCTGCAGTTCCGCGGCAAGGGCGGGCAGGAGCACGACATCGAGGTCGACGACGTGCACCTGGTCAAGCTGATCCGCGGCTGCCAGCAACTGCCCGGGCAGGCGCTGTTCCAGTACCGCGACGACGATGGCCAGCTGCAGCCGGTGGATTCGGGTGAGGTCAACGACTACTTGCGCGAGGCGATGGGCGAGAGCTTCACCGCCAAGGACTTCCGCACCTGGGGCGGCACCCGCGCCGCGTTGCAACGGCTGGCCGCGCTGCCGCTGCCCGACACCGGCGGCGAGCGCGCGCTGGCGCAGGCGCAGAACGCGGTGATCCGCGAGGTGGCCGAGGCGCTCGGCAACACCCCGGCGGTGTGCCGCAAGGCCTATATCGACCCATGCGTGTTCGACGGTTGGCGTTGCGGCCGCCTGCACGGCCTGTGCGAGGGCGTGCGCGGCGAGCGGCAGTGGGATCTGATCACGCTGAAGTACCTGGGGCGGGCACGCACCGCGGCGCGCAAGGCGGCCAAGGCGGCCGGTCGTACCTCGGCCAAGGCGCCGCCCTTGCGCAAGGCCGCGCGGACCACGCGCAAGGGTGCGGCGCCAGGCACGCAGGGCAGCGGTCACCGCAGCAAGCGCAAGGCCGCGCCCGCGGCGCGCAAGCGCGCCTGAGCGCCGCGCCGCCGCGGATGCGGCGGTACGGCCCCGCGGTGCGGATCAGCCGCAATACACGGTGGTGATGTTGTTGGTCGGGCCGACTTCGACGGTCAGGCGGTCGCCGCCGGTCTCGCGGGCGCCACGGTTGGCGCTGTCCACGCCGCTGGAGGTGGCGCCGTTGTCGGCAACGCTGCTCTTGACCACCTGCACCTTGAGGCTGTCGCTGTCGACGCGGGCGCGTTCGACGGTCATGCGCGAAGCGGCCAGGCCGACCGCGCCGCGGACCTTGTCGATATGGCACTGGCCGGAGATGACGCCGTCGATCGGCTGCACCTGCGCCACCTGGGTGGTGCTGCAGGCGCCGAGCAGCAGCACGGCGGCGAACGGGGCGAGGCGGGCAAGCGGGTGGCGGGTCATGGGGCGTCTCCTTCGATCGATGGCGCGAGCCTGTCGCGGCGCATGTTTGCGCCGCATGAAGAGATCGCGCCGGCGGTTTCACCGGTCGTGGCCGCCGCCGGGGCCAGACTCGGAATTCCCCCAGCAACCGGAGCCGATCATGGCCACCTGCGATGTCTGCGGAAACGACTACGACCAGGCCTTCACCCTGACCCAGGGCGCGCGCAGCGGTACCTTCGATTCGTTCGAGTGCGCCATCCACGCCTTCGCCCCGCGCTGCAGCCACTGCGAGTGCCGCATCGTCGGCCACGGTGTGCAGGCCGGCGAGCGCATGTTCTGCTGCGCGCACTGCGCCCAGCATGCCGGCGTCAGCGGTCTCGCCGACCGCGCCTGAGTGACGCCCGTTCCTTCCCTTCAATGAGGGTTGCGCGACCGCGTCCTCCTCCCGCATCCGGAGTATTGCCGATGGCCTCCCGCAAGCGTCCTGCCGCCACCAAGTTCGCCCCGTCCAAGCGCAGTAGCACCGTGGCGTCGTCCAGCGCCAAGACTGTGCAGCAGCAACGCGCGCTGCAGCGCGCGGTCGATGCCGGCGACGCCAAGCCCAAGCCCAAGCGCGCCAAGCCGGGCGACGCGGGCCAGGCCGGCCCGCGCAAGCAGCCGCAGCGCATGCCCAAGCAGCACCTGACCAAGCCGGGCAACGAGCACGCGCTGGCGCTGCAGCCGCGGTTCGAGGCGCCGGAATACGTGGGCAGCGGCAAGCTGCGCGGCATGAGCGCAATCGTGACCGGTGCCGATTCGGGCATCGGCCGCGCGGTGGCGGTGCTGTTCGCGCGCGAGGGCGCGGATGTGGCGGTGCTGTACCTGGACGAACACGAGGATGCGCAGGTCACCCGCCAGCACGTCGAGAACGAAGGCCGCCGCTGCATCACCATCGCCGGCGACGTGAAGGATCCAGCGTTCTGCGAGGACGCGGTGGCGCAGACCGTCAACGCCTTCGGTGGGCTCGACGTGCTGGTCAACAACGCCGCCTTCCAGTTGCATTGCGATGCGCTGGAGGACCTGAGCGAAGAGCATCTGCAGGAGACCTTGCAGACCAACATCGCCGGCTATTTCCACATGGCGCGCGCGGCGCTGCCGCATCTCAAGCGTGGTTCGGCGATCGTCAACAGCGGCTCGGAGACCGGGCTGTTCGGCAGCAAGTCGCTGCTGGACTATTCGGCGACCAAGGGCGCGATCCATGCCTTCACCATGGCGTTGGCCAGCCAGTTGCAGCCGCGTGGCATCCGCGTCAACGCGGTCGCGCCGGGGCCGGTGTGGACGCCGCTCAATCCGGCCGACAAGCCCGCCGAGGACGTGGCCGAGTTCGGCAAGCAGAACCCGATGGGGCGCCCGGCGCAGCCGGAGGAACTATCGCCGGCGTACGTGTTCCTGGCCTCGCCGATCACCGCCAGCTACATCAATGGCGCGATCCTGCCGGTGATGGGCGGGCCGACGGGGTAGTGGGTGAGTGGGTTGGCGGGTGAGTTGGCTGGCGGTCGGACCCTCACCCCAACCCCTCTCCCGAGGGGAGAGGGGCTTTTGACTCCCTTCTCCCCCCCGGGAGAAGGTGCCCCGCAGGGGCGGATGAGGGTACGGGTCGCTCGTGTTCAGTGTCAGCGAGGCGCTTCGCGCCCGGACCCTCACCCCAACCCCTCTCCCGAGGGAGAGGGGCTTTGCTCACTCCGTTTCGGCCCAGCGCGACAGGTTCTGCTTCAGCGCGTCGATGCCGGCCCACGGATCCTTGCGTCGCCGTTTCAGCCTGGCGGGGACGTCGCGGAGCTTGAAGGCGTCGGCGCGGTGCAGTTTGGACAGGTCGCTCCAGGCCAGCGGCATCGCCACCGGGGCGCCGGCGCGGGCGCGCAGCGAGTACGAGGCCACCGCGGTGGCGCCGCGGCCGTTGCGCAAATAGTCGACGAAGATGCGCTGGTTGCGCAGGCGCTTGCTGGCGGTGGCGAGGAAGCGCTCGGGTTGCGACTGCGCCAGTGCGTCGGCGAAGCCATGGGCGAAGCGCTTGGTCAGGTCCCAGTCGCAGCCCGGTGCCAGCGGCACCACCACGTGCAGGCCCTTGCCGCCGGACACGCGCAGGAACGATTCCAGCTCCAGTTGCGCGAGCAGCTTGCGGATGTCGGTGGCCGCGCGCTTGACCTCGGCGAAGGGCACGTCCGGCCCCGGATCCAGGTCGAACACCACGCGGTCGGCACGCTCCGGGGACGCGGCATGCGCGCCCCACGGGTGGAACTCCAATGCATTGAACTGCACCAGCTCCAGCAGCCCGGCCGCATCCTCGACCACCAGGTACTCGGCCTGGGTGCCGCTCTCTTCCTTCAACCGCACCGACGACACCAGTTCCAGTCCGGCGGTGTGGTGCTTCTGGAAGAAGCACGCGCGCTCGGCACCGGCGGGGCAGCGGATGATCGACAGTGGGCGACCGGCGATCTCCGGCAGCAGGTGATCCATCACCGCGCTGTAGTAATCCCAGACCTCGCGCTTGGTCGCGCCGATGTCGGGGAACACGACCCGGCCCGGGCTGGACAGGGTCGGCGGCGTGCGCGCGTTGTCGGCCGCTGCCACCCCGTGTTTGCCGCGTTTGGCACTGGTGGCCTTCGCGTCGACCATCTTTGCTGCCTTGGTCGTCTTGGTCGTCTTGGTCGTTTTGTCCGCCTTGGCTTTCCTGGCCGCCGGCGTCGCCCGCGCCGGTGCCGCGCGCGGCACCGGCGCGTCGGCATCGCCCAGGTCGGCGATGTCCTTGTCCGGGCGCACCGCCTTCAACGAGGCCTGGCGCAGCAACTGCTGTCCGCCGATGCCGCGGTAGAACACCTCCACCACGAAGCGCGGCGCGAACCAGCGCGCGCTGCGCAGGTCGGTGTCGGTAGTGGGCACGTGCACGCTGGGCGTGGCGCTGCCGGCCTTGCCGATCAGTGCGGTCAGCTCGCGCAACAGCGCGTCGGAGAAGCCGGAGCCGACCCGCCCGACGTACAGCCAGCCATGTTCGGCATCCGGCCGCGCCAGCAGCAACGAGCCGAAGCCGCTGCGGCTGCCCTTGGGCGCGGTGTAGCCGACCACCGCGAATTCGTCCGAGCGCAATTGCTTGGTCTTGCGCCAGTCGTCGCTGCGGCCGCCGTGGTAGCCGCGGTCGGCGCGCTTGGAGACGATGCCCTCGAAGTGCTGCGCGCCGGCGAGCTGGAACGCGGCTTCGCCGTCGCCGTCGATGTGCGAGCTGAAGGCCAGGTGCGTATCGGCGTCCTGCAGCAGCCGCTGCAGCAGCGCCTTGCGTTCGGACAGCGGTGCGGCGGCGATGTCGATGCCGTCCAGGTGCAGCAGGTCGAACAGGGCCAGCGCAAGCTTGCCCTGGCGCTCGCCGGACAGCACCGCCTGCAGCAGGTTGAAGTCCTCCTTGGTGCCCTTGCCGGCGATCAGTTCGCCATCCAGCGCCGCCGAGCGTAGGCCCAGCGCGGCGATGGCATCGCGGATCTCGGGAATCTTGTCGGTCCATTCGATCGCGTTGCGCGACCACAGCCGCACCACGCCGTCGGCGACGGTGGCCAGGATCCGGTAGCCGTCCCACTTGATCTCGTGGATCCACTGCGCGCCCTGCGGCGGGGCATCGCCCAGCCGGGCCAGCTGCGGCGCGAACGGCCCGTCCGGCGCCGCCGCCGGCATCGCGCCCGGCAACGCCTCGGCCAACTTGGCCCAGTTCGTCCGGCGGCCCTTGCGCACTGGCGCCACCACCGTGACCTTGCGCTTGTCCGGTTTGCCGGCGCCGGCGCGCTTGACGTCCTGCGCCGGCGCCGCGGTGACATCGGCCAGCAGGTCGTCGGCCTCCAGGTCGCCGGCGAAGGCGTCGTCCTCCTTGAACAGCAACCACTGCGGCTGCCGCGCCTGCTTGCCCGAGCGCACCAGGTGCCAGCCACCCTTGAGCTTGTCGCCGAACAGTTCGAAACGCAGATGGCCCTTGGCCAGTTGCGCCTCCGGATCGTCCGCGCTGCTCCACACGCCGTGATCGAACTGGGCGACGTGGCCGCCGCCGTATTCGCCCTGCGGGATCTCGCCCTCGAAGGTGGCGTAGTCGAGCGGATGGTCTTCCACTTCCACCGCCATGCGCTTGACCTTGGGGTCGTAGCTCGGCCCCTTCGGCACCGCCCAGCTCTTCAGCGCATCGCCGACCTGCAGGCGGAAATCGTAATGGCGGCGGCTGGCGTGGTGCAGCTGCACGACGAAGATCGGCCGCTGCCCCGCCGGCACCGGCTTGCCCGGCTCCGGCTCGCGGGTCTTGTCGAAGCGGCGCTTGCGGCGGTAGTCGGCGAGGCTCATGGCGCGGGCCCGGCCCCCGTCACTTGCGCAGGTGCGCGCGGACCGCGGCGGCACTGCTGCCCACGGCCTGCACGGCGGCGCGCAGCTCGTCGGCGGACACGCCCAGCGCCTGCGTCCAGTAGCCCACTTCGTAGTCTTCGTGGAGGTTGATGCGGTCGCGATCGGGCGAACCGGTGTTGCGGGTGTCGTCGCTCATGCCGAAGTCCTGCTGTCCAGAAGCCGCTGCGGTCGTGGGGCGCCGCGTGTGGCGGCGAGTGCCGACGGACGCGGCGTGCGTCGGCGAACCGGTGCGGAAACTTCTAGTCGCGCCGGCGTGGCACCGCCGTGAACGCCGTGTCTGCCCCATGCATGCGCGCCGCCCGCTCAGAACGCCAGCGAGGTACTGAACAACACCCGCCGCGGCGCGCTGCGCTGCAGCGTCTGGTAGTCGCCGGCGAACGCCGAGCCGGCGATGTTGGCGGTACCGATGTTGCGGCGATCGAGCAGGTTGCTCACGTCCAGGCGCAGCTCCAGGCCGGGCAGCGGGCTGTCGGGCCCCAGCGTGTACGCCGTGTACGCGTTGACCTGCCAGAACGCCGGTACGCGCAGGTCGTTCTCGTAGGTGAAAGGCTGATGCAGGTACTCGGTGCTGGTGGCGCCGAAGCGCCAGTGGCGCACATGCGCCGACAGGTCGCTGACCAGCGACAGTTGCGGATAGCCCGGCTGCGCCTTGCCCTGGATCGGATAGACGTTGCCGTCGACGACCACGTCGCGGTCGTAGACCGAGCGCGCCAGCGCCACGCCTTGGTAGAACTGCAGGTGCGGGGTCAGGTCGGCGGTCACGCCCAGGTCGGCGCCGAACGTGTGCATCTTCGGCATCACCTGCACGGTGTTGACCTGCGCGAACTGGGTGCCGACCGCGGCCGACAGCAGGCGGTGGCGGATGTCGCCGTAGAACACGTCCGCGGTGACGGTGGCGCGGTCGAAGCGATGGGTGCCGCCGAGGGTGAGGTTCCAGTCCTGTTCCGGCTGCAGGTGGCGGGCGAGGCGGTCGAACGTGGCCTGGTCGGGGACGGTCCAGGCCGAGGCGGTGTAGCCGATGTTGCCGCGCTGGGCGACGCGGAAGCCGTTCATCGCACTGCCCAGGTCGATGAAGCCGTCGGTCTGCGCGGTCGGGCTCCAGAACAGCGACAGGTGCGGCAGGAACGCGCTTTTGGCGCGCAGCGTGCCGGAGGCCGGTCGATCCGGCGCATCGCCGACACCGCCACCGCTGGTGCGGAAATCCACCGCCTTTGCCCCCAGGCCCAGCACCAGCGTGTCGCTTAGCGCGATGTCGTCGTGCACGTACACCTGGCGCGCGCGGGTGGTCCACTGCGAGACGTTGTCGGTCTTGAACGCCGGACCGTACGTGTCCCACGGCCCGATGGTGCGCAGCGGCCGGCCTTGTCCCAGCAGCGGCTCGGTGTACCAGAAGGTCGTCGCGTCGGCGCTGGCGTGCTCCTGCCAGAGGCCGGCGCTGAGGGTGTGCCGGCCGAGCAGGTAGCTCAGGCTGAGCAGGGTGCCGCTGCGCTGCAGGTGCGGTGCCTGCACCTGCTCGGAGAACGGCGCGCCGTTGGGCGAGGGCGTGGTCGGATCGCTCAACGTGGCGTGGGTGCGGCTGCCCGCGCTGTACAGCTGCACGCGCCCGCTGAGCGCGTCGGAGATGCGGAAATCATGCGCAAGCGAGGCGATGCGGTCGTCGGTAACCTGGCCAGTGTCGTACGGCAACAGCCCGGCCAGTGTGCCGCAGCTGTAGGCGCCGCAGGATGCGCCGGCGTTCTGCGGCAGGGCGCTGGCATAGGCCCTGGCGTAGTCGGGATAGAGACTGTCGGCACGCCAGCCGAGTTTGCCGAGCATGTCGAAGGACAGGTTGTTGTAGCCCCACATCGCGGCGTGGCTGGCCGACAGGAACACGGCGAACGTGCCCCAGGCCACGTCCTGCGTCGCCTTCAGGTCGCCGCGCAGGAAGCGCTGGGTGCCGCCACCCTGGTATTTGTCCGCACCCAGCCGTTGCAGGTCCACCTGCAGCTTCGGGCCGTTGGCGCCGAGCTGTCCGCTCTGCGCGGAGACCGTGGTGACCTGGGTCGCGTCGCTGCCCACGCCCTGCTTGAGGCGCAGGCCGGGCGTGTCCTTCGGTTCGCCCAGGCGGTACTCCAGTGCGCCGCCGTTCGCGCTGCTGGAGAACACGCTCACTGGCGCCGCGCCGGGGCTGACGGTGATGGTGCCGATGGCATCCGGCACGCCGACGTTGACCACGCTGGTGCCGGTCAACGACAGGAAGCCGCTGTCGTTCAACGGCACGCCCTCGAAGCTGATGCCCATTTCGTTCATGCGGAACCCGCGCACGAACAGACTGGTGGCGGAGACGTCCAGGCCCAGCCCGTCGGTGGCGGTGTAGCTGGCGCCGGGCACGGTCTTCAGCCGCGCCAGGCCGTTGCTGCCGGCGACGTCGGCGTCCATGTCGCCGGCATTGATGACGTAGCGGTTCGGGCCGACCACTTGCGTAGGCGCCACCGCCGCCGCATGCGGCGAGGCCACCACGTCCAGTGCGGACAACGTGGTCGGCGTGGTGTCGGCGTTGCCGCTGGCAGTCGCCTCCGCGGCGTGTGCCGTGGACGCGGCGAGGCAGGCAGTCAGCGTCGCGGACAACAACGACGGCGTGCACGCGCGCATGCGGCGATGCGGGGCGGGCGGCGGCAAGGAGGTGGCGCGGAGACGGGAGGAAGTCGCGTGCATGGTCGGATCCGGCGTGGAGTGAGAGCGGTGGCGCAGGCGCGCACCCAGCGCTGGGCGGCGGCCTCGCGGCGACGCCCGGCTGGTTGTGCGTTTGCGATGGAAAGGCGCCGGCGGTGCGGCGCGGACCAGGGGACGTAGCACCCGGCTTTGCGGCTGTTCGCTCCAAATCGATGAAGGCGAACGGCGCATTCGCGCGACAGCGCGTGACCCGAGGTGGAGACAGCGGCGTGAAGCGATGCAGGGAATTCTTGCACCGCATGTGCGCTTGCACCATTGCGCGTTGGTACAGCCTTGCCTGCCGCGCGTATGCGTTGCGATACCTGGGTATAGGGCATTCGTGTCCCCAGCGCGAAGAGGTCGGAGCGCAGCGGACATGAGGTATGGACGAATCGACTACCCAGACATCCGCCAGCCTGCGATAAGCGCTGCCAGCCTCGCGGCCGGACACCATCGCCAGGCCTGCAGCCGCCTGTCGCCCATGACCTGCGACCTATTGACGACAGTTGTCGTCACGGGTAGCTTTGCCGACACGTGTAGTCATCGGAGTGGGCGGATGCGCCGCAAATCGATCGGGGACCAGGAACTGGCCCTGCTGCAGTACATCGCCGAGCACGGCGATGCCAGCGTCGGCGAGGTCGCCGCCGGGTTCGGCGAGGCGCGCGGGCTGGCGCGTTCGACGGTGCTGACCATGATGGAGCGCCTGCGCGCCAAGTCCTATCTGCGCCGTCGCCAGGTGCAGGGCGTGTACCGCTACGCCGCCACCAGCGGCCAGGACGACGTGGTGCGCAGCGCTGTCGGCAGCTTCGTCGAGAAGACCCTGCAGGGCTCGGTCTCGCCGTTCGTGGCGTGGATGTCGCAGCGCGCCGAGGTCAGTGACGCGGAACTGGCGGAACTCGAGGCCCTGGTGGCCAAACTGCAATCGCAACGGCGAGAGGACTGAGCCATGCACAGCCTGTTGGGGACGGACGTATTCGAGAGCCTGCTGTCGCGGCTGCTGGCGACCAGCGTCCAGACGCTGGTGCTGGTCGCGCTGATCTGGGCGCTGTGCCGCTGGCTGCCGACCCTGCCGGCGGCCACGCGTTGCCGGCTGTGGTGGCTGGTGGCCGCGCAGAGCGTGCTCGGCCTGTTGTGGGCCGGCGCGGTGCAACTGCCGGTACTGCCGGCAGCGCCGGCGCAGATGGCGGCGGCACCGACGGTCGTCGCCACGATGCCGGCGACCCCGGGACGCGCGGCAACATCGTCCGTGCAGGCCGCATCCGCGGCGCCCGCGCAACGCAACGTCAACGCGACTGCGGCCACCGCTGTCGCGCCGATCGCCTCGCCGCCGGCCACGCCGTCCGCGGCGGCCTGGCCCTGGGCGCAGGCGCTGGCCGCGTTGTGGCTGGCCGGCGTGCTGGTCTGCGCCGCGCACAGCGTGCTGGCCTACCGCCGCAGCCGCCAGCGTGCGCGCGCGGCGGCGCCGTGCACCGACGCCGCCCTGCTCGGCGCGCTGCGCCTGGCCGCCGAGGCGCACGGCCTGCGCGAGCCGCCGCAGCTGCGGCTGTGCGCGCACATCGATTCGCCGCAGTTGATCGGGCCGTGGCGGCCGGTGCTGCTGCTGCCGGCGCGGCGCATGGCCAGCCTGCGCGCCGACGATCTGGACATGGCGCTGACCCACGAACTGGTGCACCTGCAGCGCCGCGACCTGTGGTGGGGTCTGTTGCCAGCCGTGGCGCAGCACCTGTTCTTCTTCCATCCGCTGGTGCACCTGGCCAACCGTGAGTACGCCCTGGCCCGCGAGGCGGCCTGCGACGCGGCCGTGGTCGCCGGTCACCGTCATTGCCGTCACGACTACGCGCGGCTGCTGGTGCAGCTGGGCGTGGCGCCGCGGCCCAGCGCCGGCGTGGCCAGCGCCTCGCCGACCTTCCTGAGCCTGAAACGGAGATTGCAGATGCTGCAGACCACGTCCGCTTTTCCGCGCCTGGGCGCGGCCCTGATCCTGACCGCGGTGACCGTGCTCGGCGTGATGCCACTGCGCCTGGTGGCCCAGCCCGGTCATGCGGCCCCGAGCGCGGCGCCGACCCGACCGGCGCGCACGCCGGCGCCGGACGTCGATGCCGGCACCGAAGCCGCGGCCGATGCGGCTGCCGCGGCCGCCGAGGCGGCGCAGACTGCCGCCGATGCTGCCGGCGATGCCGCCGCGCAGGCGGACGACGTCGCCGATGCCGCGCGGGAACGTGGACGCGAGGCGGCGGCGGCTGCGGCCGAAGCCGCCGAAGCTGCCGAAGCGACCGACGCGGCGGACATGGACGATGCCGCGCGTGCCGCCGACGTGCCCGCCGCGCCGCTGCCGCCGCGTGCGTCCAGGCCGGCCAGGGTGGCGGCAGCGACGCCTGCGCAGCCTGCACCGCCGCCGGTCGCCCCACTGCCGCCGCCCGCGCCGCTGGCGCCGCCGGCACCGGCGGTCCCCGCTGCGCCGCCGGCCATCGGCTCGCGGATCAGCACGCGGTCGGTGCAGAAGACCCGCAACGGTCAACTCGAACAGTCGTATGTCCGGGTCAAGGGCAACCATTCGACGATGAGTGGCAGCAGCGACGAACTCGCCAGCATGAAGCGCGAGACCCAGGGCGATGGCCTGTGGTTCCGCCGCGGCGGCAAGCGCTATGTGGTGCACGATCCTGCGCTGCTGGCCCGCTTCGACGCGCTGTTCGAGCCGATCGGCAAGCTGGGCGCGCAGCAGGGCGAACTCGGCAAGCGCCAGGGTGCACTGGGCCGCGAGCAGGGCGAGCTGGGCCGGGAACAGGGCAAGCTGGCGCAGGAGGCCGCGGCGCGGGCGCTGGCGCGCATCGATATGGACGCCGTCGCTGCCAAGGCGCAGGCGAATGCACAGGCAGCGCTTGCGCAGCGCCAGGACGCGCTGTCGGCGAAGATGCGCGCGCTCGGCGAACAGCAGGCCGCGCTGGGCCGGCAGCAGGGCGAACTGGGCGCACGCCAGGGCGAACTGAGCGCGCAGCTCGATCGCGAGGTCGACCGCCTGTTCGATGCGGCCATCGCCGCCGGCAGTGCGCAGCGGCTGGAGTGATCCGCCGGCCGCGTGCCGCGCCTACGCCGACGCGGTCGCCGCCAGCGCGCGTTCCTCGGCTTCGGCGGCGACCAGGCGCTGCAGCAGTAGCGCCAGCGTGACCACGTCCTGGTGGTTGTGCGCGGCGACGCGGCGCAGGTTGCGCGCGTTGCCGCCGCGCAGGTAGCCCAGCCACGCCGCCGGCGCTTCCGAGCCCGGCAGATCGTCCTCGCGCACCACCCGCAGCAACTGCCGCTCGATGGTGGCGAGCTTGCAGTTCTCCCAGGTGCCGCGGTAGCGGCGGCGGGTGGGATGCAGCAGGTCCACGTGGTCCAGCGCCGACAGCGGATCGGCGCAGCGCGCCAGCCGGTAGCGGGTCTTCAGCAGCGGCGCGTCGTAGCAGCGGCCGTTGTAGCTGGACAGCACCGTGCCTGGCCGCAGCCAGGCGCGGAACGCCTCCAGCATCGCCTTCTCCGCGCCCATCGTGGCCATCAGCAACTGGCGGATGCGCAGGCCCGGGCCATCGGCCGGATGCACGGTCCAGTCGGCCGCGCCGATCATGAAGGCGCGCGTCCCGGTGCCGCCGGCCAGGCCGGTGGTCTCGGTGTCGAAGAACAGCAGGTCGGTCGGTTCCACCACATCCTCGCGGCGGGCGAAGGCCAGCGACAGCGCGCCGGCGGGGATCGGCTGCGGCAGGAATGCCTCGATCAGGTGCAGCCCGGGCGCGATCTCCACCCCGGGCAGGTGCCGGTCCGGCGCGAGGGCAGGCCTGCGTGCGACCACTGCCGCGGCGGGCGCGACGGCGCGCTCGCGCAGGCCGAGCAGGCGCCGCAGGGCGGACACATCGGTGCCGCCGCGGCCGAACGGGGCGATGGCGATGGGCGGCGCCACCGCGGTGTCGGTGCCGCCGCTGCGCGGGGCAGCGGATGGCGTGCGTGCGGCCGTCGGTGCCGCGTGCGATGCGACCTCGCGCGGCTGCGCCGTTGCCTGCCGCGGCGCGTGCGTAGGCGTCGTCGCCGCAGCGTCCGTGCGCGACGCGCGAGGCGCGTCGGCTGCGGTGGGATTGCCGGAGGACGCCGGCGTGCGCTCGGCGCTGGCATCGCCGGCCTGCCGGCGCAGCGCGCGCAGGCGCTCCAGGCTGATGCTCATGCGCTCCACTCCGGCAGCGCGTCGGCATCGACGTCGGCGGCGATCGTGGCCGCGCCGCGCGCGTCCAGCGCCGCGTCGTCCTCGCCGTCGAGCAGCAAGCGCAACACGCGCAACGCCAGCGCCCGCGGCGTGGTCGCGCTTTCCTCCTGCGCCGCCAGCACCGGGCCGACGCAGGCCGGGCAGCCGGCCACGCAATCGCAGCCCTGCACCAGTTCGCGGGCGCGCTGCACCAGCTCTGCCTGGCGCCGCCACAACGGCTCGCTCAGGCCGACGCCGCCGGGGAAGTTGTCGTACAGGTACACGGTGGGCACGAACTGCTGCAGTTCGACGCTGGCCGGCTCGCCGCTGTCGCCGCCGCGCAACTGGCCGCGGCCCTTGGCGTCGGCCACCGCGAACCAGGCACCGTCGCCGTCGCCCACCGCCTGCTGCAGATCGCGCGCATCGGCCATCACCGCCACCGTGGCCACCACGTGCAGCGCGTAGGCCGCACCGAGGAAACCGTCCAGCGCGTCCTGCTTGCTGCCGAACGCCTTGAGCAGGGTGGCCTGCGGCAACTGCCACCACACCGCGGTGGTGTGCAGTTCCTGGTCGGGCAGGTTCACCGGGCCGTAGCCGATGTTCTCGTGGGTGTAGTAGCGGATCTTCTTGTAGCCGGCCACGCGCCGCACCACGTGCACCTCGCCGTGGTGCGCGTCGCCGCGTCCGGCTGCGCCGCCGTCGAAGCGGTCCAGCACCTTGAGCTTGGTGAAGTCGATGCTGTCGGTGTAGTAGTCCACGTGGGTGCGGGTGACGTAGGCCTTGCGGCCCTCCCAGTCGAGCTTCTCCACCTGGTAGGGCGTGCTCTGCACCATGTGGATGGCGCCCTCGTACAGGGTCAGTGCGGCGGCGGAATAGTCGACCTCGGCGATGATCTGCTGCTTGCCGTCGGTCTTGTCCACCACCACGAAGTTGCCGTCGGCCACCGAGCGCAGGCTCACCGCGTTGGCCGGGTAGCTGTCGGCGATCCACTCCCAACGGTCGCCTTCCTGGTGCACCACCTCGCTCTCGGCCAGCGCTTCCAGGAACACCGCCGGGTCCACCGGGCCGAACGCCTCGCCGGCGACGAAGGTCAGTTCGAACGCGGCGCAGCGGATGTGGTCGAACAGGATCAGCGGCTGGTCCGGGGCGATGCGCGCGTGCTCGGGCGAAGCGTCGGCGAAGAAGTCCGGATGCCGCACCACGTACTGGTCCAGCGGCTGCGAACTGGCCACCAGCACGCCCAGCGCCGGCTGCTGGCGGCGCCCGGCGCGGCCGAAGCGCTGCCAGGTGGCGGCGACGCTGCCGGGGTAGCCGTTGAGCACCACCACGTCCAGCGCGCCGATGTCCACGCCCAGCTCCAGCGCCGAGGTGGAGACGATGCCGTCGATGCTGCCGGCACGCATCGCCCGCTCGGCCTCGCGGCGCTCGCTGGGCAGGTAGCCGCCACGGTAGGCGCGGATGCGCGGCGGCTTGCGCGGGTCGTGGTCGAAGATGTCCTTCAGGTACTTGGTCAGCACCTCCACCATCAGCCGGGTCTGCGCGAACACCAGGGTCTTGAGCCCGGACTTGATCGCGATGCGGGCGATGCGGTTGCTCTGCGAGCGCGCCGAGGCGCGCAGGCCCAGGTCGGCGTTGACCACTGGCGGGTTCCACAGCATCACGTGCTTGTCGCCGCTGGGCGCGCCGGAATCGGTAATCGCGTGCACGCGCTGCTCGATCAGCGCCTCGGCGTGCGCGCGCGGGTTGCCGATGGTGGCCGAGCACAGGATGAACTGCGGCGTGACGCCGTAGAACGCGCAGATGCGCTTGAGCCGGCGCAGCACGTTGGCGACGTGGCTGCCGAACACGCCGCGGTAGGTGTGGATCTCGTCGATCACCACGTAGCGCAGGTTCTCGAAGAACTGCGCCCACTTGGTGTGATGCGGCAGGATCGCCTGGTGCAGCATGTCCGGGTTGCTGACCACGATGTCGCCGTGCAGGCGGATCGCCTGGCGCGCATCGCCGGGGGTGTCGCCGTCGAAGGTGAAGGCCTTTACCCCGAGGTCGCCGGCACGGTTGAGGTCCAGCAGCTCGGCCACCTGGTCCTGCGCCAGCGCCTTAGTCGGGAACAGGTACAGCGCCTTGGCCTGCGCGGTCATCGCCGCGGCCACCACCGGCAGCGTGTAGCACAGCGACTTGCCCGAGGCGGTGGGGGTGACGATGGCCACGTGCTCGCCGCGCTGCGCCGCGTCCCAGGCCTCGGCCTGGTGGCTGTACAGCTGCGCGATGCCGCGTTCGCGCAATGCCGCGGCCAGCGCCGGCGGCACGTTGTCCGGGATCGGCGCATAGCGGCCGGCCTGGCCGGGGATGGTGAAGCTGCCGGTGATGCGATCGTGGTAACGCCGCTCCAGCCGCGCGCTGAGCAGGGCGCCATCGCGCGAGGGCACCCCGTCGGTGGTGGACAGGGCGCGCTCGGCGTCCTCGGTGCGCGGGGCTAGGGCGTGGGCGGGCATCGGCACGGCTCTCAAAGCGGAACAGGGAAGCGAAATCGCGTCTCAGGGTATGAGACGGGGCGCGCAGAGGCGAGGAGGGCAGATGAGCGGATTCAGGCGGGGCGGTTGTGGGTGCGTTGCCTATGTGGGTGCAGCGCCATCGGCGCGCTGCTCCGGTGGCCTTGCACGCGTTGTCGTCCTCGACAGGTATCCTGTCGTCCCCCCGGCATCGGCGGCCCCTGTCGCCCACTGTTCCTGTCCGTGTCCGCTTCCGCGCTTCCCCCGCACTACCGCACCGCCGCCGCCCGCCGCGCCGACCTGTTGGTCCATGCCGCCGGCCTGCTGCTGGCCGTGGTCGGCGGCGCGCTGCTGGTCTGGCGCGCCCATGCCAACGACGCGCTGATCCTGGCCACCAGCATCTACGCGCTGGGGCTGCTGACCATGTTCGCCTGCTCGGCGGCGTACAACTTCGCCCCGCCGCAGCGCCAGCCAGTGCTGCGCAAGCTCGACCACGCCGGCATCTTCGTGATGATCGCCGGCTCCTACACACCGTTCTTCGTGCTGGCGCTGTCCGGCGCCTGGGTCTGGTCGATGACTCTGGCGGTGTGGGGCGTGGCGCTGTTCGGGGTGTTCGCCAAGCTGTTCCTGCCGGGCATCGCCAAGGGCTTCTGGGTGGCGATCTACCTGCTGCTGGGCTGGGCGGGGATGGCCGCGGTCAAGCCGATCGTGGCCGGGCTGGACACGCCGGTGCTGTGGCTGATCGCCGCCGGCGGCGCGATCTACACGGTGGGCGTGGCCTTCTACGTGCGCAAGTCGATGCTCTACAACCGCGCCATCTGGCACGCGCACGTGCTGGGCGGCGCGCTGGCGCACTGGTGCGCGATCTGGCTGTGCCTGCGGCCGCTGTCGCCGACGTGAACGGCGGTGGCGACGCGCTAGAGATGGCCGCGCCGCGTCCGTAAGCTCGGGCGCCATGGACAGCGTGGACACAACGGATCCGATCGGCCGGCGCCTGAGGGCGTTGTTGGCTGTCGCGTTGCTGGCGGCGTGCACGCAGGTGCAGGCGCAACAGGCGGCGCCTGCGACCGATGCCGCTGCGCCGCCCGCGCCGTCCGTCGCCATGCCGCCGGCCACCGACGCTGCCAAAGACGACATCCAGACCCTCGGCGAAGTGCGCGCGCTGCCGCCGGACGAGGGCGAGCCGCTGGATCTGTATCGCTTCAAGAATCCGGTGACCCCGCCGCCCAACCGCTTCGACAAGGACTGGCGGCCGCCGCCCTCGGTGGAACAGGTCAGCCAGAGCGGCGGCTACATCGCGCTCGGCGTCTACTACCTGGCCGGCAAGGCGGCCAAGGGCCTGCACGCGCTGACCGGCGGCCCCGACCAGGTCCAGGCCGCCGTCGCGCGGCCGCCCCCGCAGCTGAGCGAGGCCGAGCTGCAGCGCGCCATGAAGGTGTGCGCGGAACAGGGCGGGGGTTGCGCGGCGGGGCAGTGAGCGTGTCGCCAGCTAGCCAGGGCTCGGGCGCCGTCGGCGCGGGCCGTGTCATCCCATGCTTCTGCTGTTGGCCTCGCGTGTCTGTGCGTCGCGCTGTTGCTCCATGGCGACCTGAGCCTGCAGACTGGCTTGGCGTTGTTGCTCCGATTGCGCCAAGGCACCGAAGGACACCTCCACTGGTGTATTGATCGCTTGATCGGTCGGCATGTGCGCGCGCAGGCTGGCGGGATTGCGTGGATCGCCTTCGACGACAAAGACGTACTGCCCCGGCTCGGCCTGACGGCCGCGCTCGCTGAGCAGCACATGATCGACGCGTGTCAGGCCGTTGCGCGTGGCCAACTCGGTCAGGCTGGCCTTCATGCACGCGCTCGCCGTGTCGGACGTGCGGCCGAGTTGCCGGTCCAGCGCGTCGACGCCGTTGGAGCAATCCTGGTACAGCGAACTGTGCATGACCGCAGGCGTTGCTGGCGTCGGTGCCTGGCCTCGCCGCTGATCGGGTGATGGCTCCTGCGTTGCAGGTGCAGATGGAGCGGGTTGCGCCGGCGCCTGCTGGCGGGTCTGATATTCGGCCCTGGTATACGGTGGCGGTTGCGGCGGCCAATTTTCCGGACGGTCGAATTCGGTGGTGGGCGCTAGATGCTGGCTCACCGCGGACGCATTCAACTGCCGCCGCGTCTCCGTATCGGCGCGTCCGGTCTCCTGCAGCCCATTGGCCTTCTGGAATGCACGGACGCCGGCTTCGATGTGCTCGTCGTAGAGGCGGTCGCCGCCCCAGTTCGGAGGCGCATTCTGGATGTAGCCCAGGCCCTGCAACTGACGGCGCAGTTCATAGACAGGTTCCCCTTTCTCGCCTCGGCGGAGCTCTCCATCCTTCAATGGGCCGTACAGGTCGGTCATCGTCTGGCGCTTGAATTGCGGCTGCGCCTGCAGGGTATCGGCACGCAGTTCGGCCAGCATGGCGGCATCGACGCGGCCGGTTGGCTCTGCAACGCCTTTGCTGCGCTCGTATTGTTTGACTGCATGCTCCGTGCCAGCACCAAAGTCGCCATCGGGGGAGATGTCCTTGCCTTTGCTATCGGTCATTCCCAGCGCGGCCAGATACTGCTGTGCTTCGAACACAGTTTGATTCGCGTCGCCCTTGCCGACGGATGCTGGCGCATTGGATGCGGCCGGCGGCTGCGCGGGTGCCACGGCTTCGCGTTGGGCGCGCTCTACCAGCGCCGTTACCGAAGCTTCCCAAGTGCGCGCATAACCGGCGATGGTTTGCACGCTTGCCGCATCGCGGGGATTGATGATCGCGCGTGCGCCGGCATAGTCCTGTTTGTCGGCGTTGATATGGGCGGCCAGGGTCTGTCCCGGCACGAAGTCGCCATCGCGCATGCCGGCGACGAGGATCTTCGTCGCAATGGCAGGTTCCGCGGCCCGGCCTGGCGATTGCACGAGTTCGCGTCCTAGTCCTGCCTTCTCGCCAAGCTTTTCGTACAACTCGACATGGGTGAGATGCGCATAGCCGCGGCCGTAATAGGCTTCGCCACCGTGATACGACAGCGTCACGGCCTGCTTTCGCCCCCAGTCCTCTTCAGGAGCCTGGAAGTCTTTGGATTCGTGCTGTGCCGTGGCCAGCACATACGCGATCTGCCGGGTGTCGGTGACACCGTGGTCCAGGCAGCTGCGGACGATCAGGTCGACCGATTGTTCGCGTGTCAGCCCGAACCCCGCGTTTTGCTTGCCGTATCCGTCGCTCATGGGAAATCCTTGTCTCTCTATGTGGTGCGAGTGATGCACCGAACCTGCTTGGCTACTTGCAGGAATCGATGGTCTTGCTGGAATGCCGCGTCGGTGTCGTTCCATGCAGTGCAAGCGCCACCATGGTGCGCTTGCATTGTCCTTCTTCCGACCACAGATGCAGGGTCGTGCCGCTGATGCCGGAGAGTGTGAGGCCGCGTGTCGCCTGTGCGAGCTTCTCGCTCTTCACGAAGCGCTTGGCCTTTGGATCGAATAGATAATAGGTATAGGCGGGCGCGCCGAGGCGGCCGGAAAAATCGGTCCACAACAGCAGATCGTCGTAGCCGTCGCCATTGATGTCCGAGACGATCACGGTGTAGCGCAGGCCCTCGTTCTCTTCGCCCTGTTGGGCGATGGGGCCGCGATAGGCGGCGACATATTCTCGCTGATCCGCTGTCTTGTTCAGGAAGACCAAGGATGGAACGGGGATGGATTGTTTGCCCGCCGGGCGTTGCACCACGACCGTCGCGGGTGCGCAACGCAGTAGCAGCCCGCCGGTGTCGCGACAATGCGCGTCTGCGACCTGCAGACTGAGATATCCCAGTGGAAAAGCGACCTGTCCTGCCGCATCCGGCAGTCCAGCGGCAGTGAATACCTTCGCCTCCGAGCTTGCATCGGGCGACGGCGTTACCGGCTTGGCGGCACTGATCGACGCGACGAACTGCGGATCGTTCAGTTGGCGCAGGCGGCTGATCGTCGTGGCCAGCCTGCATTGCTTGGCATCCAGGCGCATCGCCGGGCTTGCCTGCTCTGGCAGCTTGCACCGATTCTGGTAGATCTGCGCGATCCACTGGCGCTGTGCGGCTTGCAACGCCGATCGCTCTTTCGCGGACGGCAGGGCCGTCATGCGGGCGCGGTAGACCCTGTTCAACTCGCCGTCCTGGTAGGCGAACTCCTCGTCCACGCAGCGTTCCCGCCCCTCCTGCTGCATCGCCTTGGCGAGACACTGCGAATATGTCGGACGCAGCGCGTCCTTCTGCAACGCCAACAACTCCGCGCCCGACGGCAAGGATGGAGCCGCCGCGACTGCGCCATTTAGCACGATCGCGGGCAAGGCCCCGAGGCATAGGGTGCCGAACCAGCGCGCACGCGCCCATTTGAGCGATGAGACAAGGCCAGGGCGCGGCAGTTGTGGCGACGTGCTCCGCTTACGAATCTGATCCCGTTGTTCCATGCCTGCCATCTCCGGCCTCCGTGCAACGCCTTTGAAAGACCTCAACTGTGCGCTGCTGCCGGGGGCAATTCGCCCGCTCAGCACCGCAACACGCTGCCGCGTATGGTCCGACAGCTTGCCTGTCACTGCCCTCAACGACCGCCGCGCGTATAGCCTTCCAGTTCGTCGGCGCGGGAGCTGATCCGGCGCAGGGTGGCTTCGGCGCTTTGCAGGCCAGCCTCCTGGCCGCGGGCGCCGAACGCACGGTCGAGCTGTGCGGCCTGGTCGTTGGACTGCTGCCAGGTGGATTGCGCATCCATCAGCCGGGAGCGGTCCATGCCGCTGAGGCGGTAGCGCAGCTTGTCGTAGGCGCGGTCCAGGCGCTCCTGCTGCACGCGCTGTTCGCGCTGGATGCAGCGGCGGTTCTCGTCCAGGCCCTGGGCCTGCTTGCGGCAGTCGTGGTAGGTGGCGGACAGGCCATCGCTCGGTGCAGCGGCTTCGGCGCCGGCCGGCGGCGTCTGCTGCAGTTGCTGCTGCATCTGCTGGATCTGCTCGGCCTGCTGCTGCAGCAGGCGTTGCTGTTGTTGCAGCTGCGCGTCGCGTGGGTCCATCTGCTGCGCGGCGGCGTTGCCGCACGCGCCAGCGACCACCGCGGCGATCAGCCATGCGCGCAGCCGGCGCTGGCCCTGGGTTCCCTGGTGCTGGTGCATCGTCCTTCTCCTTCGATCGGCAACCGATCCTGCCGCGCGTCGCTTCGCCGGTGCGCGGTCGAGGTGGCGCCAAGCATACGGGAAGGCCGTGATGGCTTCATGGCACGGCGATGGGCGCGCTCAGCGGGGAGACACCGCGTTCGTCGAAGGCTTCGACGGCGAATACGTAGGCCTGGTCGACGTTGAGCGCGCGGAGTTCCAGGTCGGTGCCGCGGTCGGCGAACACCTGGTAGGTGAGCGTGAGGCGGTCGGCACGCAGGCCCCAGCGCACGTTGTAGCCGACGGCGCCGGGTACCGCCTGCCAGTGCACGCGGGCGTTGCGGCGGTCGGCCTCGCGGCGCGCGACGACACCGGTGGGTGCAGGTGGCGGGGCGCCGTCGGCGTTGCCGAACACGCGCAGGTCGCTGATCGCCAGGTGCGCGGCGCCGACGTGGCCGTGCACGTAGCGGATGTAGCGGGTGCGCACTGGCGCGGGCAGTTGCAGGTAAGCGTTGGGCCGGTCGCGGCGGTCGGCGCCGTCGCCGACCTCGGCCAGCGGCAGCCAGTGGCGGCCGTCGCGCGAGTGCTGCAGCCGGAACGCGGTGTAGATGTCCGGCGCATCGCCGTAGCGGCCGGCACGATAGTCGGCGAAGTTAACCTGTACGGCGCGCACGTTGCGTTCCCCGCCCAGGTCGACGGTGAGGGTCTCGCCGGCCGTGTTGCGTGCGGCCACCCAGTAGCTGCGCGGGTCCTCGTCGGTGGCGCGGTCGGCGGCGAAGCCGTCCAGGGTGGACGAGGCAGTGGCCGGCTTGCGGTAGGACAGCAGCATCCAGCCGGTGAACAGCGCCTCCGGGTCGGCCACCGGGCCGTCCGGCATCCAGTGCGGGAAATCGCCGAAGCGGGTGGACACGCGCATCTGTCCGTCGGCGGCGAAGGCGGCGGGGAACAGCACGATGCGCCGTTCGAAGGTCCAGTTGGCGCCGATCCAGGCGGTGCCGCTGTTCCACCAGTTGCCGTGCGCGTCCTGGAAGGTGGAGCCGTGGCCGGCGCCCTGCATGAAGCCGCCGGGCTTGTAGGCCACCGGGTTGTACGCCGCATAGACGAACGGGCCGAGCGGGTGCTCGCCGACGTACAAGCCGTTGGCGTAGGCGTTGTACTCGCTGCCGGGCGCGCCGTACTGCAGGTAGTAGCGACCGCCGGTCTTGGTCATCCACGCGCCTTCCAGGTAGCTGCCGATCGGGCTGCCGTCGGGGAAGCGGGCACCGCGGTGGTCGGGGCCGAAGCGCTCCCAGCCGTGCTGCGCCGGATCCAGCGCGAGCAAGGGCGTCGGCACGCCGCGGAAGGCGAACCCCTGCGCGTTGCGATCCATGGCGATGCCATACAGCGGATAGCGGTCCGACGAGCCCCAGTACAGGTACCACTGGCCGTCGTCGTCGATGAACAGGTCCGGGTCCCAGGGGCCGGGCGGCACGTCGCTGAGCGGGCGGCCCTTCATCTCGGTGCCGATCGGCTGGGCGCGCGGCAGCTTGGGCAGCAGCCGGGTCAGGAAGTCGAGCTTGCCGCTGGCCGGGTCGCGGGTCTGCAGCAGCGGGCGCGGTTCGAAGGCCGACTGCATGATCACCAGGCGGTCGCCGTCGGCCACCACCGCCGGCGCGACGATGCTCTCGAACGGCCAGCGGCTGGGCGTCACGAACTGCCAGTCGAGCAGGTTGCTGGAGCGCCAGTAGCCGTCGGCCAGGGTCTGGAACAGATAGTAGGCGTCGCCGAAGCGCACGAACACCGGGTCGGCGCCGGTGCGGTAGGAAATGCCTTCGTTGAGTTGCTCGAAGTTGTAGCGGTAATCCAGGTCGATCGGATTGGCGTAGCTGCGCTGGCCTGGCGCCTGCGCCGCGGCCAGCCCGGCGGACGCCAGCAGCGCCAGCGTTGCGAATGCTCTGAACATGGCGATGGCCTTCCCCCCGTGGCGGCGCCGGCTACCGTAGCAAACGCAGCGGCAGGGCGCGATGCGGCAGGCCATGTCGCCGCGGTTACCATGGCGCCCGCCCGTTCGCCGCTGCCGTGCTGCGGCCGCGGCGCCTTCCCTCGCCGACCTCCGACTCCATGACCGCCAACGTTTCGCCGCGCCGCCTGCTGCCCGTGTTGTTGTCGTCCTTGCTGTTCGCGGCCGCTGGCGCCTTCGCCAACGACAGCAGCATCGGCGACGCCAATGGCTCCATCGAACTGATCCGCCAGCCGGACATCCGCATGAGCAAGGAAGACCTGTTCATCAGCGAGGAGCGGGTGCAGGTGGACTACGTGTTCACCAACACCAGCACGCGCGACCTGCTGGTGCCGATCGCTTTCCCGATGCCGCCGATGTACTTCGGCATGGCCGACCACAGTGCGCTCACCGACTTCAGGCTGTGGGTGGACGGCAAGCCGGTGCGCACCGAGCGCAAGCTGGTGGCGAAGCTGGACGGCAGCGACATCTCGCGCGCCTGGGCGGCCAGCGGCTGGACGCCGGACGACCTGGCCGAGTATGTCGAGGGCGGCACCGTCCCAGCCGGGCGCAAGCCGCTGCCCGCACGCTGGTTCGATGCGGACGGGCAGCCCCGCTTCACCCTCAGCGAGTACTTCGTCTGGCAGCAGCGCTTCCCGGCCGGCGGCACAGTGGCGATCCGCCACAGCTACGCGCCCAGCGTCGCCACCGGCGTGCCGATGCCGGCCAGCGACCTGATCGGCGAGTACGCCAAGCCCACCTGCCTGGACGCCGCTACCCAACAGCGCATGCGTCGCCGCGCCGGCGCCAACGGCCTGCAGTGGAGCAACCTGCGCTACGTGCTGCGCACCGGCGCCAACTGGAAGGGGCCGATCCAGGACTTCCACCTGACCCTGAAGAAGCGCGCCCCCGGCGACCTGCTCAGCCTGTGCTTCGACGGCGACCTGCAGCGCACCGACGCGCTGACCTTCGAGTTTCGCCAGCGCGACTTCGTGCCCGACCGCGACCTGGACATCCTGTTCCTGCGCTGACCGGCGGCCGGCGACCATAGCGGCCGACCGCCCCGAAGCCGACATCCGGCTGAACGCCGATGCGGCGCGGTCGGCAGTTTTCGTCCGACGCGGTGGCGCGCGCGGCGGCGGGTCGGGCAGCATGCGGCGGCGCGTTTCCTCCCCCACAGGACTTGCCTGCATGCGCGATGCTGCCGTTGCCGCTTCCGATCCCATCGCCCTGGTCGCGGCGCGCCTGGAGCGCCTGCCGCCCACCCGCACCCTGTGGCGCCTGGTCGCGGTGCTGGCGCTGGGCGGCTTCTTCGAACTGTACGACCTGTTCCAGACCGCCTACCTCAGCCCCGGCCTGCTGCGTGACGGCGTGTTCGCCGAGGGCGCGGCCGGCGTGTTCGGTATCGCCGACCAGGCCGCGTTCGCCTCGGCGACCTTCCTGGGCCTGTTCCTCGGCGCGAGCCTGCTCAGCCCGCTGGTCGATCGTTTCGGACGCCGCGCGGTGTTCTCCTTCGCGTTGCTCTGGTACAGCGTGGCGACCGTGGCGATGGGCCTGCAGCACAGCGCGCTGGGGGTGATCCTGTGGCGCGGCGTGGTCGGCATCGGCCTGGGCGTGGAGCTGGTCACCATCGACACCTACCTGTCTGAAATGGTGCCGCGGCAGATGCGTGGCGCAGCGTTCGCGCTGGCGTTCTGCGTGCAGTTCCTGGCGGTGCCGGCGGTAGCGCTGAGCGCCTGGGCGCTGGTGCCGCACGCGCCGCTGGGCCTGAGCGGCTGGCGTTGGGTGGCGCTGCTCAGCGGCGGCTTCGCGCTGGCGGTGTGGTGGCTGCGCAGTCGCCTGCCGGAATCGCCGCGCTGGCTGGCCACGCAAGGCCGGCATGCCGAGGCCGATGCGGTGCTGCAGCGGCTGGAGGCGCGCTGTGCCGCCGACCTGGGGCGGCCGTTGCCGGCGCCGGAGCCGCTACCTGTCTCCCTTGCGCCGCCGCCGCGCTTTTCCGCGCTATGGCAGCCCCCGTACCGGCGCCGCATGGCGATGCTGGTGACCTTCCACATCTTCCAGGCGATCGGCTTCTTCGGTTTCGGCAACTGGCTGCCGGCGCTGCTGGCGCGGCAAGGCGCCGACAGCGTGCACGGGCTCGGCTACGCCTTCGCCATCTCGCTGGCGTATCCACTGGCGCCGCTGCTGCTGATGGGCGTGGCGCAGCGCTGGGAGAACAAGTGGCAGGTGGTGGTGTCGGCGCTGGGCGCGATGCTGTTCGGCCTGTTGTTCGCCTGGCAGCACCAGCCGCTGCTGCTGATCGCCTGCGGCGCGGCGGTCACCTTCTGCAATGCCTGGATGAGCTTCGCCTACCACGGTTACCAGGCCGAACTGTTCCCCACGGCGCTGCGCGCCCGCGCGGTGGGGTTCTGCTATTCCTTCAGCCGCCTGTCCACCGCCGCCAGCAGCCTGCTGATCGGCATGCTGCTGGACCGCACCGGCCATCGGGGCGTGCTCGGCTTCATCGCCGCCAGCCTGCTGATTGCCGCCGCGGTGGTGGGCCGGTTCGGGCCACGCACCCGCCAGCACACGCTGGAGCGGATCTAGGGCTGGCCCTAAGCGCACGAGCGCGCCCGATGGCTGAACGTCCCGCACCGGTCATCGGCCCTCGACACCATGTCGCTGCCGCCCGGTGCATGCTGTGGCCTCCCTCGCCACGAGCTTCGGCCATGACCACGCTACTGCCCGTCCCCGTGATGGATGCCGCCGACCACCGCGACCTGGCCCAGGCGCGCGCCCTGCTGGAACACCCGGGCCTGGCGGCGAAGATCGCCAATGCGGTGGGCGCGCCGATCGAGGCGCTGATCAGCAAGCGCCTGCCGAAGATGCTGTCCTCGCGCATCGATGCGGTCAGCCAGCGCGCGCTGCGAGTGGCGCTGCGCTCGGCGCTGCTGACCCTGCGTGGGCAGGCGCCGGAACGCGCACGGCCGCGCCTGCACGGCGCCGCGGTGGCGGCGACCGGCGCCGCCGGCGGCTTCTTCGGCCTGCCCGGGCTGGTGGTGGAACTGCCGCTGACCACCACGCTGATGCTCCGCTCGATCGCCGACATCGCCCGCGCCGAGGGCGAGCGCCTGGACGATCCGGCGACCGCCCTGGCCTGCCTGGAAGTGCTGGCGCACGGCGGCCGCAGCCAGCGCGACGACGGCAGCGAATCGGGCTACTTCGCGGTGCGTGCGGCGATGGCGCAGCAACTCAGCGCCGCCGCGCAGTACATCGCCGCGCACGGGCTGGGCAGCAAGGGCGCGCCGGTGCTGGTGTCGCTGCTGTCGCGCATCGCCGCCAAGTTCTCGGTCACCGTCAGCGAGAAGCTGGCGGCGCAGGCGGTGCCGCTGGTCGGCGCGGCCAGCGGCGCGTTGCTCAACACGGTGTTCATCGCCCACTTCCAGGCGATGGCGCGCGGCCACTTCACCGTGCGCCGGCTGGAACGCCGCTATGGCGAAGCGGCGGTGCGCCAGGCCTACGAGGCGCTGCCGGCCGGGCGATGAGCCATGGCGGTCGCCGCGTTGCGCTGGCACAGTGGAGACCGCTTCCACGCTTCTCCCGATCTTTCCTTGCCGCAGGTGCATGCCATGAAAACCCGCCACCGTTCCGACAGCGACGACGACCAGCCGCGGCTGGCGGTGCTGATCGATGCCGACAACGCGCAACCGTCGGTGATCGAAGGCCTGCTCGCCGAAGTCGCCAAGTACGGCCTGGCCAGTGTCAAGCGCATCTACGGCGATTTCACCAGCACGCGCATGACCCAGTGGAAGCAGGCGCTGCTGAAGCACTCGATCAGCCCGGTGCAGCAGTTCGCCTACACCAGCGGCAAGAACGCCACCGACAGCTCGCTGATCATCGATGCGATGGACCTGCTCTATACCGGCCGCTTCGACGGCTTCTGCCTGGTCTCCAGCGACAGCGACTTCACCCGCCTGGCGCAGCGCCTGCGCGAGGAGGGGCCGACGGTGTACGGCTTCGGCGAGCGCAAGACCCCGGATGCGTTCGTGCAGGCCTGCGACAAGTTCATCTACACCGAAGTGCTGCGCAGCGAGGCCAGCGCCGCCGAACCGGCCAAGCCCGCCGCTGCGGCCGCCAAGCCGGCGGCCAAGGGCCGCAAGAAGCCGGCCGCGACGCCGGCCAAGCCCGAGCCCGTGCCCGCCGCCACCGAGACCAAGCAGGCGCCGCTGACCCTGCTGCGCCAGGCCATCGAGGAAGCCTCCGACGACCAGGGCTGGGCCGGGTTGGGCAGTGTCGGCAGCTATCTGAACAAGGTGCGCCCGGATTTCGATCCGCGCCTGTACGGGCACAAGAAGCTCAGCGACCTGCTGCGCCGGCTGTCGACGCATTTCGAACTGGAGGAGCGCGGCAACGAAGGCGGCGGCAAGCGCATCTTCGTGCGCTCGCGCGGATGAGCCGTCCGCCGCTGCCATTCGCGCAGGTGCGTGCCGCCGCAGCGCGCAATGGCACACACAGGTGCGCGCCACGATGAGCGATCGACCCTACGCCCCGTCCTGCGACCGCAACCGCGATCCGATCCTGCAGGTGCTGCAGCGGCACTTCGCCGATCGTCGCTGTGTGCTGGAGATCGGCAGCGGCACCGGCCAGCACGCGGTGCACTTCGCCGCGGCGCTGCCGCACCTGAGCTGGCAATGCAGCGAGCGTGCCGAGCACCTGCCCGGGATCGCGCAGTGGCTGGCGGCGGCAGGCCTGCCGAACACGCCGCCGGCGCTGGCGCTGGACGTGCGCGACGGGCCGTGGCCGCACACCGGCTACGATGCGGTGTTCACCTCCAATACCTTGCACATCATGGGTTGGGACGCGGTGCAGGCGTTCTTTGCCGGCGTCGGCCCGTTGTTGGCGAACAGCAGCGATGGTGTGCTGGCGGTGTATGGCCCGTTCAATTACGGCGGCGACTTCACCAGCGACAGCAATCGCGACTTCGATGCATTGCTGAAGGCGCGCGACCCGGCCAGCGGCATCCGCGATGCCGAGGCGGTGGACGCGCTGGCGCAGGCGCAGGGCCTGACGTTGCAGGAAGACGTGGCGATGCCGGCCAACAACCGCTGCCTGGTCTGGCGCCGCGGCCAGGCGCGGCTGACCGCGACGGCGATCTGAACAGGGAACGCGATCGGCCCGACGGGCGCGCGTTGCGTCCAGGTGACGAAAGCGCGCTGCGCCCCTCATGGCGGGTTCACCACCGTGCCACGGCGGATTCACCGCCGGCTTGCGACTGTGCGCCGACACCCGCCGCCGCCCATCTGCCTGCAGCCGGTGCTTCCCTCATTCGCCACGGAGCATTCCCATGGACAACAACGACAAAGCCCGCGACCTCAATCGCGATCCGATCTCCGGCACCCCGGGTTCGCATCCGGTCGGGGTCGGCATCGGCGGCGCCGCCGGCGGCGTGGCCGCGGGCGCACTGGCCGGTACCGTGTTCGGGCCGCTTGGCACCTTGATCGGCGCGGCGGTCGGCGTGGTCGCCGGCGCAGCCGCGGGCAAGGGTGTGGCCGAGCGCATCGATCCCACCGGCGAAGACGCCTACTGGCGCGAGGAATACCGCAACCGCGACTACGCCAAGGCCGATTACGACTACGACCGCGACTACGCCGCGGCCTACGGCCTGGGCCTGCAGGCGCGCGAGCAGTATCCCTCGCGCACCTGGGACGAGCACGAGCGCGAACTGTCGCACGACTGGGGCACGCGCCGTGGCGACTCGCGCCTGGAGTGGGACGAGGCGCGGCTGGCCGCGCGCGATTCCTGGGAGCGCGCCGATGCCACCTACCGCACCTACGAGGACAGCGACCGCTACTACGCCGATCGCTTCGACACCGTGGACTACCGCGATACCGACAGCAGCTACGACGACTACCGCCCGGCCTACCGCTACGGCGTGCAGGCGCGCAGCCGCTACCGCGACCGCGTCTGGGACGACCGCCTGGACACGGACCTGGAAAGCGGCTGGGAGCGCGCCAAGGATCGCTCGCGGCTGAGCTGGGCGCAGGCCAAGGCCGCCGTGCGCGAAGCCTTCGATTCGGATCGCTACGATCGCCCGGGCCGCGGCAATCCGCCCGATCCGCGGGTCTGATTCGACGTTCGTTCCGTTGAGTGCGTTCGGTCGAGTTGCCACGCGGCACTCGACCGAGTCGCGTCTTGATAGGACACAGCGGCCGCTCGCCCAGGGCCGCTGTGGCGCATACGGAGCGTGCGGACGCAACCATGTGGGAGGGACTTCAGTCCCGACGCGCAGACCCTTCCGTCATCGGCAGCATCGCGATCGACCGGGATCCATCTGCATGGTAGTGGTGCGCTGCAAAGCGTTGGGCATAGGCTGCATCGCCACCTGGTGACATGGCAGGTCGCGGCTGAAGCCGCGCCTGCAGCCTGGTTCCTACGGTCCGTCCGACGTCGGTGAGCTATCCGGAGGTTGTTGAGCCGTCGATTGCGACGAATCGTCCTCCTGCGCATCGGCCTCGGCGTCTTCCTTCAACGCAGCATCCCACCATGCCGGGGCTGCCAGCGGTTCTTCTCCATAGCCGTTCATGCAACCTGTTCGTTGCTGCTCCAGGCGCTTGTAGTCCAGGGTGAGACGTTGCACGTCCTGGCGCGCTGGCCACTCGGTGTAGGCGAAGTAGCCCTCGTACTGGTTCCCATTGATGCAGGCGATATACGAGTCCGCTCGCAGCCCGGCTGCCTGAAAGACCAACACCCGCGCTTCGCCGTTGCGATCCAGGCGGCCATGGAAGACTGTCCATTTGCCCGACGCGCAACTCGCGCCGGAGATCCCCATGTAGCTCAGGCACGGAATCGACCACACGTCCTGCTGGACGCGGATCCTCGCGCCGGAGAGCGGCCGATCGGGTCCTGCCACGACACGGATCGTGATGAACCGCGGCATGATCCAGGGGCCGGCGTGCTCCGCCAGCAGGTAGAACAGCAGGATGGCGCCCACCAGCGCCACGCATGCGAGTTTGACCAAACGCTTCACGCGATGTTCCTTCGAGGCTGATGCGGCCGTGGATCGCTGGCGATCCACGCAACGTGCGGATGATGCCCAAGGCCGGCCGCCCTGGGCGATGCTGCCGTCCTGCGTGCTGCTGGAGTCGGGTCGCGGCTGCAGCCGCTCCTGCAGCAGAGGCACGGACGCCCGGGAACGCGGGAGAGCGGAAAACGCGGCGCCGGCCGCGCCGCGTTCCGTCAGACGGACTTGATGTCGCCACTGCGCCGCCACTGCACGGCGACACGCGTTCGTCTCCCGCTCAGGCCGCCTGCACGATATGCAGCGCCTTCGGATTGCGCCAGGTCGCCAGCAGCCGCGCTTCGCGCTGCTTGGCCTCGTGCAGGTGCGCTTCCTTGACGTGGCCGTAGCCGCGGATGTGTTCCGGGATGCTGGCGATCTGCACCGCCAGCGCCAGGTTGTCCGCCTGCAGCCGCTGCAGCAGTTCGTCCACGGTGGCGACGTAGTCGGCGATCAGTTGCCGTTCGCCGCGGCGCTCGGCGCTGTAGCCGAACACGTCGAAGGCGCCACCGCGCAGCCGGCGCAGCTTGGCCAGCCACTTGAACGCGGTGAACATCCACGGGCCGTATTCGCGCTTGCGCAGCCGGCCCTGCGCGTCCTTCTTCGCCAGCAGCGGCGGCGCCAGGTGGAAGCGCAGGCGGTAGTCGCCCTCGAACTGCGCCTGTACCTGCTGCGCGAAGGCGCCGCTGGTGTACAGCCGCGCGACTTCGTACTCGTCCTTGTAGGCCATCAGCTTGAATGCGTAGCGCGCCACCGCTTCGGTCAGCGCGGTCGAGGCCGGGGCCACGCGCTGCTCGGCAGCGCGCACGCGCTCCACCAGCGCGGTGTAGCGCGCGGCGTAGGCGGCGTCCTGGTAGTCGACCAGGAAGGCGTGGCGGCGTGCGACCAGCTCGTGCAGCGAGCGCGACAGGCGGCTGTCGTCCAGCGGCGCGTGCCCGGCATCGCCGCTGTCGGCGGCAGCCGGCAATTCGCGCGCCGGACGCGGATTGGACGGATTGCGCGGGGCGGCGCTGGCGCCGGCCTCGTGGCCTTCCCACTCGCCCGGCGGCAGTTGCTGCAGGCTCAGCGCCTGGCGTTCGCGCTCGTCCGCGGCCGGATCGGCGAGACCCGCCGCGCGTCGCACCGCCGGCAGGTCCAGCGCCGCCAGACGGCCCCAGGCGAAGGCCTGCTGGTTCATCGCCACGGCCGCGCCATTGAGTTCGATCGCGCGCATCAGTGCCGCGTGCGACAGCGGTACCAGGCCCTGCTGCCAGGCGTAGCCGAGCATGAACAGGTTGCTGGCGATGGCGTCGCCGAGCAGCGCGGTGGCCAGTTGCGTGGCGTCGAGCAGCAACGGATCGCGCCCGCCCAGCGCCAGGCGCACGCCGGCAATGATGTCGGCGGCCGGGAACTGCATGTCCGGATGCGTGGTGAAGGTGCCGGGCATCGCCTCGTAGGTGTTCAGCACCACCTGCGAGCGGTCGCCGCGCACCTTGGACAGCGCCCAGTAGTCGTTGACCACGACCATGTCGCAGCCCAGCACCAGGTCGGCCTCGCCGGCGGCGATGCGCACCGCGTGCAGGTCCTCCGGTTGCCGCGCGATGCGGATATGCGTGGTGACCGCGCCGCCCTTCTGCGCCAGGCCGGTCTGGTCGAGCACGCTGGCGCCCTTGCCCTCCAGGTGCCCGGCCATGCCCAGCAGCGCGCCGATGGTGACCACGCCGGTGCCGCCGACGCCGGTGATGAGGATGTTCCAGGGCTGGCTCAGGTCGCTGCGGAAGCTCGGTGCCGGCAACTGTTCCAGCAGTGCCGCGGCCTCGGCCTTGCGGCCCTTGCGCGGCTGCCCGCCGTGCACGGTGACGAAGCTGGGGCAGAACCCGGACACGCAGGAATAGTCCTTGTTGCAGCTGGACTGGTCGATCTGGCGCTTGCGTCCGTATTCGGTCTCCTTCGGCAGCACCGACACGCAGAAGCTCTTCTCGCCGCAGTCGCCGCAGCCTTCGCACACCAGCGAGTTGACCAGCACGCGCTTGGGCGGATCGGGCAGCTTGCCGCGCTTGCGCCGGCGCCGCTTCTCGGTGGCGCAGGTCTGGTCGTAGATCAGCACGCTGGTGCCCTTGACCTCGCGCAGGCGCCGCTGCACCGCGTCCAGCTCGCTGCGGTCGTGGAAGTCCACCTCGCTGGGGAACAGCTCGCGGCGTCGCGTCCACTTGCCGATGTCGTCGCTGACCAGGGCGATGGTGTGCACGCCCTCGGCGCGCATCTGCCGGGCGATGTCGGGCACGCTGAGGGTGCCGTCCACCGGCTGCCCGCCGGTCATCGCCACCGCGTCGTTGTAGAGGATCTTGTAGGTGATGTTGACCCCGGCGGCGATCGACTGGCGGATCGCCAGCGAGCCGCTGTGGAAATAGGTGCCGTCGCCCAGGTTCTGGAACACGTGCGGGGTGTCGGTGAACGGCGCCTGCCCGGCCCAGGTGACGCCTTCGCCGCCCATGTGGGTGAAGGTGTCGGTGGCGCGGTCCATCCACGTCACCATGTAGTGGCAGCCGATGCCGCCGAGCGCGCGCGAGCCCTCCGGCACCACCGTGGAGGTGTTGTGCGGGCAGCCGGAGCAGTAGTGCGGCACGCGCGGGAAGTTGGCGCGCGGCAGCGCCATTTCCGCTTCCTTGGCCTCCATCCAGCGCAGGCGCTGCTGGATCGAGTCGGTGTCGAGTGCGGCGGACTGCGGCAGGCGCAGGATACGCTGGCCGATCACCCCGGCGATGGTGGCCGGGGTCAGTTCGCCGGTGGACGGCAGGATCCATTCGCCGGCTTCGTCGTACTTGCCGACGATGCTCGGGCGCGGACCGGCGCTGGCCGGCCAGTTGTAGAACTGTTCCTTCATCTGCCGCTCGATGAAGGCCTTCTTCTCCTCCACCACCACGATGTCCTGCAGCCCGCGCGCGAACGCGGCGATGCCCAGCGGTTCCAGGGGCCAGGTCATGCCGACCTTGTACACGCGAATGCCGATGCGCGCGCAGGCCTCCGCATCCAGGCCCAGGTATTCCAGCGCCTGCAGCACGTCCAGGTAGCTCTTGCCGGTGGTGACGATGCCCAGCCGCGCCTGCGGCGCGTCCATCACCGTGCGGTCGATACCGTTGGCGCGGGCGAAGGCCTGCGCCGCACGCACCGCGTAGCGGTGCAGGCGCATCTCCTGGTCCAGCGGCGGATCCGGCCAGCGGATGTTGAGCCCGCCCGGCGGCAGTTCGAAATCCTCCGGCAGCACGATCTGCCGCGCGAACGGGTCCACCTGCACCGAGGCCGAGGATTCCACCGTCTCGGCGATGGTCTTGAAGCCGATCCAGCGCCCGGTATAGCGGCTCATCGCCCAGCCGAGCAGGCCTATGTCGAGGATGTCCTGCACCCCGGCCGGGTTGAGCACCGGCATCATCGCGCTGACGAACTCGTCCTCCGAGCCGTGCGGCAGGGTCGAACTGCGGCAGGCGTGGTCGTCGGCGGCCAGCGCCAGCACGCCGCCGTGGCGCGAGGTGCCGGCGGCGTTGCCGTGCTTGAACACGTCGCCGCAGCGGTCCACGCCCGGGCCCTTGCCGTACCACATGGCGTACACGCCATCCACGCGCGCGCCGGGGAACAGGTTGGTCTGCTGCGTACCCCAGACCATGGTCGCGCCGAGGTCCTCGTTGAGGCCGGGCTTGAACACCACGTTGGCCGCGTCCAGGTGCTTGCGCGCGCGCCACAGTTCCAGGTCGAACCCGCCCAGCGGGCTGCCGCGGTAGCCGCTGACGAAGCCGCCGGTGTTCAGCCCGGCGGCGCGGTCGCGCAGCTGCTGCATCAGCGGCAGCCGCACCAGCGCCTGTACGCCGGACAGGTAGATGCGGCCGTCGGTACGGGTGTACTTGTCTTCCAGCGTATAGCCGGTATCCACACCACCAGCGGCCGCTGCGGCGAGGGAGGACGACGGACGCGGATCGGCGATGCGGTTCATGGCTTGCCCGGAAATGGAAGGCTGGCGGGCGCGCAGCGCCTGCCGCGCGCGATCGTCCCGATTGTATCAGCGGCGATTTTTGCGCTCGTTCTCGTCCACGCCGGCCCCGCCGGGGTAGGATGGGACCCGGGTGAGGGGATCACTCCAGGGGATTGCAGCAGTGAAGGCATACACATACGCAGTGGCCGCGATGCTGGCCTGCATCGGGCTGGTCACCGCGGCCAGCGTGCGGGCGCAGGCATTGCCGGCACCGAAAGAGTTCTATTTCGACGAAGACCGCAGCACCACGCGTCCGGTCACCGCCATCGCCGGCAGCGGCGAGGCCCTGGTCGATCGCCTGGCCAGCGCCGTGCAGCGCGACCCCAACGCCAACGAAGCGCGCGCGCAGCTGGCCGGCATCGCCATGGCCGGCGGCCGCCAGGAACTGGGCGAACAGCTGTACCAGGCCGCGTTGCATGCGCTGCCCGCCGGCCAGCAGCGGCGCCAGGTGCAGTGGAACTACGGTTGGGACCTGCTGCGTGCCGGCGACCCGGCGCGCGCGCTGGCGCAGTGGGGCGCGCTGGTCAACGGTCGCCCGGCCGCGCCGGACTGGCTGCCGCCGACCCTGGCGCTGGCGTTGTGGCGCTTGCAGCGCAAGGACGAGGCGGTGAAGTGGTACGCCGCGGCGGCGCGCACCTGGCCGGACAAGTGGGGCGCCACGGCCGATTTCGCGGCCTTGCTGCCGACTTGGCGCGACGACGAGCGTGCCACTCTTGCCGAAGTGCAGGCCGCCTGGAAGGCAGCGCCGCCGGCCTGGCCCTGACCGGCGCGCAACGCGCCATCCGAGGCAGGGCAGGGTGCACCTCGAGGCGTGCGTCGACGGCGCGCACGGGTGGCGCTGTCGCATTCCCTGCCATTCGACGCACAACGCACGTGGCGTCCCAACGCATCGCGCCGCGCGTGATGCTGCCCCGCAGGTGCGGCCACCGCGGCGCTGGTGGACCGCCGCGCCCGCCACACGTGGCGGAGCGCGATCGCCATCTTGATGTGCAATGCGCCGGCACGCGGCCGCGTCTCCATCGTGTCCACGCAGCGCATGCGATGATGCGCGCCGATTCCGGTCGAGTTGCGTTGCCCCCGATGGCCTTCGATGCGTTTGCCCTGATTCTGGCCATGCTGGCGCTCGGCAAGCTGTTCGCGCGCCTGCGCGTGCTGCCGGCCAACAGCACCGAGGTGCTCAACGGGGTCGTGCTGTATCTGTGCCTGCCGGCCTCGGTGCTGATCTACGTGCCGCGCCTGCAGTTCAACCTGGAACTGCTCGGATTGATGCTGACGCCGTGGCTGCTGACCGGCGTGAGCGCGCTGGCGATGCTGGCGCTTCGCGGGCCGCTGCGGCTGCGCCGCGAGCAGCAGGCGGTGCTGCTGTTGTGCGTGGCGCTGGCCAATTCCAGCTTCATCGGCTATCCGATGGTGCGCGCGCTGCTCGGCGAGGCGGCCTTGCCGTATGCGGTGGTGTACGACCAGTTCGGCACCTTCGTGCTGCTGTCCATCTTCGGCCTGTACGTGCTGGCGCGCTACAGCGGCGAGGCGCCGCCATCGCCGCGGCAGACCCTGTTGCGGATGGCGCGGTTCCCGCCGCTCTGGGCGCTGGCGTTCGCGTTGACGCTGATGCCGGCGCAGCCGCCGGCGTGGATCGCCTCCGGCCTGCAGCACCTGGCCGACGCGATGCTGCCGCTGGTGATGCTGGCGGTGGGGTTCTCGATCCAGTTGCGCTTGCCGCGCGAGGAACTGGCGCCGCTGGCCGCCGGGCTGATGTTGAAGCTGCTGCTGTTGCCGGCCCTGGCCTGGCCACTGTCGTGGGCGCTGGGCCTGAGTGGGCAGGCGCTGCAGGCCAACGTGCTGGAATCGGCCATGCCGACCATGATCACAGCCGCGTTGCTGGCGATCTCGCATCGCCTGGCGCCGCGCCTGGCCGCGGCCCTGGTCGGCTACGGGATTCTGCTGTCGCTGGTGACCTTGCCGGCCTGGGCGTGGTTGTTGGGGGCGTTGCGGTAGTGGCGATGGCACGTCTCGCCGCAAGGTGTCGAGGCTGAAGGACGGCGCCTCGATCGGCATGGCGCGCGCGTCGTACCCTCATCCGCCCCTTCGGGGCACCTTCTCCCGAGGGGAGAAGGGAGAGACCAAAGCCCCTCTCCCCACGGGAGAGGGGTTGGGGTGAGGGTCGGGCGCAGCCTCGCATAGCGGCATCGCCCGGTGTCACCAACCGCCCGCCACTAATCCGCCGGCACCGTCCGCCCACTGGCCCAACTGCGCAACGCCTGCACCTGTTCGGCCATCAGCACCGACAGCGGTCGGGTAGTGCGGATCTCCTGCATCAGCAGCTCGGTATCCAGCGGCCGCTGTTCGGCATGCGCGGCATACAGCCCGGAGACGATCGCCTGCTCGATCTCGGCGCCGGAGAACCCGTCGGCGGCGGCAGCCAAGGCCGGCAGCGCGAAAGCGTCCGCGTGCAGTTGCCGCCGGGTCAGGTGCAGGCGCAACAGCTCCACGCGCGCCTGCGGATCGGGCAGGTCGACGAAGAAGATCTCGTCGAAGCGGCCCTTGCGCAGCAGTTCCGCCGGCAGCTCGTGCACCTGGTTGGCGGTGGCGACGATGAACACCGCGGCGCTGCCGTCGGCGCTGCCGCGTTCGGCCATCCAGGTCAGCAGCGTGCCGAGCACGCGCCGCGATACGCCGCCGTCCTCGCCACCGCTGGCCAGGCCTTTCTCGATTTCGTCCATCCACAGCACGCACGGCGCCAGTTGCTCGACCGCGGCAAGGGCATCGCGCAGATTCTTCTCGGTCTCGCCGTGGTACTTGGCGTACAGCGCGCCCATGTCCAGGCGCAGCAGCGGCACGCCGAACCCGGCGGCGGTGGCCTTGGCCAGCATCGACTTGCCGCAGCCCTGCACGCCGAGCAGCAGCACGCCCTTGGGCGGGTCCAGCCCCGGTGGCGCGGTGCCGGCGAACACCGCGCGGCGCTGCGCGATCCATTGCTTGAGCCGGCGCGCGCCGGCCACGTCCTCGAAGCGCGTGGCGTCGTTGTCGTACTGCAGGTGGCCGCTGCGGTTGAGCAGTTCGAACTTGAGCCTGGCCAGTTGCGGCAGGTCGGATGCGGTGAGCGCGCCGTCGGCGTAGATCAGTTGCCGGGCGATGCGCCGCGCGTCGATCAGGCTGAGGCCGCGCAGGTTGCGCAGGATCTGCTTGACCGCCTCGCCGTCGACCTCCACCCGGCGTCCGCCGAATTCGCGCGCATAGCCCAGCGCTTCCTCCTGCACCATCTTCAGCAGCGCGTTGGCGTCGGGCAGGCGTGGATTGAAGCGCGTGGCCAGCGCTTCCAGTTCGGCCGGCAGTTCGATCCGCGTGCCGATCAGCACCAGCACGTGCGGCTGGCAATGGCGGCGCTCGACGATATCGCGCAGCAGGCGCTGGTGGCTGGCATAGCCCAGGTACGGGGTGACGTCGAGCAGCAGGTAGATGCCGCGCTGATCGGCCTGCTTGATCGCCTGCAGCACCGCGCTGGCATCCGGCGGCCCGCTCGGCGGGTCCTCGCGGTCCAGGTCGATGCGGCGCAGGCCCTCGGTGATCGACCAGCGGTGCAGGGCGCGCCAGACCTGCATCAAGGCCTGCCGGAACAGATCGACGATGCGCGCCTCCTCCTGCGTCTCGATCACGATCAGGGGCGTGTTGGCGCGGATCAGCGCGACCAGGTCCTGCAGTTCGCTCATGGCATCGAAAGCCGAAGGGGGCCGCCACGATAGCAAGCCCGGCGGCGGCCGGCGTGCTGCCGGCCGGCATGCTGCATGTTGACTACCGGCTGACGTAGGGCCGGTGTACGCTCCGGCTTCTTCCCCCGGAAGCGAGGCGTGCATGAAGACGATCCTGGTGGCCGGCTCCAAGGGCGGCGTGGGCAAGACCACGGTCGCCACGCACCTGGCGGCGTCCTATGCGCTGGCCGGCAAGCGCACGGTGCTGGCCGATGCCGATCCGCAGGGCTCCTCGACCCGCTGGGCCGAACGCCGCGCCGGCCTGGACAGCGCGGTGCTGCCGATCGACGCCAGCCGCAAGCGCAGCTGGCGCGCGGCGCTGCCCGACGACGCGCAGCGGGTGATCGTCGATGCCGCCGCCGGCGCCATGGCCGAGGATCTGGGCCACTTCCTCGACGAGGCCGACGCAGTGGTGGTGCCGGTGATGCCGTCGGCGCTGGACATCGAGGCCACCGTCGGCTTCCTCAACACCCTGGCCAAGGTGCCGCGGGTGCATCAGCGCAAGCTGCCGGTCGGGCTGGTGCTCAACCGCAGCAAGCCCTGGACCAACGCCACCCAGCAGGCGCTGCAGATGCTCGGCGAATGGCCGTACCCGATGGTGGCGCAACTGCGCGACAGCCAGGCCTACGTGGTGCTGGTGGGGCTGGGCCGCAGCCTGTTCGATTACCACTCCGTCCAGGTCCGCGACCACCAGCAGGACTGGGAACCGTTGCTCAAGTGGCTCAAGAAGGCCTGACCGATGACCATCGTTTTGCGAGAAGTGATCCTGCTGCGCCATGCCCACGCCGAACCGGCCGACACCGGCCAGGCCGATTTCGACCGGCCGCTGTCGCCGCACGGCCTGGCCGAGGCTGAGGCCGCCGGGCGCTGGCTGCTGGAGCAGCGGCTGGTGCCGGACCGGGTGCTGTGTTCGCCGGCGCGGCGCGCGCGCGAGACCCTGGAGGCGGTGCTGGAGCTGACCGGCTACGTCGAGCAACGCCTGGAGCCGCGCATCTACGAGGCCACTTCGGGCACCCTGGCCGATCTGCTGGACGGCCACCGCGACGTCGAGCGGCTGTTGCTGGTCGGCCACAACCCGGGCCTGGAGCGGCTGGCGGCACTGATGCACAGCGGCCAGTCAGGCGACTACCGCGGCATGCCTACCGCCAGCGTCGCCGTGCTCGGGGTGCCGCACGACGCGGCGATCGAGCCGGGCGTGGCGCGCTTGACCGCGTTCTGGTGGCCCTGAGCGCGCTGCGCAGGTCCCTGCGGCCGGCGCTGTGCGCCGCGCTGCTGCCGTTGTGTCTGTGGTGCGCCAGCGCCTGCGCGCAGGTGACGCCGGCCTTGCTGGCGCCCGGCGAGTACGCGCTGGACCCGGCGCAGTCGCGCTTCGGATTCGAGATCCGCACCCGCTTCGGCCAACGCATCGAAGGCTTCTTCCCGCGCTACGAGGGCACCGTACACGTGCTGCCCGATGGCCGCCATCAGGTGCACCTGCGCCTGTTCACCGCCTACGTGGAAATCCCCGGCAAGCCGCGCTACACCGGCTGGATGCGCGGCGAGGATTTCTTCGACGCGCCGCGCTACCCCACCGTGTCCTTCGACTCGCAGCCGTTCTCGCCGCAGGTGCTGGGCAAGGGCGGGCCAATCCCAGGCGTCCTGAGCATCCGCGGGATCAGCCACGCCGAGACGCTGACCGTCATGCCGGCCGCATGCACCCGCGCAGGCTATGATTGCGACGTCATCAGCCGCGGTACGGTATTGCGTGGACGTTACGGAATGGACAAGTGGGATCTGGCCTTGAGCGACCGGGTCACCTTCGTGCTGCGCGCACGCCTGACCGAGGCGTCCACTCGGTGACATCACGATGGATGCGGGTGCTGGTGGTGGTGGCGCTGCTGCTCGGCAGCGGCTGCGCGAGCCTGTCGCAGGCGCAGCACGGCCGTGCCGTGGCGATCGCCGAGGCCGCGCGCGACCGCCAGGTCGACTGCACGCGCGGGGACCATTGCGCGCTGGCCTCGCCGCTGCGCGGGCTGGCCGGCAAGGCCTTCGCCCAGTCCGACGACGGCGCGCCGCGGCACTACGCCACCATCCTCGACCACGGCGAAGAAGCGCTGGTGGCGCGGGTCAACCTGATCCGCAGCGCCAGCCGCAGCATCGACCTGCAGACCTACATCTTCGACAAGGACGACAGCGCACGGCTGGTGATGGACGAGCTGCTGGCCGCGGCGCGGCGCGGCGTGCAGGTGCGCGTGCTGATCGACCAGCTCTCGGCGATCTCCGACCTGCAGATCCTCGGCGCCCTGGCCGGCGCGCACGAGAACTTCTCGCTGCGCATCTACAACCCCACTTTCGGCCTGGCCAAGCCCAACTACTTCCACTACGCCGCCAGCGTGCTGTGCTGCTTCCGCCGCTTCAACCAGCGCATGCACAACAAGCTGCTGGTGATCGACGATGCGATCGGCGTGGTCGGCGGGCGCAACTACCAGGACGACTATTTCGACTGGGACGCCGAGTACAACTTCCGCGACCGTGACGTGCTGGTCGCCGGTCCCGTGGCGCGGTCGATGGCTGCCAACTTCGACGCCTACTGGGCGGCGCGGCGCAGCGTGCCGGTGGCGCGGCTCAACGACGTCGGCAAGCTGCTGCTGCGCGAGGGCGTGCCGGCGATGCCGCCGGCGCAGTTCCTGCGTCCGGAGCGGGTGCAGCGGGTCAGCGAGGAGGCGGCCGATCCGGCCTTCGTGGAGAACGCCTTCGTGCTGCCGGCGCTGCCGGTCAAGCATGTGGACTACGTCGCCGACCTGCCACAGAAGCACCGCCGCGAACACGGCCCCAAGGCCATCTCCACCGCGCCCAAGCTCGACCGGCTGATCGCCGACGCGCGCGAGGAGATCATCCTGCAGACGCCGTACCTGGTGCTGTCGGACCCGGCGCAGGAGATCTTCCGCGATCTGCGCAAGCGCACCCCGCCGCCGCGCGTGGTGGTGGCCACCAACAGCCTGGCGGCCACCGACAACCCGGTGGTGTACGCGCTGTCCTACAAGTACAAGCGCCGCAACCTGCGCGAGCTGGGCTTCGACATCTACGAATACAAGCCGTTCCCGCTGGATGCGCCGGTGGACTACGCCAACCTGCTGCCGGCGCCGCTGCAGGGCGAGCTGCCGTCCGCGGCGGCTAGCGACGACAACCAGGGCGAGCCCGGCAGTGGGCGCAACACCTTGCTGGGCGGCAGCGCCGCCGGGCGCAGTTCGCTGCTCGGCAGCGGCAGTGGCGGGCCGTCCGGCGGCCGCGGCGACGGCAGCGAGGTCGCGCGCCGCGTGCTGCGCACCGAGACCCGCCCGTCCTACCTGAGCCGGCGCATCGCCAACCGGCCGTTGCCGGTAACCCGCGAGGGCGCGCGCATGGGCCTGCACGCCAAGTCGCTGGTGGTGGACCGCCGCGTCGGCGTGATCGGCACCCACAACTTCGACCCGCGCAGCGAGACCTACAACACCGAAGGCGCGGTGATCGTCGACGATCCGGCCTTCGCGCAGGCGCTGGCGGCCAGCATCGGCCGCGACATCGAGCCGGAGAACTCCTGGGTGGTGGCGCCGCGGGTCAAGCCGCCGGTGCTGTCGGGCCTGAACTACAGCATGGGCAAGGTCTCCGAGGCGCTGCCGGTAATGGATTTCTGGCCCTGGCGCTACGCCACCGACTACGAGTTCCAGCCCGGCCCCGACTGCCCGGCGCCGCTGACCCGGCGCGACCCCGGTTTCCACCGCTGCTACAGCGCGGTCGGCGACTTCCCCGAGGTCAACGTCGGCCCGAAGTGGCTGCTGGTACGGATGTTGACCGCGTTCGGCTCGGGCTTGGTGCCGATTCTCTGAGGGGCGGGGATTCGTGGGATTGGGGATTCGGGATTCGTAAAAACGGATTCCCTGCGACCTGATGCCTGTGCAGGCGCGATAATGTCCGTGCCTGGCATGCGCTCTTGCCAATCCCGAATCCCGAATCCCCAATCCCGGCCCCCAAATGCCCTTTCGCGAACCTGCCGATCTCGCTGTCCTCAACGCCGATTGCCGCGACACCCTGATCGCGCACCTGGGCATCGTCTTCACCGAGGCCGGGCCGGACTGGCTGCGGGCGACGATGCCGGTGGACGCGCGCACGCGGCAGCCGTACGGGCTGCTGCACGGTGGTGCCTCGGTGGTGCTGGCCGAGACCCTGGGCAGCACCGCCGGCAACCTGTGCGTGGGGCCGGGGCGGATCTGCGTGGGCCTGGAAATCAACGCCAACCACCTGCGCGCCGCGCGCAGCGGCACGGTCACCGGCACCGCGCGGCCGCTGCACGTGGGCCGGACCACGCAGGTGTGGGAGATCCACATCGAGGACGCGGCCGGCAAGCCGGTATGCGTGTCGCGGCTGACCCTGGCGGTGGTCGACCGCGGCTGAACCCGGCGCCCGGGCTGAACCCTGCCTCGGCACGCGCGGCCGCGGCGGCGCCAGCCGCGTCTTCGGGGTGACACAATTCTCCGCTAGGCCCCCGCTTCCGGTACCCTTGTTCAGATGAGCGAGTTCTCCCCACCCGCCATGCGCCAATACGGTGGGGCGCTGCGCTGGGTTCGTTACGGCTACCGCGTGCCGCTGCTGGCGTTGCACGTGCTGTTGTCGCTGCCGTTCCTGCTGGTGTGCATGGCGCTGTCGCCCGGCCGCGCCGGCACCGAATCCTTCGGCGACCGCATGGTCTGCTGGTGGTCGACCTGGCTGCTGCGCATCTTCGGCCTGCGCGTGCGCCGCATCGGCGCGCCCCTGCCCAACCCGGTGCTGTTCGTCGCCAACCACGTCAGCTGGATCGACATCGTGATGCTGCACAGCCAGCGCATGATGGGCTTCGTTGCCAAGCGCGAGATCGCCGGCTGGCCGCTGGTCGGCTGGCTGGCCGCGCGCGGGCAGACCATCTTTCACCAGCGCGGCAGCACCGAGTCGCTGGGCGGGGTGCTGCAGGCGATGCTGGAGCGGCTGCGCTCCGGCTGCTCGGTCGGCGTGTTCCCGGAAGGGCGCACCCGCAGCGGCCAGGACGTGGGACCGTTCCACGCGCGCATCTTCCAGGCCGCGGTCGAGGCCGAGGTGGCGGTGCAGCCGGTGGCGCTACGCTACGGCGCCGGCGGCTCGGCGCAGCAGATCGTCGCGTTCGGCCCGCACGAGAGTTTCTTCGCCAACTTCCTGCGCCTGCTCGGCGAGCCGGGGCGGGTGGCCGAGGTGCATTTCCTGGAGCCGATCCGGCTGCAGGACGTGGAAGGGCGCCGACGCATTGCCGAGATCTCGCGCGCGCGCATCGTCACGGCGATGGCACAACCCTGAACAGCGGGACACTGCCCCTGCCGCGCTTGACCGATTACTCCAGTCGACAGGCGCAAGCTCGCTCTCCATGAACGCGACCGATTACTCCCCCCCACGCTGGTTGCGCAACCCGCACGTCCAATCGGTACTGGGTTCCAGCCTGCTGCGCGTGCGCCGTGGCGAACAATTGCTCGCCGCCAGCGGCGCCACTACCACCTCGCACATCCTCGACGGCGGCGACGGCGTGCGCCTGCAGGGCTGGCTCAGCGTGCCGGCCGGCGAAGCGCCGCGCGGCACCGTGCTGCTGCTGCACGGCTGGGAAGGCAGCGCCAACTCCAGCTACATGCGCCTGACCGCGGCGAAGATGCTGGCGCTGGGCTACCAGGTGTTCCGGCTCAACTTCCGCGACCATGGCGGCACCCACCACCTGAACGTGGACCTGTTCCACTCCGAGCGCCTGGACGAGGTGGTCAACGCCGCCTGCGACCTGTGGCGGCGCTTCCCGGCGCCCACCCTGCTTGCGGCCGGCTACTCGCTGGGCGGCAATTTCGCCCTGCGCCTGGCGCTGCGCGCGCCGGCGTCGGGGCTGCCGCTGCAGCACGTGGCCGCGGTGTGCCCGCTGCTGGACCCGGCCACCACCATGCAGCGGATCGAGAACGGCCCGCAGTTCTACGACTGGTATTTCCGCCGCAAGTGGCGCGAGTCGCTGCTGCGCAAGCGCGAGCTGTTCCCCGACCGCCACGGCTACGACGACGCCACCCTGGCGCTGGACATGCGCGGGCTGATGGCCTGGCTGGCCGAGCGCCACGCCGGCTTCGCCAGCCTGGACGCCTACTTCGACAGCTACTGCATCGCCGGCGAGCGCCTGCTCGGCCTGCGCGTGCCGGCCGACATCCTGATGGCCGAGGACGATCCGGTGATTCCGCTGGACGACTTCCGCAGCTGGCGCCTGCCCGACATCGCCCGGCTGGAGATCGCCCGCTGGGGCGGCCATTGCGGTTTCATCGAGAACGCGCGCGGCGACGGCTTCGCCGAACGCTGGGTGGCCGAACGGCTGACCGAGGGGTTGGTGGAGGCCTAAGCGGCAGTGGCGCGCTGGCGGGCGGGCGACCTCGCCCGCGCCGGCAGGCGGTCAGCGGAGTGGCGCGCACCGCAATCCCCGGATGCGTCACACGTCGACGCCCCTTCCGCCGTTCCCGCACCACCAGCGCCGCCACTACGTAGCGCTGCGCGGCGCACCGGGTGATCTGCGCAGTCCGGCATGCTCGGCAGACCTCGCCGTCGCGTCGCCTCAGTCCCCTACAGTGTGAGCGACACGGCCGTTCCCAGCGAGGCCAGACGCCGCCCGCCGTGCCCGCCGGCTGGCAGCAGGCGCCCGCGCAGGGCGGCCCGATGCTCCCGCTACAATGCGGGTTTGCCCCGAGCCGGAACTCCATGCACGAGCCCATTCTCGACGCCCTGCGCCGCCAGGACACCGCCGACGCGCTGCGTCTCGCCCATACCTGGGCCGCCGAGGCCGCCGACGACCCGCAGGCCTTGCGCTGGCTGGCGCTGGCGCAACAGCAGCACGGCGAGACCGCCGCCGCCCTGGACAGCATCGGCCGCGCGATCGCGCTGGCGCCGGAAGACGCCAGCCTGCACCTGCTGCACGCCGGCATGCTGGTCAGCGCCAACGACCTGGCCCAGGCCGAGGACGCCCTGGCGCAGACCGCGGCGCTGGATCCCAACGAATTCCTCGCCTACGTGATGCGCGCGCACCTGGCGCTGGGCCGCGGCGACCTGGACGAAGTGGAGCGACTCAGCCGCACCGCCGCGCGCCTGCAGCCGGAGCATCCGCAACTGCTCGGCGTGGACGGCATGCTGGCGCTGCGCCGCGGCGACGCCGACCGCGCGCTGGCGCTGCTCGCGCGCGCCAGCAACGCGCTGCCGGACGATCCCCGCCTGCTCTACGCGCTGGGTTTCGCCTACCTGGACAAGCAGCACTTCGCCTTCGCCGAGACCGCGTTCCGCCGCGTCGCCGCGCTCACCCCGGGCACCGGCGCGGCGATGATGGCGCTGGTCGCGCAGTTGGCCTACCGCCAGGGCCGCCTGGACGACGCCATCACCGCGCTGGAGACGGTGCTGGCCGATCCGGCCGGCGATACCGCCAACATGCGCCGGCTGGCCGGCGAATACGCCCTGCAGGCCGATCGCCCGGCCGAGGCGCTGGAGCACCTGCGCCGCACCCTGGCGGTGGCACCGGCCGACCGCCGTACCCTGCACGCGGCGCTGATCGCCTGGCAGCGCCTGGGCACGATCGACGACGCCCGCGCCACCCTGGAAGCGGCGCTGGCCACCACCACCGACGCCCACGACCTGTGGCTGGCGCGGCTGGCGCTGGAGCCGGTGGGCGGCCCCGAGGCGCGCGCGCTGATCGCGCGCTGGCAGGCAGCGATGCCGGCGCACGTGCCGGCGCTGGAAGCGCAGCTGCGCGTGCACGACATGGCCGGCGAGCGCGATCAGGGCGAGGCCGTGGCGCAGCGCATCGTGGCGCTGGAACCGGGCCGGCTCAGCGGCGAGGAACGCCTGGTCGAGGCGCTGCTGGAGCGCGGCGAGCACGACGCCGCCATTGCCCATGTGCACGGCCTGATGCAGCGCATGCCCGAACGCGACCGCACCGTGGTGCGGCCGTGGCTGGCGGCGGTGCAGGATGCGGCCGGGCGCCCGGAAGACGCACTCGCGACCTGGGTGGCCTTCCAGCAGGAACAGTTGCCGCACCGCCTGCCGCTGCCGCCACTGGGCCAGGCCCCGGCGCAGTGGCCGCCGCTGGGTACGGTCGACCCGCAGAACCAGGCCCGCCCGCTGTTCGTCTGGGGGCCCCCGGGCAGCGGCGTGGAGCGGGTGATCGCGGTGATCGACGCGGCCAGCCCGGTGCTGCGCGGCGACCGCTTCGGCCCGCAGCCGCCGACCGACGGCCTGCAGCGCTTCCGCAGCGTCGGGGAACTGGACAGCGGCGCCCTGGACGGTGCGGCGCTGGTCGCCGAGTGGCGCGCGCAACTGCCGGCGCGCGGTGTCGGCGACGGCAACATCGTCGACTGGCTGCTGTGGTGGGACAACGCACTGCTGCGCGCGCTGCGCCCGCACCTGCCGGAAGGGCGGCTGCTGATCGTGCTGCGCGACCCGCGCGACATGCTGCTGGACTGGCTGGCCAATGGCGCCCCGGCGCCGCTGGGCCTGGCCTCGCCGGAGGCCGGCGCGCAGTGGCTGGCGGCGGTGCTGGCGCAGGTGGCCGACCTGCACGAGCAGGACCTGTATCCGCACCACCTGGTGCGCCTGGACGGGACCGAGCACGATCCGGCCGGCGTGGCGGCGGCGCTGGAGCAGGCGTTCGGCGTGGCGTTCCCGACCATCGCCACGGTCGGCCCGCCGCGCCTGGTCGCCGGCCACTGGCGCGCCTACGCCGCCCCGCTGTCCGCGGCCTTCGCGCTGCTGACGTCGGTCGCGGTGCGCCTTGGCTACCCTGAAACCTGATTCCCCAAGGAGATTCACGCATGCGTCTTCGCAGTGACAGCATCCAGCCGGGTCAGCCCATCGCCGCGACCTACGCGATGGGCCAGGCCGACGGCTTCGGCGGCAACCGCAACCCCCACCTGGCCTGGGACGCGGTGCCGGCCGGCACACAGTCCTTCGTGCTGCTGTGCGTCGATCCGGACGTGCCGACCGTGGCCGAGATGGTCGGCCGCGACGACGCGCGGATCCCGGTCGAACAACCGCGCACCGAATTCGTGCATTGGGTGGCGGTGGACCTGCCCGCGGATCTGCGGGAGATCGCCGAGGGCAGCGCCAGCGACGGCGTGGTGGCCAAGGGCAAGCAGCAACCGCCCGGCCTGGACGGCGCGCGGCAGGGGCTGAACAGCTACACCGACTGGTTCGCCGGCGACGCGGCGATGGGCGGCGACTACCACGGCTACGACGGCCCGTATCCGCCGGCCAACGACCTGCGCGTGCACCGCTACTTCTTCCGCCTGTTCGCGCTGGACGTGGCGCACCTGGACGTGCCGGCACGCTTCACCGCCGCCGACGCCCTGCGCGCGATGCAGGGCCACGTGCTGGCAGAGGCCAGCCTGCATGGCACTTACAGCCTCAATCCAGCTGCGAAGTGAGCTTAAGCCCCTCTCCCACCGGGAGAGGGGTTGGGGTGAGGGTCGGAGCGCGAAGCGCCTCGATGATCCGTCATTGCGAGGCTTCGCCCGTACCCTCATCCGCCCCTGCGGGGCACCTTCTCCCGAGGGGAGAAGGGAAGAGCCGAAGCCCCTCTCCCTCGGGAGAGGGGTTGGGGTGAGGGTCAGGCGCGCGAAGCGCCTCGCCCACTCAACCCCTCACGCCGCCGGCAACCACAGCAGCAGCGCCGCGCCCAGCACGATGCGGTACACCGCGAAGGCGGTGAAGCGGTGCGACTTGATGTAGCCCAGCAGCCACTTCACCACCACGAAGCCGGTGACCATCGAGGCGACGAAGGCCAGGGCCACGTCGCCCCAGTTCTCGTTGCCCAGGCCGCCGTCCTTGTACAGCTCCAGGAACGAGTAGGCGCTGGCCGCGAACATGGTCGGGATGCCGACCAGGAAGGCGAACTCGGCCGCGGCCGAGCGCTTGCTCAGGCCCAGCAGCATCGCCAGGAAGATCGTCGCCGCCGACCGCGAGGTGCCGGGGAACACGCCGGCCACCACCTGCGCCAGGCCGACCGCGATGGCCACCGTCCAGGTCACCGTCTCGCGCTCGGGCAGGCGCGCAGCGAAGTACTCGGCCACCAGCATCCACACACCGCCGATCACCAGCGCCCAGGCCACCGGCTGCACGCTGTCGGGCAACTGCCAGCCGGCCTTGCGCACCACCAGGCCGACCACCGCGGTGACCAGGAAGGCGGCGCCCAGCTTGAATGCGTAGTCGCGGTTGGCGCGGTCGCCCAGGCCGGTCGCCAGGTCCCACAGGCGCTGCCGGAACACCAGGGTGGTGGCCAGGATCGCGCCGGCCTGGATCACGATGTTGAAGAAGTCGGAACGGTGGCCGAGCCAGCGCTCGGCGATCAACAGGTGCCCGGTGCTGGAGATGGGCAGGAATTCGGTCAGGCCTTCGATGATGCCCAGCAGCAGGGCCGACAACGGATCGCTCATGGAGGAAAGGGTCGCGTTTGGGGGAGGGGGAAGCTGCGCAAGGATAGAGCATCCATTAGGCGCACAAATTTGGTGCGTTCAGGTGTGAATGCACCAAGAAAGTGCAGTGCATTTGCATCGTTCGCGTGCACGCTTCAGCAGAATCAAGGGCTTGTGAGTGCCACACGCTTGGCATGGCGATTGCTGATACTCGCCCACGCCCTTCACAACCCGAGGTTGCATCGAATGTCTGCGGAAACTATTGAGAAGCTGGTCAAGGACAACAAGATCGAGTTCGTCGACCTGCGCTTCGTCGACATGCGCGGCGTGCAGCAGCACGTCACCTTCCCGGTCAGCATCATCGAGCCGTCGCTGTTCGAGGAAGGCAAGATGTTCGACGGCAGCTCGATCGCCGGCTGGAAGGGCATCAACGAGTCGGACATGGTCCTGCTGCCCGACGCCGACACCGCCTTCGTCGATCCGTTCATGGCCGATCCGACCCTGGTGCTGACCTGCGACATCCTCGACCCGGCCACCATGCAGAGCTACGGCCGCGACCCGCGCGGCGTGGCCAAGCGCGCCGAAGCCTACCTGAAGTCCAGCGGCATCGCCGACCAGGCGTTCTTCGGCCCGGAGCCGGAATTCTTCATCTTCGACGGCGTGCGCTTCGGCAACGAGATGGGCCACACCTTCTTCAAGATCGATTCGGAAGAGGCAGCCTGGAGCAGCGGCAGCAAGATCGAAGGCGGCAACAGCGGCTACCGTCCGGCGGTCAAGGGCGGCTACTTCCCGGTGCCGCCGACCGACTCGCTGCAGGACCTGCGCGCCGAGATGTGCAAGACCCTGGAGCAGGTCGGCATCGAAGTCGAGGTGCACCACCACGAAGTGGCCACCGCCGGCCAGTGCGAGATCGGCACCAAGTTCAACTCGCTGGTGAAGAAGGCCGACGAACTGATGATGATGAAGTACATCATCAAGAACGTCGCCTACCGCAACGGCAAGACCGCGACCTTCATGCCCAAGCCGATCGTCGGCGACAACGGCTCGGGCATGCACGTGCACCAGTCGCTGGCCAAGGGCGGCACCAACCTGTTCTCCGGCGACGGCTACGGCGGCCTGTCGCAGATGGCGCTGTGGTACATCGGCGGCATCTTCAAGCACGCCAAGGCGATCAACGCCTTCACCAACTCCGGCACCAACAGCTACAAGCGCCTGGTCCCGGGCTTCGAGGCGCCGGTGATGCTGGCCTACTCGGCGCGCAACCGTTCGGCCTCGTGCCGCATTCCGTGGGTGTCCAACCCGAAGGCGCGCCGCATCGAGATCCGCTTCCCGGATCCGCTGCAGTCCGGCTACCTGACCTTCGCCGCGCTGATGATGGCCGGCCTGGACGGCATCAAGAACCAGATCGACCCGGGCGCGCCCAGCGACAAGGACCTGTACGACCTGCCGCCGGAAGAAGAGAAGCAGATCCCGCAGGTGTGCTCCAGCCTCGACCAGGCGCTGGAAGCGCTGGACGCCGACCGCGAGTTCCTCAAGGCCGGCGGCGTGTTCACCGACGACTTCATCGACGGCTACATCGCGCTGAAGATGCAGGAAGTGACCAAGTTCCGCGCGGCCACGCACCCGCTGGAATACCAGCTGTACTACGCCAACTGAGTTCCACGCGCGGCGATGGCGAAGGCTTCCCCTCCCTCCTTCGCCATCGCCGCCACCTGCCCGGCTGGGGAGTCGCGCAGGTGGTCCGCGCCAGCAATTGCGTCACCGATTGACCAGGGGATGTACCGCGCAACAAAGCGCTTGCGTGCCGTGGGCCACGTTCCCTCCCACGTCGCCGTTGCCGCCGCACCTTCGGTGCGGTGGGCCACGGCGTGATCCACGGAACGCATCGCGCAGCAGTAACCGCGCCGTTCGCGGCGCGGTCGATGGGCTCAGTGCCGGCCGGCCTTCGGCGGCCGGTTCCTTCCACCAACGGGGTATGCGCATGAAACTGATCACCGCCATCATCCGGCCATTCAAGCTCGACGAGGTCCGCGAGGCCTTGTCGCAGGCTGGGGTGTCCGGCATCACCGTCACCGAGGTCAAGGGCTTCGGTCGGCAGAAGGGCCACACCGAGTTGTATCGCGGTGCCGAATACGTCGTCGACTTCCTGCCCAAGATCAAGATCGAGACCGTGGTGACCGACGAGCGTCTGGATGCCGTGGTCGAGGCGATCCAGGGCGCGGCTGGCACCGGCAAGATCGGCGACGGCAAGATCTTCGTCACCGCCATCGAGCAGGTCGTCCGTATCCGTACCGGCGAAATCGGCGCCGATGCGCTCTAACCCCACCTTGGAGCCCTTCATGAAGACAGGTCTGTTCGCCGGGTGGAAGGCCCGGTTCTACGCGGTATGCATGCTGATGCTGGTCAGCGCGATGGCGGTCGGCATCCCGGGCAAGGCCTTTGCCCAGGCCGAAGTCACCCCGGCGCCGACGCCGGACGTGGTCACCGAACAACTGACGCCGCCGCCCGCGCCGGCCGCCGCACCGGCTCCGGCCGCTGCCGCGCCGGTGGTGGACAAGGGCGACGTCGCCTGGATGCTCACCTCCACGCTGCTGGTGCTGATGATGGTGGTGCCCGGCCTGGCGCTGTTCTACGGCGGCATGGTGCGCGCCAAGAACGTGCTGTCGGTGCTGATCCAGGTCGGCGTGGTGTTCTCGCTGATCGCGGTGCTGTGGGTGGTGTACGGCTACAGCCTGGCGTTCGCCGACGGCGGTCCGTTCATCGGCACGCTGCACAAGGCGCTGCTGGCCGGCGTCGACACCACCACGCTGGCCGACACCTTCTCCAAGGGCTTCAAGCTGCCGGAGTACGTGTTCGTCGCCTTCCAGCTGACCTTCGCCGGCATCACCGGCGCGCTGATCGTCGGCGCCTTCGCCGAGCGGGTGAAGTTCGCCGCGGTGCTGCTGTTCGTGGTCATCTGGTTCACCTTCGGCTACCTGCCGCTGGCGCACATGGTGTGGTCGACCCCCGGCTTCCTGTTCGGCAAGGGCGCGCTGGACTTCGCCGGCGGTACCGTGGTCCACATCAACGCCGGCGTGGCCGGCCTGGTCGGGTCCTACTTCGTCGGCAAGCGCCTGGGCTTCGGCCACACCGCGATGAAGCCGCACAACGTGACCCTGACCTTCGTCGGTGCCTCGCTGCTGTGGGTGGGCTGGTTCGGCTTCAACGCCGGTTCGGCGCTGGAAGCCAACGCCACCGCGGCGCTGGCCTTCCTCAACACCCTGCTGGCCACCGCCGCGGCGGTGCTGGCGTGGTCGCTGACGGAGAAGGTGATCAAGGGCAAGTCCTCGGCGCTGGGCGTGGCCTCGGGCATGGTCGCCGGCCTGGTCGGCATCACCCCCGCCGCAGGCACCGTGGGGCCGTTCGGCGCGATCGCCATCGGCGTTGCCGCCGGCGTGATCTGCGTATGGGGCGTGACCGGGCTGAAGAAGCTACTCAATGCCGACGACACCCTGGACGTGTTCGGCGTGCACGGCGTCGGCGGCATCGTCGGTGCGATCCTCACCGGCGTGTTCACCGACAAGGCACTGGGCGGCATGGGCTACGCCGAGGGTGTGACCATGGGCCATCAGGTGCTGGTGCAGGCCGAAGGCGTGCTGATCACCGTCGGCTGGATCGGCGTGGTCTCGGTGGTCGGCTTCCTGATCGCCAAGCTGGTGATCGGCCTGCGCGTGCCGGAAGACGCCGAGCGCGAGGGTCTGGACATCACCTCGCATGGCGAATCCGCCTACGAGTTGTGAGTTTCGCCGGCCCGCGACGGCGGTCGCGGGCCTTGTCGCAGTACGTGTGGCCGGCGCTGGTGGCCGGCCCACGCACCCGCGGCCTTCGCCGGCGCTTCCTGGGGGGAAGCGCCGGCCATTCTCAAAAGATCGAGGTATTCCGCGTGGCCATTCGCCTCGCCACACCCCCGGCTTTCCGCAAGATTCCTGGCTGCGTCGCGTTGCAAGGTCCGGTGCTGGCGTCACCCGGTCCGCAGGCCGCCGCACGCCGCGCCGTCCGCAAGGGCAGGGGACGCGCCGTGCGCCGCTCACCCGTGCCGCCTGCCTGGCTTTGCACTACATTGGTGCAATGCGCATGAACACCCCGCCGCCCCCGCTTTCCGCCCTCGGTACCCCGGTGGTCTGGGCCGATGGCGACGGCCGCCTGCGCGGCGCCAACCCCGCCTTCGCGCGCTGGCTCGGGGTCAGCGTGCGGCGCCTGCTCGACCAGCCGCTGGCCTCGCTGGAAGTGCAGGGCGACGCGCTGGCCCGGTTCCTGCGCAACGACGAGCGCGACGTGCTGCGCCTGCACCGCATGGCCCTGGCCGTGCCCGGCGAACCCCCGCGCTTCGCCGAGGGCTGGCTGTCCCGGCTGGACGACGGCGGCTGGCTGCTGGAAGCGCATCCGGTCGACGAGTTCCCCACGCCGGACCCGGCACAGGCCCTGCCGAACGCGCTCAGCGCGGCGCTCAAGGGCCTGGCCCACGAACTGCGCAATCCGCTGGCCGGGCTCAAGGGTGCCGCCCAGCTGCTGGCGCGGCGCGCCCAGCACCGCGACGAGGACGAACGCGAACTGATCGAGCTGATCGGCGCGGAGATCGAGCGCCTCAACAGCCTGCTCGACCAGTTGCTGTCGCCGGCGCCGGCACGCCCGCACGCCATGCTCAACATCCACGCGGTACTGGAGCGGGTGTTGCGCCTGGCCGAGAACGAAGGCGGCTGGTCGGTGCGCCTGCAACGCGACTACGACCCCAGCATCCCCGAATTCCTTGGCGACGCCGACCGCCTCACCCAGGCGGTGTGGAACCTGGTGCGCAACGCGATCCAGGCCGGTGCCGCGCAGGTCACCCTGCGCACCCGCGTCGAGCACGGCCAGCGCATCCGCGACCGTGTGCACGCGCGCGGCCTGCGCCTGGAGATCGTCGACGACGGCCGCGGCGTGCCCGAGGAACTGGCCGAACACCTGTTCCTGCCGCTGGTCAGCGGCCGTGCCGAAGGCAGCGGCCTGGGCCTGGCACTGGCGCAGCAGGTGGCGCGCGAGCATGCCGGCTCGCTGACCTACCGTTCCCGCCCCGGCCACACCGTGTTCACCCTGCTGCTGCCGCAGAGCGCAGCGGATACCGATTAGGAGCACCGCGATGACCGACGCCCTGCAAGGAACGCAACGGATCTGGGTGGTCGACGACGACCGTTCGGTGCGTTTCGTGCTGTCCACCGCACTGCGCGACGCCGGCTACAGCGTCGACGGCTTCGACAGCGCCGCCGCCGCGCTGCAGGCGCTGGCGCAGCGGCCCATGCCCGACCTGCTGTTCACCGACGTGCGCATGCCCGGCGACGACGGCCTGGTGCTGCTGGACAAGCTCAAGGCCGCGCATCCGCAACTGCCGGTGATCGTGATGTCGGCCTACACCGACGTGGCCAGCACCGCCGGCGCGTTCCGCGGCGGCGCCCACGAGTTCCTGTCCAAGCCGTTCGACCTGGACGATGCGGTGGCGCTGGCCGCACGCGCGCTGCCCGATCCCGGCAGCGCCATCGCCGCGGCACCGCCAGTGGCCCCGGCCGGGCAGGGCAGCACCGAACTGATCGGCGACACCCCGGCGATGCGCGCGCTGTTCCGCGCCATCGGCCGGCTGGCGCAGGCGCCGCTGTCGGTGCTGATCAACGGCGAGACCGGCACCGGCAAGGAACTGGTGGCGCACGCGCTGCACACCGAATCGCCGCGCGCGCGCAAGCCGTTCGTCGCACTCAACACCGCCGCGATCCCGGCGGAACTGCTGGAGAGCGAGCTGTTCGGCCACGAGGCCGGCGCCTTCACCGGCGCGCAGCGCCGCCACATCGGCCGCTTCGAGCAGGCCGACGGCGGCACCCTGTTCCTCGACGAGATCGGCGACATGCCGCTGCCGCTGCAGACCCGGCTGCTGCGCGTGCTGGCCGAGAACGAATTCTTCCGCGTCGGCGGCCGCGAACTGATCCGCGTCGACGTGCGGGTGATCGCCGCCACCCATCAGGACCTGGAGGCGCTGGTCGAACAGGGCCGCTTCCGCGCCGACCTGTTGCACCGCCTGGACGTGGTGCGGCTGCAGCTGCCGCCGCTGCGCGAGCGCCGCGCCGACGTGCCGCAACTGGCCGAGAACTTCCTGGCGATGGCCGCGCGCAAGCTCGACACGCCGCCCAAGCGGCTGGCGCCGGCGGCGCTGGACGCATTGCGCGCCTATCCCTGGCCAGGCAACGTGCGCGAACTGGAGAACGTGTGCTGGCGCCTGGCCGCGCTGGCGCCGGCGGAAATCATCGATGCCGGCGATGTCGAGGCCGCCCTGCTGCGTGGCGGCCGCCGCGAGCGCAGCGGCGACGGCGGCGAGTGGGACACGCAGTTGTCGGCCTGGGCGCAGCAGCGCCTGTCCGACGGCGCCGAGGGCTTGCATGCCGAGGCCCGCGAACGCTTCGACAAGGCGCTGCTGGAAGTGGCGCTGCGCTTCACCCAGGGCCGCCGTGCCGAAGCCGCCGCCCGCCTGGGCGTGGGCCGCAACACCGTCACCCGCAAGCTGGGGCCCGGGCGGCGGCGGCGCTGAGGTTCGGGATTCGTGATTCGGGATTGGGGATTCGCAACGGCGAGGCCCAGGTCCGGGCGGGTGTCGCCCGCTGCATGCGGCGCGTGCTGCGGCACGGCGTCACAGGCCATTGCGCCGAACCGCCTGGCGCTACGCTCTTGCGAATCCCCAATCCCCAATCCCCAATCCCACCCCACTAGACTGCACGCCGTGCGCCTTCATGAGGTCTGCACGGCTGCCCCTCTAGTTTCGCCCTGCCACAGGAGTCGATGTCGATGCGTTATGGATTGCCCCTCGCCGCGAGCGCCTTGTTGATGCTGGCCGCGTGCAGCAGCGCGCCGCCCAAGGCCCCGCCGCCGCCCCCGCCGCCCAAGGCGCCGCCGCTGGACAGCGCCGGTACCGTGCAGCAGGCGCAGGCCGTGCTGGCGCCGGCCTCCGGCAGCCTGGTCAGCGGCAAGCTGTCCCTGGTCGCCGCGCCCGGCGGCGTGCGCATCACCGGCACGCTCGGCGGTCTGCAGCCCAACCGCAGCTTCGCCTTCCATGTGCACGAGCGCGGCGACTGCAGCGCGGCCGACGCCAGCAGCGCCGGCGGCCACTTCAATCCGCTCGGTGCCCCGCACGGCCGCGCCGGCAGCGGCCCGCACCATGCCGGCGACATGGACAACCTCAACGCCAATGCCGATGGCACCGCGCAGATCGACGTGCTGTTGCACGGCGTGGTGCTCGGCGGCGGTGCGGCCAACGACATTGTCGGCCGCGCGCTGGTCGCGCATGCCGATCCGGACGACTACCACAGCCAGCCGGCCGGCAACGCCGGCGCGCGCGTGGCCTGCGGCGTGATCCGCCCGCTGCGCTGACCCCGCATCGCTACTTCCGCCCGGGTCCGCCTGGGAGGTCCGTCCGCATTCCGCGGCTCTGCAACGAAGGAGAACCCCATGCGTCGTACCCTTCCCAGCCTGCTGTTCCTGGCCACCACCCTGGCGCTGAGCGCCTGCAAGCGCGAAGAACCCGCCGCCACCACGCCGGCAGCGACCCCCGAACCTGCCGCCGCCCCGGCCGCGAGCGCGCCGCCGGCCGCCAGCAACGCCACCGGCAGCGCCAGCGCGGCGCTCAGCCCGACCCAGGGCAACGAAGTGGCCGGCGAGGTCAAGTTCACCACCGTCGACGGCGCCGTGCATGTCACCGGCACCATCACCGGGCTCAAGCCCAACAGCGAGCACGGCTTCCACATCCACGAGTTCGGCGATTGCAGCGCGCCCGACGGCAGCAGCGCCGGCGGCCACTTCAACCCGGCCAAGACCGAGCACGGCCAGGTCGGCAGCGATCCGCACCACGGCGGCGACATGCCCAACCTCAAGGCCGACGCCGAAGGCAAGGCGACCATCGATGCGGCGGTGTCCAACAACGTCAACATCGGCAAGGGCGACGGCTTCGACATCCTCAACCATGCGGTGATCGTCCACGCCGACCCCGACGACTACAAGAGCCAGCCCACCGGCAATGCCGGCGGCCGCCTGGCCTGCGGCGTGATCAAGGGCGACGCCGCGGCCGCGCCGGCGCAGTAAGCGCACGTCGGATGGCGTTCTCATGGCGGCGTCCGCGTTGCGGGCGCCGCCGTCTTTCGCTTGCTGGATCTGGACGTGCCTGAGGCGCCGATATCCGGAAAGTAGCTCCAGTTGCGCGGGATCGAGCCTGCATGAAGCAGAGCAGCATCGTGTGTCGCGCTCAGCGAGGATCTGATTCCGCCAGTCGCTGGCGGACCTCCATCAGGGCGAAGCCCAGCAGGTTCTCGCCCTGCCACGTGGTGGGATCGGCGGCGCGCGGGTCGTCCGCCGCCAGGCCGATGCCCCAGATCCGATCGACCGGACTGGCTTCGACCAGCACCCTGTCGCCGGTCCCGAGCAGGAAGGTTTTCAGCGCCGCGTGCTGGCCGAACTTGCCCAGGTTGCCCGCGATGACCAACCGCATGCGGGCGTCGCGCCAGGTGGATTCATCGAAACCCTGGATCTCCCGCCCGATGGCCTTTGCCTCGCCGGGATGCGCCGCGGCCAGGATGCGGGCACAGGCGGCGTGATCGCCGAACAGCCGCGCCTTGCCGGCCATCATGTAATGCTCGGCGGTGGGATAGGTCACCGAATCGAGCACGAAGGGCGCCTCGAACCATTGGCTGAAGCAACTGCGGTCGATGGCGCCAGGCTGTTTCGGCGTATGCCCCCAGAAGTGGACGAACTTGAGGTGTTCGCCCGCTTGCTGACATGCGCACAGCGCTTCCACGGTCAACACGGTGTGCATGGATGTCCCCGCTGGAAATCAAGTGCTGCAACCCTGCGTGCCAGGGCAGCGCCGCGGATGCTGCGACATTCCGGTGCGGCCGCCTGTTGCCGCGTCAGCCCGGCATCGCGTTCTCTCTGCAACGGGCGTCCGCCGGGAGGTCATCGCCGGCCCGCTTGCTCCGATCGGGCGGTGACACGTCACCGGAGGTGCCGAGGCGGCTCAAGCCGCCAGCAACGCCTGCTTGGCGTCCTGCCCGCTCTCGCAATGCACGTACAGCACCGGCAGGCCGTGGGCCTCGAGCACCGCGGCCAGTTGCCGCTGGCGCGCCAGGTACTGCTCGTAGACCCGCTGCAGGCGTTCGCAGTCCTGGCGGTCGTAGGCGTAGTGCGCGCACCAGCTGGCGGGGTCGAACAGCGCCATGCGCACCTCGCCTTCGCGGTAGCGCAGCAGCGGCTCCGGAGGGGACTGCAGCCATTCTTCCTGGTCCGGCGCCAGCAGCGCGGTCTCGATCAGCGGCCACAGCGGCGCCAGGCCCTGGTTGTCGTACTGCATCGACATCATCGCTGCCAGGTCGTTGCCGGTCAGGTAGCGGGCGTGCTCGATCTGCGCGCCGAAGCCCTGCTGTGCCAGCAGCGCGGTGTCCGCTTGCGCCATGCCCTGTGCCAGCAACACGTCCTCCAGCGCTTCGGCCACGGCCTGCACGGTGTCGGCCGGGCCGCTGAGCAGGAACGGCACCACCCGCAACGCGCCGCCGCGCAGGCCAGGGTCGGCCTGGAACGGCAGCGGTACGCTGCCGTCGGCATCGGTACCGAAGGCCAGCAACCGCGGGCCTTCGGCGCGGCCGGGCGCGCGGGCGGCGAGTTCTTCCAGGCGCCGGTGCAGCGGCCAGCCCTGACGCAGCGCTTCGGCCGGATCGAAATGCGCGCCGGCCAGGCTCAGTTCCAGTTCGCGCACCGCCGGCACCAGTTGCGCCAGGTCGCGGCCGACCTTCTCGGCCAGTTCGGCGGCCTGCGCATGCGGCAGCGCCGGATGCGCCGGTTCGCGCCCGGAGGACAATTCCAGGGCGATCACCCCGTGGGCGTGGCGGTTGGCGGAGGCTTGGGTCATGGGATTGGCGGTTGGCCCGTCGCGGGCGCATAGCTACACTCGCTTCATTATGCCTGCGCTACCGTGCAGGCCATGTCCCTGACTTCCCTCGCGCGAGGTAATCCCATGCCAGCAGCCCGTCCCGTCGCCATTCTCGGCGGCGTCCGCATTCCGTTTTGCCGGCAGAACACGGCGTATGCGGATGTCGGGAACCTCGGCATGTCGGTGCGTACGCTGGGCGCGCTGGTCGAGCGTTACGGGCTGCACGGGCAGCAGCTGGGCGAAGTGGCGATGGGCGCGGTGATCAAGCACTCCAGCGACTGGAACCTGGGCCGCGAGGCGGCGCTGTCCTCCGGGCTGTCGCCGCTGACCCCGGGTATCACCCTGCAGCGCGCCTGCGGCACCAGCCTGGACAGCATCATCACCGTCGCCAACAAGATCGCGCTGGGGCAGATCGAATCGGGCATCGGCGGCGGCTCGGACACCACCTCCGAAGTACCGATCGTCTACGGCAAGAAGCTGCGCGCGCGCCTGCTGGCGGCCAACCGTGCCAAGAGCACCGGCGACAAGCTGCGCGCGCTGACCCGCGGCTTCAAGTTCGCCGAGCTCAAGCCCGAGTTCCCGGGCGTGGCCGAGCCGCGCACCGGCAAGAGCATGGGCGACCACTGCGAGGACATGGCCAAGCAGTGGAACATCTCGCGCGATTCGCAGGATGCCTGGGCGGTGTCCTCGCACCACAAGCTGGCCGCCGCCTACGAGCGCGGCTTCTTCGCCGACCTGATCGCGCCGTTCCGCGGCGTGGAGCGCGACAACATCCTGCGCGCGGATACCTCGCTGGAGAAGCTGGCCACGTTGAAGCCGGCCTTCGACAAGGTCAGCGGCCGCGGCACCCTGACCGCCGCCAATTCCACTCCGCTCACCGACGGCGCCGCCGCGGTGCTGCTGGCCTCGGAAGAATGGGCGCAGGCGCATGGCCACGTGCCGATGGCCTACCTGCGCGATGCGCAGGTGTCGGCGGTGGATTTCGTGCACGGCGAAGGCCTGCTGATGGCGCCGACCGTGGCCGTGCCGGAGATGCTCAAGCGCCATGGCCTGCGCCTGCAGGACTTCGACATCTATGAGATCCACGAGGCCTTCGCCGCGCAGGTGCTGTGCACCCTGCGTGCGTGGGAGAGCGAGGACTACTGCCGCACCCGGCTCGGCCTGGACGCGCCGCTGGGGCAGATCGATCCGGCCAAGATCAATCCGGTGGGCTCGTCGCTGGCCACCGGCCATCCGTTCGCCGCGACCGGCGCGCGCATCGTCGCCACCGTCGCCAAGCAACTGGTCGAACGCGGCGGTGGCCGCGCGCTGATCTCGATCTGCACCGCCGGCGGCATGGGCGTGGTGGCGATCGTCGAGCGCTGAGCGTCACCCACGCGCGGGCTCCCGTGCCGGCGCGCGCCGCGCCACGGCCTTCGGTCCTGCCGCGCCGCCCCGGCATTGACCGCGCTGCATCCGCGCTACCATGCCCACCGATTCGCCCGCGCCACGCGGGCGACGGCGCGCAGGGGGCGCAGGCCATGACCGAGCAGGGCAGTTTCAATCCGTACCAGGCGCCAAGCGTCGCCAGCCCGTCCAGCCTGCCGCCGCCGTTGCCGGGCGAAACGTTGTGGCGCGCCGGTGGCGAGTTGGTGTGCCTGCGCGATGCGCCGTTTCCGCCGCACTGTGTGAAGTGCGGGGCGGCGCTGCGCAACGATGAACTCAAAAAGCGCACCTTCTACTGGCACGCGCCGGGTTGGTACGCGCTGATCTTGTTGAGTATCCTGGTCTATGCGATCGCGGCGCTGGTCGCGCGCAAGCGCAGCAGCCATGTGCTCGGGATGTGCGCGGAGCATCGGCGTCGGCGCAACCGTTACATCCTGTTAATCGCGGGTGCCTTCCTGGTTGGTCCCCTGCTGGGATTCGCCGTCGGCGGTGAGCGCGGGTTCTGGCTGGGAGGCGCCGTGTTCCTGGTCATGCTGATCTGGGGCATGTTTGGCGCGCGCATCCTGGTGCCGCGGCGCATGGACGAGCGTTACGCGCGCTACAAGGGCCTGGCACCCGCGTTCCTGGCGCGCCTGCCGGCGCTGCCGCCGTCTCTGAGGCGCTGAGCGGACGGACGCGCCGGCCTAGCTTCGGAATCGATGACTGGCGAGCGGCTGGCCTGAATGCACAACGCGGGCCATGCGTTCCGCCGTGCCCTTCTTCGCTGCTCGGCCCAGGAGTGATGGGGGTGCGCTGCCGCGTTCGGAAGCATCCAATGACGCGCTCTCGCCGCGGATCAGCGTGCCTGGCCTGGTCTTGTAGGCTCGGGCATTTCTAACAACGCCGGGACGCATTCTGTAGGAGCGGCTTCAGCCGCGACGGGGCCTCCCAGAGAATGCCCCGTCGCGGCTGAAGCCGCTCCTACGGAGCAATCGGACTCAGCCCTCCAGCCGCGGAAACCCGTGCTCGTCGCGATGCTCCGTGCTGCCCAGCTCCGGCGCGACCGAGGATACCGGCGCCACCGGCTCCGGCAGCGGCTGGGCCGGCTCGCCACGCTGCACGCGCAGTGCATTGGCGTAGCAGCGCTGCGCCGCGAGCATGTCGCCGGCGTCGGCATAGCCGTCGCCGAAGATCTCCCAGGCCTCGGCGCCGGCGCCGAGCGCCAGCGCACGGTGCAGGAATTCCTCCGCCTGCGGCCACTGCTGCTGGTGCCGGGCCAGGCGCGCCAGGGTCAGCAGCAGCGCCGGGCTGTCCGGATGCGCCTGCAGCCAGCGCTGCGCACTGGCACGGCGCGAATCGTATTTCTCCACCGGCAGGCGTCCGTACAGCGCGGCCAGGCCTTCGTCCCAGCGCGTGTCCAGCGCCTGCTCCAGGCTGCGCAGCGCCGCATCGTCCCAGCGCAGCGCCGCCGCGCGTACCGCGTAGGCGGCGACCACCGCCGGCTCGCTGCGCAGCGATTTGGGCAGGCTCTCCCAGCGCTCGGCCAGGGCATTGGCATCGGCGGCCTGGTCCAGCGAGGCCGCGGCCAGGCGCGTTTCCAGCGTCGCGATCGCCTCCAGCGGCAACGCCTGCTGCTGGCGGATCGCGCCGAGCTGTCCGTAGGCCTCGCCGGCACGACCGATGCGGGTCAGCGCCTCGGTGCGCAGCAACAGCCCACGCGGCGGCAGCGGCTGCGCTGCGGCCACGTCCAGCGCATTGATCGCATCGACCGGGCGCTGCTGCTCCAGATGCAGTTCGGCCAGCAGCAGTGAATGCGCGGCGGCATCGCGTTCGGCCAGGCGCCGCAGGTGGCGCTCGGTCGCCTCGCGGTCGCCGCGCGCATCGGCCGCGCGCACTGCGGCGATCAGGGCGATGGCGCTGACCTCGGGGTCTTCGGCGGCGGCGTTGAGTTGCTTCTCCGCCCGCGTCCACTGGCCGGCGTGGGCGGCGGCCAGACCGTCGAGCAGACGCGCGCGCGACTGCTTGCGGCGGCGCCGACCCCAGGCGCGGAACGGGAAACTGAGCACGTTCCACACCAGCCACAGCGCCAGGAACGCAATCACCAGCAGCAGCGAGGCCTGCGGCAGCGAGGCGATGTAGTCGGTGCCGCCGACGCGCACGATCACCTCGCCGAGCTGGCGCACCTGGTCCTGTCCCAGCCATTGCGCACCGATCACGCCCAGCGCGATGACGATCAACAGCACGATCAGGGAACGGAGGGATTTCATGACGGGCTCCTTGCGTCGCGCATCGCGCGCAACTGTTGCAGGGTGGTTCCGAGTTCGGGAATGGTCGGGCGCAGATCGGCATTGGCCAGGGTGCGCAGCGCGGCGCGGCGTTCACGCAGCTGCGGCGACTCCGGCCACAGCCGCGACAGCCAGCGCCCGGCGCCGGCCAGGGCGCTGCGATAGCCACGCGTGTCACCGCGTTCCAGCGCCGCGCGCGCCAGGGTCAGGTCGAGCTGCAGCGCGTCGTGGGCCGAGACCCGCTCGGAACTGGCGACCAACACACCGCCCTGCGAGGGCCGGATCTTCACCAGTGGCGCCAGCAGGCGTTGCCACAGCGGCTGTTGCGCGTTCTCCGGCAATTGCGTCGGCAGGGTGGCGAGGCTGGCGGCAAAGGCATCCAGTTGCGCGGCCAGGCGTGCCTGCGGTCCGTCGCCCAGCGCGTCCAGCGCAGTGCGTTCCTGCAGCAGCGCCTGGCGCAGGTTGAGGAATTGCGGATCGTCGATGCCGTCCAGCACACCGCTGGCCAGCGCGTAGGCACGCCGCGCGCCGGCCGCATCGCCGGCCAGCAGCAGCCGCTGCTGGCCCTGGTTGAGCAGCAGTTCGACCTCGTCCAGGCGCAACGCCTGCGCGCCGTGACGGTTGGAATCGGCGAGCTTGGCGACATTGGCCTCCAGCAGCGCGCTGCGCTGGCTCAGGCCGAGCATTTCATCGCGCAGTACGCGGTTGGTGCTGGCCGCGTCCTGCAGCCGCTGCGCGGTGGCGCGCTGGTCGCGACGCAGGCTGTCCTGGGCCTGCTGCAAGGCCTGCAGTTGCTGCTGCAGGTCCGACTGCTGGGCCAGTTCGCGCGCGCTGCGCGCCTGCCACCAGTCCCAGCCACGCCAGCCGGCGAACGCCAGCGCGGCCAGCGTGGCGAGCACCAGCAGCAACCAGATCCAGCGTGTGGAACGGCGAGGCGTGATCGGGATTTCGTCGGTCATCGGCAGCGTCCTGGGGGCCGTCGCCCGTCGCGAGCAAGGCGGCGGTCGGCGCGGCACCGCCGGAGCATGGCGTGAGCGGCACTGCGGCCGCAAGCCGGGCGGCGGTCCGCGTTCAGCGAGGTGGCGAGCGCGTTACGATCGCGGCCGCTGCGGCGACCAACTGCTGCGGCATCGGCCCGGCCGCCTGGGCGACGTCGACGAAGCCCAGGTCCGCGGCAAGGGTGGCCAGGCGCGCGCTGGCTGCGACTACCGGCCGCGCGCGCCAAGCCCGGGCCAACTCCTCCGGCAACTGCGCCAGCAGCTGTTGCAGCGCCTCGCCGCTGCTCAGCGCCAGCACGCCGGGCGGCGCCGCACGCAGGCGGGCCAGGTCGGCCGCGCGCAGTCGTACCGGTTCGCGCACGTACACGTCGGCGCGCAGCAGCGGGGTGCCGCGCGCCTGCAGGTGCGCGGCGATCAGGCCCCGGCCGCCGGGGGCGGTGATCAGTCCCACCGGCAGGTCGTGCGCGGCCAGTTCCGGCAGTGCCAGCAGACCGTCGCTGTCCATCCGCGCCGGCGTCGCCACTTCGGCGATGCCGTGCTGGCGCAAGGCGCGCGCCGTGCCTGCGCCCACCGCCAGCCAGCGCTGGCCGGGCTGTGCCGCCAGCGGCTGCAGCGCCGCGGCGGCGCGCACCGCCGCCGGGCTGCTGACGATGACCCGCGGCGCGTCCAGCGCCGCGGCCAGGGCCGCGCGGGTGGCGGGATCGGCGCGCGGCCGCAGCCGCCACGGCGATACCGCCAGCACCCGTGCGCCGCAGCGCGCCGCGGCCCGCCGCAGCGGCGCGTGCTCGCCCTGCGGGCGCAGCGAGATCAGGGTCCAGGCCGGGGCGGCGGTTGCATGCGCGCTCATGCCAGGCATTATGCGAGCCCCCACCGGCAGCACAATCGCATCATGGCAGCGGATCTTTCCTTCGAGGCGTTCCTGCAGCAATTACAGCGGCAGTTCCAGGCCATGCCGCCGGTGGCGGCGCTGCAGGTCGCCGTGCACGAGTATGCCGAGCAGCGCCTGCAGCTGGTCGCACCGCTGGCGGCCAACATCAACGACAAGGGCAACGCCTTCGGCGGCAGCCTGGGCTCGGTGATGACCCTGGCCGGCTGGGGACTGGTCAACTGCGAACTGCACCGCGCCGGCCTGCAGGCCGACGTCTACGTCGCCGACAGCCAGGTGCGCTACCTGGCGCCGCTGTACGCCGATCTGCAGGCCAATGCCGATGCGGAGGCCGACTGGGGGGTGTTCGTGAATACCTTCCGCCAGCGCGGCCGCGCCCGCATCGGCATCCAGGCCCAGATCGGCGCGCCCGGCGCGGCGGCGGCGGCGACCCTGAGCGGTCGCTTCGTGGCCATCGCCAAGGGGTAGGATGCGCGGATCGCGCGCCCCGCGCGCCGCCACCTGGACGCTGCCCATGCCTTCGATGTTCCGCGCGCTCGCGCTGCTGTTGCTGCTGGGCTGGACCGGCGCGGCCGTGGCCGGCAGCCGCGCGCAACAACGCAAGCTCGACGATCTGCAGACCGCCTACGCCGCGGCGGTCCGCTGGAGCGAGTTCGAGACCGCCTGGCAGGTGGTCGACCCGGCCTACCGCCAGGCGCATCCGCTGACCGACTTGCAACTGGAGCGCTACCGGCAGATCCAGGTCTCCTCCTACAAGGTCGGCGGCGGCGCGGTCGGCGACGGCGAGGCGCTGCGCGAGATCGAACTGGGCGTGATCAACCGCAATACCCAGGCCGAGCGCATCGTCCGCTACCGCGAGCGTTGGCGCTGGGACCCCGAGGCCAAGACCTGGTGGCTGCAGGACGGCCTGCCGGACCTGTGGAACGGCCAGTAGCGCGGTCGCCGAGCTGTGCGACAATCGGCGCCCGCTTCCAGCCCCCGAGTCCCGTGAACTTCGAAGAACTGCTGGCCTTCGCCGGCCGCAACCCGATGCTGGCCCTGGCCCTGGTGGGCCTGACCATCGCCCTGATCGTCACCGAAGTGGCGCGCCTGTTCCGTGGCTACAAGAGCCTGCGGCCGGCCGAGCTGACCCGCCTGATCAACGCCGGCAATGCGGTGGTGGTCGACCTGTCGGCCTCGGCCGATTTCGAGAAGGGACACATCGCCGGCAGCCGCAATGCCACCGCCAGCCAGTTCGGCCCCGAGCACAAGCTGGTGGCCAACGCCAAGGCGCAGCCGGTGGTGCTGGTCTGCCGCACCGGCACCACCGCCGACGGCGCCGCCAAGCAGTTGAAGAAGGCCGGCTTCGAGCAGGTCTACGTGCTCGAGGGCGGCATCGCCGCTTGGCAGCAGGCCGAGCTGCCGCTGGTCAAGGGCCGCTGAGACACCGCGTCCGGCCCGACCTAGAGGGTCGCGGCCGGCGTGTGATAATCCCGTTTCTTTCTATTACCGAATCCACCGGAGTCAAGCAATGTCCGACCTCACCAACAACGGCGCCGCGGCGCCGGCCGACGCCGCGGCCGGTCCCGCTTTCACCATCGAGAAGATCTACGTCAAGGACGTGTCCTTCGAGTCCCCCAACGCGCCGTCGGTGTTCAACGACAACGCGCAGCCGGAACTGCAGCTCAACCTCAACCAGCGCGTGCAGCAGCTGAACGAGCAGGCCTTCGAAGTCGTGCTGGCCGTGACCCTGACCTGCACCGCCGGCGGCAAGACCGCCTACGTGGCCGAAGTGCAGCAGGCCGGCGTGTTCGGCCTGGTCGGCCTGGACCCGCAGGCGGTGGACGTGCTGCTCGGTACCCAGTGCCCGAGCATCCTGTTCCCGTACGTGCGCTCGCTGGTCAGCGACCTGATCCAGGCCGGCGGCTTCCCGCCGTTCTTCCTGCAGCCGATCAACTTCGAGGCCCTGTACGCCGAGACCCTGCGCCAGCGCGCGCAGCAGGGCGAGGGCCAGTCGCTGGCCGATTCGGAGCCGGCCGGCAACGCCTGAGCGCGTTCGCCGTTGCGCATGCGCGATAACGCCAAGAAGAAGATCGCCGTCCTCGGCGCCGGCTCCTGGGGCACGGCGCTGGCGTCGCTGACCGCACGGCACGGGTATCCGACCGTGCTGTGGGGTCGCGATGCCGTGGTCGCCGAGGCCATCGGGCAGCGCCACGAAAACCCGCGCTACCTGCCGGGGATCGCGTTGCCGGAGGGCCTGCAGGCCACCACCGACCTGGCGGCGGCCATTGATGGCGCCGACTGGATCCTGGTGGTGGTGCCGTCGCATGCGTTCACCGACACCCTGCGCCAGCTCGCGCCGCTGCGCCCGACGCAGGCCGGCGTGGCCTGGGCGACCAAGGGCTTCGAGCCCGGGTCGGGGCGTTTCCTGCATGAAGTGGCGCAGGAGATCCTCGGCGAGGACGTACCGCTGGCGGTCGTGACCGGCCCGTCCTTCGCCAAGGAAGTGGCCCTGGACCTGCCGACCGCGGTGACCGTGCACGGCGATGCCGCGTTCGCGCAGCAGGTCGCCGATGCGATGCACGGCCCGACCTTCCGCGCCTATACCGGCGACGACATGGTCGGTGCCGAGCTGGGCGGGGCGATGAAGAACGTGCTGGCGGTGGCCACCGGTGTGGCCGACGGCATGGAACTGGGCCTCAACGCCCGTGCCGGCCTGATCACCCGCGGCCTCAACGAGATGCTGCGGCTGGCCGCGGCGATCGGCGCCAAGCCGGAAACCCTGATGGGGTTGGCCGGACTCGGCGACCTGGTGCTCACCTGTACCGGCGACCTGTCGCGCAACCGCCGGCTGGGCCTGGCGCTGGGCCGTGGGCAACCGCTGCAGGAGGCGGTGCGTGCGATCGGTCAGGTGGTCGAGTCGGTGCAGACCGCCGACGAGGTGATGCGCCAGGCCGAGCGCCACGGCATCGATCTGCCGATCTCCAACGCGGTGCGCGCGGTCCTGCATGGCGAGCTGACCCCGGCGGTCGGCCTGCAGCAGTTGCTGGCGCGCGAACAGAAGCCCGAGTACCCGATCACCTTGTTCAGTTGATCCGGCCACCGCCGGACACGAAAACGCCCGGCCTGGCCGGGCGTTTTCGTGTCTGCACATCCGTGGGCCAGCGGCGGGCCGGGTCGGCAGGCAAAAAAAGCCCGGTCGTGGGACCGGGCTTTCCGAACCGCGCGCGGCGGGAGAGAGAGACGACGCGCGCGGCGCTAGGCAGCGCTTACCAGCTGAAGCGCGGGCCGACGAACCATTCCTTGTCGCCGTGGCGGTCCATCTTCAGGTCGGCGCTCAGGCCCCAGTTCTGGTTCAGCTTGGCCTGGGCGCCCAGACGGCCGTAGAAGGTGCCTTCCGGATTGACGCCGTCCTTCTTCAGGTAGTCCTCGTAACCACCCAGGGCATAGACTTCCAGGTACGGGTTGAACGCGGTGCGGATACCCGCTTCGGCGCTCCAGCCGTTGAACTTGGTGCCGTATTCCGGGGCGAAACGGTTGTAGGCCACGCGGGTCACCAGGTCGGTGCTGGTCGCGATCTCGTGGTTGTAGCCGGCGCCGACGCGCCACTGGTCGACGCGCACATCGCCGAAGTCGGTCTTCTGGCGGTTGAAGTCGCCGAACACGCTGAAGTTCGGGTGGAACGCGTAGGAACCCTTGACCGCCCAGCCGTCGGCATCGCCGCCGCTGGCGTCGGTCTTGACGTAGCCGGCTTCGGCATAGTTGTAGGAAAGGCCTTCGGCAGCCGAAGCGGCGAACGGCAGGGTGGCCAGGAGGCCGAGAGCAAGCAGAGAGGTCTTCATAATCGGGTACCTTCGTTATTGGTTTGTCGGCGCTGAGGCGTGGGGCCGTTCGCTGCCGATATGTAAATTATCCGTTAGCGACCCGAACTCGCCCTGAATCCCGAACTGACTAGTACATAAATTAAACGCCGTGTTCAGAAACGGCAGCACGCTGCCGGGATGCAGTTCACACCGCTCTGCAAGCGCTGCCGGCAAGCAGTTGATGATCCTCATCCAAAGCGTGCTTCTGCGCATGGTCCAGGGTGCGCCGGATCAGCCCGGCTTGGCTGGGCACGCCACGGCGCGACCCTGCAGGCTCGGGGTCATCACCGAAGCCGTGCCTCGCGTTGCCGGGGGAGCGAGGATGCCCGCGTGCCTCTGTCGTCTTCCTACAGCGCGGCGAGCGTCTCGATCGCGTCGCGCACGTGCTGCCTGTCCATGGGCACGACTGAGCGGTGGATCGTCGCGCCTTCGATGAAGGCGTCGATGGCGGCGGATGCGGCGATGGAGAAATGCGTTTCCAGCGCGGCCCGGCTCCTGGCCATCCACTGCTGCATGATCGCGGTCAGCGCCGGGTGCCGGCGGGCGAAGGCATACAGCTCGTAGCTCAGCAGCAGCACCCGCGGCGACGCCGTTCCCTCGGCGAAGATGATGTTCACCACCGCGTCCAGGGCCTGCGCGTGGTTCTGCGCGGCGCGGATTTCGGCGGCGAAGTCGGTGGATACCTCCTGGGAAAACCGGGTGAACGCGGCCACCAGCAGGTCGTGCATCGAACCGAAGTAATAGGTGGTGGCGCTCAGCGGAACACCGGCCTCCGCAGCCACCTTGCGGAAGGTGGTGCCGGCGACGCCGTGGTCCAGGATCACCCGCAGCGCGGCCTGCTCGATCGCTTCCTTCCGATGCGGATCCTGGCGCCAGGTCCTGCCGCTCATGCCTGTCCAACGCTGTCTCGACGAAGGCCGATGATCGCAGGTCGCGGTTGACGCCTCAATTGGTACGGATGTACAAATTCGCCGATGAGGTCGACGAAGGCCATCGCCGCGATGGCGCCTCGCAACCAGCGACGTGGGGAGCGGCGCGATGGCCAAAGGCGGAGAGCGGGACGTGGATATCGGGCGCCGGGCGACCGTGGGCGGGCTCGCCGCTGGTGGCGTGGTGCTCGCCACCGGGGTGCACGCCGCCGCGCCCGCCGGTTGGGAGGCCGGCACCTGGCTCAATGCGCCAAAGGTCCATCGGATCCTGCCGGGCGGCGTGCTCGACGTGGTCACCGACAAGGGCAGCGATTTCTGGCGCGAAACCCACTACGGGTTCACCCGCGACAGCGGGCACTTCCTCGGCATCGCCGCACCCGCGCGCTTCACCTGCCAATTGCGCGTGCGCGGCAGGTTCGAGCAGCTCTACGATCAGGCCGGCCTCATGGTGCGGGTCGACGAGCGCCGCTGGGTCAAGGCCGGCATCGAGCTGAGCGACGGGCGGCCGATGCTCAGCAGCGTATTGACCGACGGCCGTTCGGACTGGGCCACCGGCCCGTACGAAGCGGACGCGTCGGATTTCTGGATGCGTGCCACCGTGGAAAAGGGCGTGCTGCGCCTGCAGGTCTCGCGCGACGGCAAGTACTGGCCGCTGGTGCGGCTGTGCCCGTTCCCGGTGGCGTCCTCTTACCTCGTCGGCCCGATGACGTGCACACCGGAGCGCGAGGGCTTGAACGTCCGCTTCTCCGATTGGCGGCTGGGGCCGCCGCTGGGCAAGGACCTGCACGATCTGTCCTGACGCGTCTACCGATGCAGCGCCAGGCCCTTGGTGGCTTTTTCGATGGCCTTCTTCGGTCCGCGCAGGCCTAGGCCCACCAGGTTGAGGTTCCCAGGATCTTCCGCAGCGAACGCCTGGCGATTGGCCGCATCGTGGCTGGTCGAGAACATGGCAAATACATACGGCAGCACGGTGATCTCGCGCGCCAGCCCCACGCGGTGCGCGGCCTGAAGCCCATCGAGATCGGCTTCGAACACCAGCATCGGTTGCCCGAGCAGGCGGCCGTAGCGCTGGCCGTTGGCATCGATGTACGGGTCGCCCATCGCGTCGGGGGCGGCCGCGGCGATGCCCGTCGCCAGGAAGGCGGCCACGTTCAGGCGTTGCCAGGTCGCCAGGTCGTTGCGGACGATCAGGGCCACTTTGGTATCGAACATGCGCAACTCCGCGGTCTGGGTGAGGCGCCATGGTCCGCGTCGTCGCCGCTGCGTTCTAGAACGCCTGTGCAGCACCGCCCGTACATTGCCGCCGGTACGCGGCCGGCGTGAGCCGGTAGGCGCGCTTGAACCAGCGGCCCAGATGGCTCTGATCGGCGAATCCGACCTTGAGCGCCACGTCCGCCGGCTCCTGTCCATCCGCCAGCAGGGCGCGGGCAACGCGCAGGCGCAGTCGGATCAGGTAGGCATGCGGCGAGAGGCCGAACGTGCGCTGGAATTGCCGGGTGAGGCGGAACCGATCCAGGTCGGCGTGGTCGGCAAGCTCATCGAGGCTGACGTCGCGCGCCATCTGCGCGTGCAGAAAATCCCTGGCACGCGCCACGGTTGGGGTCGACGCGCAAGGGCGCTGCGCCTCGGCCGACAGGTGCGGGGAGAGCAGGCGCATCATGCGGTCCAGGCTCTGGTCCCGCGCCAGCCGGCCTTCGCGCTGATGGATCGCCAGGAACGCCTGGCGTATCGCCGCGCTCAGTGCGGCGTCGTCGGCCAGGGTCGTGCGGAATCCCGGATGCAGCGCGGAACCATCCTGCTGCCCGCGGCGTTGCAGTGCTTCCGCCACCCAGCGCTGTGGCAGGTAGAGCATCGCGTAGGTGAAACCGTCCTCGGCCGGCGCATGCCCGTCGTGGACCGCGCCCGGTTCGATGAGCATGGCACGCCCGGGCGTGCTGGTGTGCAGCGCACGCTGGCAACGGAAGCGCTGCACGCCCTGCAGGGTCACGCCGACCAGCACTTCGTCGTGATCGTGCGGATCGTAGGCATGCCCGCGGAAATGCGCATGCACGCTTTCGATACCGGTTTCCCGGTCGCGCTGGATCCTGACCCAGTCACTGGCGTTGGGTTGGGTGTGCGATGCCATTCGGGGAGCCTGGTAGGAGCACGACGGGCGGCGTGTCACTGGATGCAGGGAAGGCGCCGCCCAGACCCAGTGTAGAAGCGTCGGCCGCTTCCGGCGGGGTCAGACGCGATCGGGCAGGACAGGCTGCGGATCTTTTCGTCCCCCCGGATCGAAGCGCTTCGCTTCCGGGCGCTGCGCGCCACGCGCTCAATCGGCGCCGGGAAAACCCAGTTGCCGCCACGCCTCGAACACCACCACCGCGACCGCGTTGGACAGGTTGAGGCTGCGGTTGTGCGGCTGCATCGGCAGGCGCAGGCGCTGCGCGTCGGGCACCTGTTCCAGCACGGTGTCCGGCAGGCCGCGGGTTTCCGGGCCGAACAGGAAGGCGTCGCCGTCGGCGAAGGTGGGCGTGTCGTAGCGGGTGCTGCTGCGGGTGCTGAGGGCGAACAGGCGACGCGGCGCGATGGCCTGCAGGGCCGCTTCCAGCGACGCGTGGACCTGCAGTCGTGCGTACTCGTGATAGTCCAGGCCGGCGCGCTTGAGTTGACGGTCGCCGAGCTCGAAGCCCAGCGGCTCGATCAGGTGCAGTTGCGCGCCGGTATTGGCGCAGAGGCGGATGACGTTGCCCGTGTTGGGCGGAATCTCGGGCTGGTACAGCAGAACGTGCAGCGTTGGGGTCGCGATCATCGGCGCAGTGTACGCGCCGGCGCGGAGGCCTTGCTGCCTGTTCAGCGCATCAGGCCGACCGCCATGTCCTGGCCCAGCTTCTGCAGGCTCGGCTGCAACTGCAGCATCGCGCTATCCAGCGTCTCGCCGACCACGTCGCCGATCGCCAGCATGCTGCCCATGTCCGCATCCGGACGCACCTGCACGGTGGCCAGGGTCACCACGTGCTGGCCGGCGGCCTGCGCAAGGTCGCGTTCGGCGACCTGCTCGGCCGACGGGCGCACCTGCACCGCGGCCAGGGTGGTGATGCCGCCGGACAGTGTGGCGTCGCGCTCGGCGATCTGCTCGGCGGAGGGGCGCACCTGCACTGCGGCCAAGGTGGCGATGCCGCTGGTCTGCTCGACGTTGCGCTGGGCGATCTGGTCGGCCGACGGGCGCACCTGCACGGTCTCCAGGGTGGTGATCTGCGCGGCGGCGAAGGACGGCGCGGCGAACAGGGCGGCGATGGCGGCGGTCAGGAGCAGCGTGGTGGTTTTCATGGCGGGCCTCGTTGGTGTTGTTGATCAGTGGTGTGGTAGTAAGGTAGTACACCTAATCAGGGGGCGCAAGAACTTTTTCGCGCTCGGCAGTTTCATTAAGCTTGCATTCACTAAATCGGGCGAACTCCCTCGTTCGAGGATATGTAAGCAGGCCGCGTGCCAACTACAAGCTTCTGTATTTAAAGGAAAATTGAGTCGTGGAAAGTGTCCGGGGGCGGACACCCGGGCGCTCGCGTACGTCGGACGCGGACACCGCCGCACAGTCCGTGGCGGTAACCGATCCACTGCTGGGGCGGTTGCGGCGCCTTAGAAGAAGGACGTCAGCGACAACGGCGGAATGCGCGCCGTGCAGTACGCCCGGTACGATCGGCGTTCACCGGCTGTTTCACTGGCCCCAAGGAAGAAGGATCCGCATGACTGTCTCGACACGCCCGCGTGGCGCCCTGCTGGCCGTTGCCCTGTCCGTCGCGCTCGGCGCACTGGGCTACGCGCCGCCTTCGACGGCGGCCAGGCCCGCCGCCGCCACGTCGGTGGATATCGCCTACGAACAATTCACCCTGCCCAATGGGCTGCGGGTGGTGGTGCACACCGATCGCAAGGCACCGATCGTGGCGGTCAACCTCTGGTACCACGTCGGCGCCAAGGACGAGCCGGCCGGGCGCACCGGGTTCGCGCATCTGTTCGAGCACCTGATGTTCCAGGGCAGCGAGAACCACCACGGCGAGTTCTTCGAGCCCTTCAAGCAGGTCGGCGTCACCGACCAGAACGGCACCACCAACAGCGACCGCACCAACTACTTCGAGACCGTGCCGACCACCGCGCTGGACATGGCGCTGTGGATGGAGTCGGACCGCATGGGCCACCTGCTCGGCGCCATCGACCAGGCCGCGCTGGACGAACAGCGCGGGGTGGTGCAGAACGAGAAGCGCCAGGGCGAAAACCAGCCGTACGGCCAGGCCTGGAGCCGGCTGAGCCGCGCGCTGTACCCGTCCGGCCACCCGTACCACCACACCGTCATCGGCTCGATGAACGACCTCAACGCGGCCTCGCTGGCCGACGTGAAGCAGTGGTTCCGCACCTGGTACGGGCCCAACAACGCGGTACTGGTGCTGGCCGGCGACATCGACCTGGCCACGGCCAAGGAGAAGGTGACGCGCTACTTCGGCGACATCCCGGCCGGCCCGACCATGGCCCAGCCCAAGGTCGACGTGGCCCAGCGCAGCCAGTCCAGCCGCGAGACCATGACCGACAAGGTGCCGCAGACGCGGATCTACCGCGTCTGGAACGTGGCGCAGACCGGCACCGAGGATGTCGATCGCCTGCAACTGCTCGCGCAGGTGCTGGGTGGCGCCAAGTCCTCGCGGCTGGACCGGCGCCTGGTCCACCAGGACAAGCTGGTCGACCAGATCAGCGCCTCGGTGTGGGCGTCGCAGCTCGGCTCCGGCTTCGGCATCATCGCCATGGTCAAGCAGGGCGTGGACCCGGCCAGGGTCGAGGCGGCGATCGACGAGGAAGTGCGCCGGCTGCTGGACAAGGGGCCGGACAAGGCCGAATTGGCGCGCGCCAAGACCGCCTTCCGCGCCGGCTTCATCCGCGGTGTCGAACGCATCGGTGGCTTCGGCGGCAAGGCCGACGTGCTGGCCGAGTGCGCGGTGTACACCGGCGACCCCGGCTGCTTCCGCACCTCCCTGGCGACCATCGCCTCCACCCGCCCGCGCGATCTCACCGCGGTCGGCCGCAAATGGCTGGGCAAGGGCGACTACACCTTGCTGGTCCAGCCGGGCGAGCGCGTGGCGATGGCCGAGGAGCCGACCGTGCAGCCGGCGCCGCTGAATCCGCCGCCGGTCGATCCCAGATACAGCGCGCTGCCCAGCGTGGTCGACCGCAGCGCCGGCCCGCCCAGGACCACCCAGTTCCCGCAGCTGAAGTTCCCCGCGCTGCAGCGCGCCACGCTGAAGAACGGCAGCACGGTGATCCTGGCCGAGCGCCACGACGTGCCGGTGGTGCAGTTCAGCTACGAATTCAAGGGCGGGTACAGCGCCGACCAGGGACGCAAGCCGGGCACGGCCAGTTTCGCCATGGGCATGCTCGACGAGGGTGCCGGCGACCGCGATGCGCTGGCGTTCGCCGATGCGGCCGAGGCCCTGGGCGCGTCGCTGTCCGCCGGCGCCTCGCTGGACGGCAGCAATGCCTATCTGTCGGCGCTGAAGGAGAACCTGGCGCCGTCGCTGGCGCTGTATGCGGACATGCTGCGGCGGCCGCGCTTCGCGCCGAACGAGATCGAGCGGATCCGCGCCAGCTGGATCGCCGGCATCCGCCAGGAGAAGGCCCAGCCCAACGGCGTGGCGATGCGGGTGCTGCCGCCGCTGCTGTACGGCGCCGGCCATCCGTACGCGATCCCGTTCAGCGGCACCGGCACCGAGCCGGCGATCGCGGCGCTGCAGCGCGAGGACCTGGTCGACTTCCACCGCGATTGGGTACGCCCGGAGAACGCCACCCTGATCGTGGTCGGCGACACCACCCTGGGCGAGATCGTGCCGCTGCTGGACGCGCAGTTCGGCGACTGGAAGGGCGAGGGGGCGACGCCGTCGGTGCCCGCCCCGGCGACCGTGGCACGGCCGGGCAAGCCGCGCGTGTACCTGATCGATCAGCCCGGCGCGGTGCAGGCCAACCTGTTCGCCTCGGAGCTGGTGCCGCCGACCACCGACCCGGCCGCGGTCCGCTTCGACATGGCCAACGGCGTGATCGGTGGCGACTTCACCTCGCGCCTGAACATGAACCTGCGCGAGAACAAGCATTGGTCCTACGGCGCGCGCAGCGGCGCGGCCAGCGCGCTCGGCCAGCGGCCGTGGACCGCCTCGGCGCCGGTGCAGATCGACAAGACCGCCCCGGCGCTGCAGGAGATGTCCAGGGAGATCAGCGCCTTCGCCAACGGCAAGGCACCGCCGACGGCGGACGAGGTGGCGCGGATCCGCAACATCCAGACCCTGAGCCTGCCCGGCGCCTACGAGACCGCCAGCTCGGTGATGGGCGCGATCGGCGGCATCGTCCGCTACGGCCGCCCCGACGACTACGTGTTCAGGCGCAAGGCCGAGATCGAGGCGATGACCCCGGCGCAGGTGCGCGAGGCGGCGTCGATGCTCGACCCCAACAGCCTGACCTGGGTGGTGGTGGGCGACCTGAAGCAGATCGAGGCGCCGGTGCGCGCGCTGAAGCTGGGCGAGGTCAGGGTGATCGATGCCGATGGGGTGCCGCAGGGCGGGGCGGCGAAGCCGGCCGGGCGCTGATCCGGGTGGGCGCGCGTCGGTCACGGCCGGCGCGCGCTGCTCGCGGCCGCCGGGGTGCCGGCCGTGTCATGGCCGATTCAGCGTTTTGCGGCACAATCCGGATTCACCCGCCAATGGCCCACTCCATGCGTCTACCGATCGCCCTCGCCTTGCTCGCCACGCTCGCCGGCTGCACCTGGGTGCCGATGGCGCCGGAGGGCAAGGGGGTACGGGTGCTGCCCCCGGGGCAGGCCGCCAGCGGCTGCGAGAAGCGCGGCGAGGTGGTGGTGTCGGTGAAGAGTAGCGTCGGCTTCTACCAGCGCAACCCGCTGCGGGTGCGCGAGGAACTGGAAACCCTGGCCCGCAACGAGGCCCCCGGCGTGGGCGCCAACACCGTGCAGGCGATGGGCGACCCGGTCGACGGCGACCAGCGCTTCACCGCCTACCAGTGCGGCGGCCGCTGAACCGCTCAGACCATACGCTTTCCGCGGATTTGTTAAAGATGCGGTAAACCCCCGCAACCGCTAGAATTGGCGCCCCCTCGCCTGACCCTGGCGTACACCTCGATGCTCTTCAACAACGTCTCCATCGCGGGACTGGCGCACATCGATGCGCCGCACACGCTCACCTCCAAGCAGATCAACGAGCGCCTGCAGCCGACCTACGACCGGCTCGGGATTCGCGCCGACGTGCTCGGCGACATCGCCGGCATCCACGCGCGGCGCATGTGGGATCAGGACATGCAGGCCTCCGACGCGGCGACGCTGGCGGCGCGCAAGGCGATGAGCGATGCCGGCATCGAGGCCGGGCAGATCGGGCTGCTGGTCAACACCTCGGTCAGCCGCGACTACCTGGAGCCGTCAACTGCCAGCATCGTCTCGGGCAACCTGGGCGTGAGCGAGCAGTGCATGACCTTCGACGTCGCCAACGCCTGCCTGGCCTTCATCAACGGCATGGACATCGCGGCGCGGATGATCGAGCGCGGCGAGATCGACTACGCGCTGGTGGTCGACGGCGAAACCGCCAACCTGGTGTACGAGAAGACCCTGGAGCGGATGACCTCGCCGGACGTGACCGCCGACGAGTTCCGCGACGAGTTGGCCGCGCTGACCCTGGGCTGCGGCGCCGCGGCCATGGTGATGGCCCGCGCCGAACTGGTGCCGGACGCGCCGCGCTACCGCGGCGGCGTAACCCGCTCGGCGACGCAGTGGAACACCCTGTGCCGGGGCAACCTGGACCGGATGGTCACCGATACCCGCATGTTGCTGATCGAAGGTATCAAGCTGGCGCAGAAGACCTTCGCCGCCGCGCGCCAGGCGCTGGGCTGGGCGGTGGACGAACTGGACCAGTACGTCATCCACCAGGTCAGCCAGCCGCACACCCAGGCCTTCATCAAGAACTTCGGCATCGACCCGAAGAAGGTGATGACCATCTTCGGCGAACACGGCAACATCGGCCCGGCCAGCGTGCCGATCGTGCTGAGCAAGCTGCGCGAGCTGGGCCGCCTGAAGAAGGGCGACCGGATCGCGCTGATGGGCATCGGCTCGGGCCTGAACTGCTCGATGGCCGAGGTGGTCTGGTAACGGGTTGGCAGAGCCGCCTGGTCGGTTTCTGCGACGCGCATAGAAAACGGCCAAAACGATACATGACCCTGCTGTCATGTATCTGGATTGGACGTTTCTTCAGTGCAAGTGCTGTTGACCCACCCCTCATGTTAAAAAAAATGGATTTTTAGTACGTGTCATTGCATCATGTTCGTTCCCCGAACATGATCGACGCAGCCATGGAAGACGTGTCCAGGTTCAAGGCCGAGCTCCCGTTCAATGATCTCCCGTCGCTTCCACCCGCGGCAGAGATCGAGACGCGGCATCTGCTCAAGGTCTGCATAGAAGCCCGCACTGCACTGGCCGAGCTGAAACAGGCCACGGCGCTGCTGCCCAATCCCACCGTGTTGATCAACACGATTCCGATCCTCGAGGCGCAGGCCAGTTCGGAGATCGAGAACATCGTCACCACCACGGACGATCTGTTCCGCTATGCCGACGATCAGGACAAGGCGCAGAAACCGGCCACCAAGGAGGCATTGCGCTACCGCAGCGCGCTCTACGAAGGCTTCCAGTCGTTGCGGCAGCGCCCGCTGTGCACGGACACCGCGATCGTGGTCTGCAGCCGCATCAAGGCGGTGCAGATGCAGATCCGCCGCGTGCCCGGTACTGCCCTGGCCAACGACCAGACCCAGCAGGTCATCTATACCCCGCCCGTCGGCGAAACCCTGCTGCGCGACAAGCTGGCCAACTGGGAGCGCTTCATCCACGAGCACACGGACATCGATCCGCTGATTCGCATGGCGGTGGCGCACTATCAGTTTGAAGCCATTCACCCCTTCACCGACGGCAACGGACGCACCGGACGCGTGCTGAACCTGCTGATGCTGGTCGAGCAGGGATTGCTCGACCTGCCGGTGCTGTATCTGTCGCGCTACATCATCCGTCACCGCAGCGATTACTACCGTCTGCTGCTGGACGTCACCCGACACGGACAGTGGGCCGAGTGGATCGAGTACATGCTCAGCGCCGTGGCCGAGACGGCGACGTGGACGACGGCCAAGATCCAGGCGATCCGCGGCCTGGAGGCGCAGGCCCGCGACTACGTCCGCGATCAGGCACCCAAGGCGTACAGCCGCGAGCTGGTCGAGGTGATCTTCAACCAGCCGTATTGCCGCATCCAGAACGTCGTGGACCTGGTGGGGGTGACCCGGCAGACTGCAGCCCGCCACTTGCGCGAGCTGGTGCAGATCGGCGTGTTGCAGGAGCAGCGCATGGGCAAGGAGAAGCTGTTCCTGCACCCTGCTTTTCTGCGCCTGCTCTCCAATGACGACCATCACCTGCCTGCCTACCGTGTGACTGCGCTTGGCGAGGACTTGATGGCGTGATGGCAAGCACGGCATTTTTCGCGTGCGATGCGGCCCGTCCAGAGGAGGGTGCGACCGTCATGGTGGGATGTGAGTGTGGTGAGCGTAATTTTTCTACCCGCGGCAATTGGACGGATGCCGACAAGACGCGGGTTCCTTCGATCTGGATCGGATGCGATTGACATGAACTACCCCGGCTACCCCTTCACCCCGCAGCGCTTCCAGGTTCGCCCGGGGCTGCACATGTCCTATCTCGACGAAGGCCCGCGCGAGGGCGAGGTGGTGGTGATGCTGCACGGCAATCCGTCGTGGAGCTATCTGTGGCGCACGCTGGTGAGCGGGTTGTCGGACCGCTATCGCTGCATCGTGCCCGACCACATCGGCATGGGCCTGTCGGACAAGCCGGACGATGCGCCGGGCGCGCAGCCCGGTTACGACTACACCCTGCAATCGCGCGTGGACGACCTGGATGCGCTGCTGCGGCATCTGCGCATCGACGGGCCGGTGACGCTGGCGGTGCACGACTGGGGCGGCATGATCGGCTTCGGCTGGGCGCTGTCGCATCACGCGCAGGTGCGGCGCCTGGTCATCACCAATACCGCGGCGTTTCCGCTGCCGGCGGCCAAGCCGATGCCGTGGCAGATCGCGATGGGCCGGCATTGGCGCATGGGCGAGTGGTTCATCCGTACCTTCAACGCGTTCTCCTCGGGCGCGTCGTGGCTGGGCGTGTCGCGGCGCATGCCCGCCGACGTGCGCCGCGCCTACGTGGCGCCGTACGACAGTTGGGCCAACCGCATCTCCACCATCCGTTTCATGCAGGACATCCCGCTGTCGCCGGCGGACAAGGCCTGGTCGCTGCTGGCGCGGGCCGAGCAGGCGCTGCCGTCGTTCGCCGATCGCCCGGCTTTCATCGGCTGGGGCCTGCGCGACATCTGCTTCGACCATCATTTCCTGGAGGGCTTCCGCCGCGCGCTGCCGCAGGCCGAGGTGATGGCCTTCGAGGACGCCAACCACTACGTGCTGGAAGACAAGCACGAGGTGCTGGTGCCTGCGATCCGCCGCTTCCTGGACGCGCATCCGCTGTCCTGAGCGCGCACCCGCGCACGCGATGCGGCGTGCTGTTTTCACTGCATCGGCACGCATGCCAGGAGCAGGGCATGGCCATGCGGTGATGTGGGAGCGGGGTTGCCGCTGCGTCGTGGATCGTCTACACCGGCGCACGCAAACTGCTACCGATTGCCGTGCTGCAACATTGTCGGCTAGGTACAGTCGCCGCCGACATACGCGGCGCACCGAGCGGACGCTGCGCGCAATCCGAGCGGAGACAGAGAGTGAAAACGATGGCGATGGCGATGCTGCTGATGGCGATGAGCGTGCCCGGCGCGCATGCGGAGGATCTGACCACGTCCGCGGACGGCAAGACGCTGACGGTCGGATTCGGCCAGCCCACCTGGAAGCAGGTGCTGCACTACCGCAAGCTGTACGACAAGAAGCCATTCCCCGATGCGGAGATCTATTACTACAGCAACGGCATGTACAAGATCATCTCGCAGGGCGAGAACCACTACGGCGTGTACGTGCTGCAGGGCAGCTTCGACGACCAGACCTATACGATCCGCTTCATCTCGCTGCCGTCCGAGGACTGGGGCAACAAGACCGCCTTCCATCAGTTGACCTTCATTCGCGGCGAGGACCAGAACGTCTTCATCCAGAACGCGATCGTCGACACCGGCGAGGCCATCGCCCAGCAGAACGGCACCTACACGCTGGAGAAGAACACGGTGACCAATCCGGTGACGACCGCCTGGAAGCATCGCTGAGCCGCTGAGCCGCTCCTACGGCATCCAGGCCATGCAGGTAGCGCCGCCGCTCAGGCGTCCGGCAGATTGCGTTCGACCACGCCGTCCCAGTCGGCCGCGGTCAGCAGCGGCAGCCCATGCGCCAGACGCGATTTGTCGCATTGCGCGCTGCGTTCGCCGAATTCCAGCGAGGCCGGCACCGCCGCGCACACCGACGGCCGCCGCTCGTGAATGCTGCAGCGGCTGTAGCGGCCGATGTCGGCGTCCAGGGCGATGCAGCGCGGCTGCGCCTGCGAGGTGCCGCGCATCACCCGCTCGTGGGTGCGCAGCGGCTCGGTCAGTTCGATCGGGACCCTGCCGCCCAGCGCGGGATCGGCTTCGCTCCAGTGGAAACTGACGCGGAAGTAGGCGCAGCAGGCGCCGCAGGTGAGGCAGGGATGGGACATGGCGGCCGGGCCTTGCGCGGCGAACAGCGTGGGGGGCGCGGCATTCTGACCGAACCGGAGCGCGCTGCAAGCACGCAGGCATTCAGCCGCGGCCGCCGGCGACGGGAGGTCGTCGGCCACGGCCCGGCGCATCGGCGATAATCGGCCCATGACCACGACCTGCAACATCGCGGCCACGCTGCCGCGGCTGGCGCGCGAGCGCCCGGACCAGATCGCCATGCGCTGCCCCGGCCGGCCCGGTGCCGGCGGCATGGCCGCCTACGACGTGACCCTGAGCTACGCGCAGCTGGACGCGCGCAGCGATGCCATCGCCGCCGGCCTGGGCAGCTATGGCATCGGCCGCGGCACCCGCACCGTGGTGATGGTGCGGCCGTCGCCGGAGTTCTTCCTGCTGATGTTCGCGCTGTTCAAGGCCGGCGCGGTGCCGGTGCTGGTCGATCCGGGCATCGACCGCCGCGCGCTCAAGCAATGCCTGGACGAGGCGCAGCCGGAGGCCTTCATCGGCATTCCGCTGGCGCAGCTGGCGCGGCGTCTGCTCGGCTGGGCGCGCTCGGCGAAACGGATCGTCACCGTCGGCCGGCGCTGGGCCTGGGGCGGGACCACGCTGGCGCGGATCGAGCGCGCCGGCCAGGGCGCCGGCAGCCAGCTGGCCGACACGCATGCGGACGACGTCGCCGCGATCCTGTTCACCAGCGGCTCCACCGGCGTGCCCAAGGGCGTGGTCTACCGGCACCGGCATTTCGTCGGCCAGATCGAGCTGATGCGCAATGCCTTCGACATGCTGCCCGGCGGGATCGACCTGCCGACCTTCCCGCCGTTCGCGCTGTTCGACCCGGCGCTGGGGCTGACCTCGGTGATCCCGGACATGGATCCGACGCGTCCGGCCAAGGTCGATCCGCGCAAGCTGCACGATGCGATGCGGCGCTTCGGCGTGACCCAGCTGTTCGGGTCACCTGCGCTGATGCGGGTGCTGGCCGACTACGGCAAGCCGTTGCCCAACGTGCGCTGCGCCACCTCGGCCGGCGCGCCGGTGCCGCCGGACGTGGTGGCGCGGATCCGCAGTCTGCTGCCGGAGGACGGACGCTTCTGGACGCCCTACGGCGCCACCGAATGCCTGCCGGTGGCGGTGATCGAGGGCCGCGAGCTGCAGGACACACGCGCGGCCACCGAGCGCGGCGCCGGTACCTGCATCGGCACGGTGGTGCCGCCCAACGAGGTGCGCATCATCGCCATCGACGACGCGGCGATTCCCGAGTGGAGCGGCGTGCGCGAAGTGCCCACGGGCACGGTCGGCGAGATCACCGTGGCCGGCCCGACCGCCACCGACACCTATTTCAACCGTGACGCGGCCACGCGCCTGGCCAAGATCCGCGAACGCCTGGACGACGGCAGCGAACGCATCGTGCATCGCATGGGCGACGTCGGCTATTTCGATGCGCAGGGCCGCCTGTGGTTCTGCGGGCGCAAGACCCAGCGCGTGGAAACGGAGCAGGGGCCGCTGTACACCGAACAGGTGGAGCCGATCTTCAACGCATTGCCGGGCATCGGCCGCACCGCCCTGGTCGGCATCGGCGCGCCGGGGCAGCAGCGCCCGGTGCTGTGCTACGAGTTGGACGACAAGGCCTGGATGGCGAGCCAACTGGAACTGGACGAACTGCTCGCGCAACTGCGCGCCACCGCCGCCGCGCATCCGCACACGGCCGGCATCGTCGACTTCCTTGGCCACCCGGGGTTCCCGGTCGACATCCGCCACAACGCCAAGATCGGCCGCGAGAAGCTGGCGCTGTGGGCCGCGGAAAAACTGCACTGAGGCAAGACGATGGCCGCGCGCTACCGGCTGGGCGACCTGCGCATCGACGCGGCGCGGCAGCGGGTCGAGCGCGACGGTGCGGTGCTGGAGGTGGGCGGGCTGAGTTTTCGCCTGCTGCATTACCTGCTGCAGCAGGGTCAGCGCGTGGTGGGGTTCGATGAACTGATCGCGCAGGTGTGGGCGCCGGCGCTGGTCAACGAGGAGACCGTCACCCAGCGCGTGCGCCTGCTGCGCCAGGCGCTGGGCGACGCCTCGCGGCAACCGCGCTATCTGCGCTCGGTGCGTGGCCAGGGGTATCAACTGTGCCTGCCGGTACAGCCCGATGCCGCCCCCGATCCTGCCGACGCAGCCCTTGCGCCGCGGTCGATGTGGCGCAGCCGTGGCGCCTGGGCGATCGCGGCCGGTGCGGTGGCGATCGTCTCGGTAGTGGCGGCATGGCGCTGGCAGGCACCCGCGCCGACGCCAGCCGCGTCGCCGTTGTTGCAGCGCGCCGAGTACTACGCCGGCATTGGCCAGCGCGACGACAACGCGCGTGCGATCGCGCTGTACCAGCAGCGCCTGCAGCAGGCACCGGACGAGACGGCAGCCTTGATTGGCCTGAGCCGCGCCTACAGTGCGCGCGTCTGCCAATACGACGGCGACCAGCAGGCCGCATTGCGCGCGCAGCGGTTGGCGACGCAGGTGCTCGCGGCGCACCCGCGTCTGGCCGCCGCGCATGCCGCGCTTGGTTATGCGTACGATTGCCGCGGCGACAACGCCGCGGCGCTGGCCGCCTACGAGCGCGCGTTGCAACTGGACCCGCAGGCCGATGCCGTGCGCGGCTCGGCGGCCTATCTGTACGAGCGCCAGGGCCGCTTGGCGCAGGCGCTGGCGGCGAACATGCGGGTGCGCGATCCGGCGCGGGTGCGCTTCCTGACGCTGCAGATCGCCAGCAACCTCGATCTGCTGGGCTACGCCAGCGCCGCCGAGGTCCGCTACCGCGACAGCTTCCAGCTCTATCCCGACAGCGCGTATTCCAATCTGGCGTGGCCGCGCTTCCTGTTCGTGCATGGCCGCACGGCCGAAGCCCAGGTCGCGCTGGACCAGGCGCTGGGGCGCGGCACCGACTACGCCGGGCTGTTCCTGCTGCAGGCGGAGCTGGCGCTGGCGCGTGGCGACACCGCGCACGCACGCCAGGCCAGCCTGCAGGCGATGCGTCTGCGGCCGCAGGGCAGTTTCGCCCAGACCGTGGCCTGGACGCTGCAGGCGCAACCGCTGCCGCCGGTGCCGCAGTTGCGCGCGCGGGCCCAGGCCTTGCTGGACGGCGTGACGCGCGGCACCGACCCGCTGGATGCGGTGGATGCGGCGCTGCTGCTGCAATTGGCCGGCGACCGGCCGGCGGCCCTGGCCGCGCTGCGCCGGGCGCAGGCCGCGGGCTATCGCGATGCCGCCTACCTGCGGGTGTCGCCGCTGCTGGCGCCATTGCGCGCCGAGCCGGGTTTCGCGGCGCTGCTGGCACGCAACGAGGCCGATGTCGCCGCGCAACGCGTGCAGGCGCAGCGTGCCGGACTGGTGCCTACGGCAGTGCCGTGAGCACGTAGTCGGCGAGCAGCGCCTGCGATTGCGGGTGCATCTGCGGCCGGTTGTAGGCACGCCGGGTGATCACCACCACCAGGCGTTCCTCCGGCAGCACGAACACATAGTTGCCGCCGTTGCCCGACATCGCCCAGACCCCGCGTTCGACGCCGTGCGCCTGGAAGCGGAAGCGCCACAGCAGATAGCCGTAGTCGGCATCGTCGCGGGCTTGTGCATGCACCTGGGTCATTGCCCGGATCCATGCCGCCGGCAACACCTGTGTGCCGTGCCAGCGGCCCTCGTCGAGCAGGAGCTGGCCGAACTTGGCCAGGTCGCGGCTGCGGTAGCGGGTGCCGCCACCGCCCATGCCGACGCCTTCGGCGGCGTGCAGCCAGCGTGCACCGACGATGCCCAGCGGCCGCTCCAGGACCTGCCCGGCGAAGTCCTCCAGGCGCTGCCCGGTGGCCTTCTCGAGCACCGCACCGAGCAGGAAGCTGCCAGCGGTGCAGTAGGAGAAGGCGCGCCCATGCGGGCTCTCCTCGGGGCGGCGCATCCATGGCGCATAGCCCTTGAGCGGCAGGTCCAGTGCGAACTGCGTCCAGTCGGCACTGACGTACATGCGTTCCTCGTGGCCGCTGGAGAAGGCGTTGTCGTCGTCGCATTCCCATTGCGAACTCATCGTCAGCAGATCTTCGATGCTGATCGCGCGCTTGCGTGGCGCATCGTGCTGCCAATGGCGGTCGTCGAAGAAGTGGTAGACGCGTGCCTGCACGCCGGGCAGGCGGCCGCGGGCGATCGCCGCGCCGACCAGCAGCGCGGTCACGCTCTTGGTCGCCGAGCGGGTGTCGTGCAAGGTCTGCCGGTCGGCACCGCCAAAGTAGCGCTCGTAGACCAGGGCGCCGTCGCGCACGATCAGCACGCTGGTGGTGTCCGGCGCCGCGCCGTCGGCGATGGCGCGTTCCATGGCGGCCAGCCGCTCCAGTTTCCAGCCGCCGGCGGCGGCGTCGGCGACGGGCCAGCCGTCGTCCTGCGCCGGCGGTGCGGTCGCGGCCGCTGGTACGGCGGCGGAAGCACACGGAACGACGAGGGAGAGGGTGAGGCACAGCAGCAGCGGCAGGGGCGACATGGCGGAACTCCGGTGGAAGGCCAGCGCACTTACGCCCGTGGCATCGCTGAAGTGCCTGATGCCAGAGTGAAGAATTCTGAAGGTCAGTCGGATCAAGGGTTTGCGCGGCTTGTGTCGCCGGCGTCGTCATCGCGGATCGCCTTCGCCGGCGCCCCCGGCTATCGTGTGCGCCCTGGTTCGATCGGTACGACGCGATGAAGATTGTGGTGACGGGCGGTGGTGGGTTCCTGGGCCAGGCGCTGTGCCGCGGGCTGGTCGCGCGCGGGCACCAGGTGGTCAGCTACAACCGTGGCCACTACCCGGAACTGCAGGCGCTGGGCGTGGCCCAGGTGCGGGGCGACCTAGTCGACGCGCAGGCGCTGCAGCATGCGCTGGCCGGCGCCGATGCGGTGTTCCACAACGCCGCCAAGGCCGGGGCCTGGGGCAGCTACGACAGTTACTACCAGCCCAACGTGGTCGGCACCGAGAACGTGCTGGCCGCCTGCCGCGCGCATGGCGTCGGGCGCCTGGTCTACACCTCCACGCCGAGCGTGACCCACCGCGCCACGCATCCGGTCGAGGGCCTGGGCGCCGACCAGGTGCCTTACGGCGAGGATTTTCAGGCGCCATATGCGGCGACCAAGGCGATCGCCGAGCGCATGGTGCTGGCCGCCAACGACGCGCAACTGGCGGTGGTGGCGCTGCGCCCGCGGCTGATCTGGGGGCCGGGCGACAACCAGATCCTGCCCAAGCTGGTGGCGCGTGCGCAGGCCGGGCGCGTGCGCCTGGTCGGCGGCGGCGACAACAAGGTCGATTCCACCTACATCGACAACGCCGCGCAGGCGCACTTCGACGCCTTCGAGCACCTGGCGGTGGGCGCGCCCTGTGCCGGCAAGGCCTACTTCATCTCCAACGGCGAGCCGTTGCCGATGCGCGAGCTGCTCAACAAGCTGTTGGCCGCGGTCGGTGCACCGGCGGTGACCAAGACGCTTTCGTTCAAGGCCGCCTACCGCATCGGCGCCGCCTGCGAAACCCTGTGGCCGCTGCTGCGCCTGCGCGGCGAGCCGCCGCTGACGCGGTTCCTCGCCGAGCAGCTGTGCACTCCGCACTGGTACAGCATGGAGCCGGCGCGGCGCGACTTCGGCTACGTGCCGCAGGTAAGCATCGAGCAGGGACTGCAGCGGCTCGCGTCCTCATGGCGCCACGACATGCCCGTCACTCCTTGACGACCCGCGGTTTCCGAAGATGATGCCGCGCCGATTCGGCACGACAACTTTCTGGACATTGCCATGCTGCATTACGCCATCATCTTCTTCGTGATCGCCATCATCGCCGCTGTGCTCGGTTTCAGCGGCATCGCCGGCGCGGCGACCAACATCGCCTGGATCCTGTTCGTGGTGTTCCTGATCCTGGCGGTGATCTCGATGTTCCGCCGCGGCAAGGTGTAGTCCGCCGCGACAATCGAACCTCGATGCTTGCCCGCGGCGCCCTGCGTCGCGGGCAAGTCGTTTCTGGGCCCCGCGCCGCGAGGGCCTGCCGCCCGCAGGCAGCGCGGCGGGGCAGTGCTGGACGTTTCGCCCGGCGCTTGTCACCATCTTCCGCTCAGGGGACAGGGGCGGATCGAATGCGAGCGTGGATCGTGTGGGCAGGCCTTGCGCTTGCGGGGAGCGCGTGCGCGCAGGTGGCGCCGGTGGACTTGGCGCCGTATCTGCAGCGCGACCAGTTCGACCGGGTCAAGATCTCCCCGACCGGCGCCTATTACACGGTCATCGCACCGCTCGAGGACCGCACCGTGCTGGCGGTGATTCGGCGCAGCGACAAGCAGGTCTCGGCCAAGATCATGGGCCAGGCCGATTCGGTGGTGCACGACTACTGGTGGGCCAGCGACGAGCGCATCGTGGTGTCGATGGCCGAGCGCCTGGGTGCACTGGACCGTCCGGTGGCGATCGGCCAGCTGCATGCCATCGACGCCGACGGCAAGAATGCGCGCTTGCTGGCCAGCCCCTACGGGCTCAACGACAGCGTCAACGGCGTCACCTACAAGGCCGGCCTGGACCCGTCGGTGTTCATGCTCGACACCTTGCCGGACGACCCGCGCGCGGTGCTGGTGTCGGTGGTGGAGCAGACCAAGGACCCCACCGTGCATGTGGACAGGCTCGACATCTACAACCACCGGCGCACGCCGGTGGCACGCGCGCCGGTGGCGCGTGCGGACTTCGTCACCGACCATGGCGGCCACGTGCGCTTCGCGCAGGGTGCCGAGACCGGCAGCAACACCAACAAGCTTTTCTACCGCAACGACGACGGCAGTCCCTGGAAGCTGATCAACGACGAGGCCAGCAGCGGGCATCGCAGCTTCCCGCTCGGCTTTTCCGCGGACGACAGGATCGCCTACCTGCAGGTGGAGCAGGCCGAGGGGCCCGATGCTGTGGTGGCATGGGATCCGCAGAGCGAACGCGCCACGCCGCTGCTGCGCGATGCGAAGGTCGATCCCTACCAGGTGCTGCGCGACCTGGACGGCCGCACCCCGATCGGCGTGTCGTTCATGAGCGACCGCGTGCACAACCGCTTCTTCGATGAGACCGTGCCGACGGCACGGCTGTACCGCGCGCTGGAGCAGGCCTTCAACGGCGATGCGGTGTTCATCACCTCCGCCACTGCCGATCGGCGCCTGCTGATGCTCTATGTGTGGAGCGATCGCAACAACGGCGATTATTTTCTGTTCAATACCGCCGATAAATCGGCCAAGCGGGTCTTCAGCCGGCGCGAATGGTTCGTGCCGGAGCGGATGCCGTCGACCCGCGAGGTGGCGTTCAAGGCCAGGGATGGCATGGCCCTGCATGGCTATCTCACCCTGCCGCTGCAGGCGCCGGCCGGCAAGCCGCTGCCGATGGTGTTGCTGCCGCATGGCGGGCCGTTCGGCCTCTTCGATGGCTGGGAGTTCGACGACGATGCGCAGGTGCTGGCCGCGGCCGGCTACGCGGTGTTGCGGGTGAACTACCGCGGCTCCGGCAATTACGGCCGCGCCTATACCCAGGCCGGCGCGCGGGAGTGGGGCGGGCGCATGCAGGACGATCTCACCGATGCCACCCGTTGGGCGATCGACCAGGGCATCGCCGATGGCGCGCGCATCTGCATCTATGGCGCCAGCTACGGCGCCTATGCCGCGCTGATGGGCGCGGCGAAGGAGCCGGACCTTTACCGCTGTGCGGCCGGCTACGTCGGCGTCTACGACCTGGAGACGATGTACCGCGACCAGGCCAGGTACGCGCGCTGGACCAAGGCCTGGGCCGGCGACTGGCTGGGCGAACGCGACAGCCTGGCGGCGCGGTCGCCGGTCAATCTGGCCGCGCGCATCCGCGTGCCGGTGTTCCTGGCGGCCGGCGGCAAGGACGAGCGTGCGCCGATCGAACACACCGAGCGCATGGAGAAGGCGTTGAAGAAGGCTGGGGTGCCGGTGGAGTCGTTGTATTTCCCCAACGAGGGCCACGGCTTCTATACCGAGCCGCACCGGCGTGCCTACTACACGCAGTTGCTGGCGTTCCTGAGCAAGCACCTGGGCGGCGCGCAGGCGCAGTAGCGGCGCGCGGCGCAGCGGGCGGGAATCTGTCTCGCCCCGCGCACGGCCTTGCGACGTGTCTGCCGCTAGAATGCGGGGATGTCTGGATCCCCCCTCGATGCTCTCAAGCCCCTGGCCGGCCGCGCGCTGGAAGCGGCGCTCAATCGCGCGCTGGCGCTGGACCCGGAAACCGGCGAGGCCCTGCGCGACCTCGATGGCCAGCGCGTGGCGCTGACCCTGGAGGCGCCGGCGCTGGCCCTGCAGATCCGCGTCGACGGCACGCAGTTGCGGGTCGGTCCGGTGGATCCGGCGCAGGAGCCGGAGCTGGCGGTGCGCAGCACCCTCGGCGGCCTGCTCGCGCAGTTGCCGTTCCTGGCCCAGGCGCGGCGCACCGGCGGCCCCGGCGGGCGGGTGCGGGTCTCCGGCGATGCCGAACTGGCGCGGCGCCTGCAGCAGTTGGCGACGCGCTTCGACCCGGACTGGCAGCGGCCGTTCGTGCAGGTGTTCGGCGAGGTGCTCGGCGTGCAGGTGGCCAACACCGCGCGCTCGGCCCTGCAGCAGGCCCGGCGCAGTGCGCAGGACCTGGCGCAGAGCGCGGCCGAGTACGTGACCGAGGAGTCGCGCGACGTGGTCGCGCGCGCCGAACTGGAGGCCTTCTACGACGACGTCGACGTGCTGCGCGACGACATCGAACGCCTGGCCGCGCGCGTGGCGCGGCTGCAGCCGGAGCGCGGCGCATGAAGGCGATGTTCCGCGCCAGCCGCATCGGCCGGGTGATCCTGCGCTACCGCCTGGACGACCTGCTCGACGGCACCCCGGCCGAGCGTTGGTTGCGCCTGGCCAAGCCGTTCGTGCCGCGCGCCAGCCCCGACATCGCCGCGCAGTCGCGCGGCGCCCGGCTGCGCTTGGCGCTGCAGGACCTTGGGCCGATCTTCGTCAAGTTCGGGCAGATCCTCTCCACCCGCCGCGATCTGATGCCGCCGGACGTGGCCGAGGAACTGACCCTGCTGCAGGACCGGGTGCGCCCGTTCGACGGCGAGGCGGCGCGGCGCATCGTCGAGCAGGCGCTGGGGCGGCCGATCGCGGTGGCCTTCGCCAGCTTCGACACCGAGCCGCTGGCCTCGGCCTCGATCGCGCAGGTGCACGCGGCGACGCTGCACGACGGCCGCGAAGTGGTGGTCAAGGTGCTGCGCCCGGACATCGAGCGGCAGATCGACGCCGACATCGCCTTGCTGAAATCGGCCGCCGCGCTGGTCGAACGCACCCATCCGCGCGCCGACAAGATCCGCCCGCGCGAGGTGGTGGCCGAGATCGAGACCACCCTGGCCGCGGAGCTGGACCTGCAGCGCGAGGGCGCCAACGCCAGCGTGCTGCGCCGCTTCTGGCTGCACTCGGACGATCTGTACGTGCCGGAGGTGATCTGGACCCACACCGCCGAGCGCGCGCTGACCCTGGAGCGGGTGCGCGGCATCCCCTCCGACGACATCGCCTCGCTGGACGCCGCCGGCATCGACCGCCGCGCGCTGGCGGCCAAGGGCGTGCGGGTGTTCTACACCCAGGTGTTCCGCGACAACTTCTTCCACGCCGATGCGCACGCCGGCAACATCTGGGTCGACAGCGACCCGGCGCGGCGCGACAACCCGCGCTTCATCGCGCTGGACTTCGGCATCATGGGCCAGCTCTCGCAGGAAGATCAGTACTACCTGGCCGAGAACTTCATGGCCATCTTCAACAAGGACTACCGGCGCATGGCCGAGCTGCACGTGGAGGCCGGCTGGATGCCCGCCAACGTGCGCATCGACGAGCTGGAGGCGGCGGCGCGCTCGGTGTGCGAGCCGTACTTCACCCGGCCGCTTTCGCAGATCTCGCTGGCCGAGGTGCTGATCAAGCTGTTCCGCGTGGCCCAGCGCTACCAGCTGACCCTGCAGCCGCAGTTGATCCTGCTGCAGAAGACCCTGCTCAACATCGAAGGCGTCGGCCGCCAGCTCGACCCGGAACTGGACATCTGGGCGGTGGCGCGGCCGGTGCTCGAACGCATCCTGATCGAACGCTACAGCCCGCAACGCGCGCTGCACGAACTGCGCAAGCGCCTGCCGGAGATCATGACCCATGCGCCGGACATGCCGCGGCTGATCCACGGCTGGCTGCGCCAGCAGGTCGAGGGCCGGCACGAACTGTCGATGCGCTCGCGCGACCTGTTCGAACTCAACCTGCTGGTGCGGCGCATGCAGCGGCGGGTGGTGGCGGCGATCGCCGGCGTCGGCCTGCTCACCGTGGCCACGCTGTTGTACGCGCTCGACGCCGGCGGCCCGCAGTTGGGCGGGGTGTCGCTGTGGGCCTGGATCAGCGGCGGCGCCGGCACGGCGGCCCTGCTGTCGGCGTGGTGGCGGCGCTGAGCACGACCGTGCTCGACCGCGCGCACCTGCAGGCGGTGCGCGATGCGCTTGGCGCGGAAGGTCCGCGCCACGATGCCGGCCAGGCCGAGCGTGCGCAGCGCCTGCTCAACATCACCCCGGAAACCGGCGAACTGCTGGCGGTCCTGGTGCGCGCCACGGGTGCGCAGCGGGTGCTGGAGATCGGCACGTCCAATGGCTATTCCACCCTGTGGCTGGCCGAGGCCGCGGCGGCGCTGGATGGCCGCGTGACCACGCTGGAATACGGCGCGCACAAGATCGCGCTGGCGCAACGCAACTTCGCCCACGCCGGCGTGGAGGGCTGTGTCGACCTGGTCCACGCCGATGCCGGCGCGTGGCTGGCCGATGCGGGGTCGGCCACGTTCGACCTGGTGTTCCTGGACGCCGAGCGCACGCTGTATTGCGACTGGTGGCCGCAACTGCGCCGGGTGCTGCGGCCGGGTGGGCTGCTGGTGGTGGACAACGCGCTGTCGCATGCGGCGGAGATGGCGCCGTTCGCCGCGCTGCTGCAGGCCGATGGGGCGTTCACCTGCACCACGCTGCCGGTCGGCAATGGCGAACTGCTGGCGGTCAAGGACGCGTAGCGTCGGCGTTGGCAGGTGCGTCTGCGGGTGACAGTGGACATACGCCACAGCGACACGTCATCCAGGCGCGGCATCCCGGTCGCGGATCCGCCGCGATGCAGGCATCTCCGTGTCGGATCGTGCCGACGCATCGCGCGTCTGGACGCAGCCATGCGACGCGCATTGTGGCGCGCCGATGCGGCACGGATAATCCGCAGGTGAATACCGCCGAAGCCCCTTTGCAGATCCTCTACCAGGACGCGCTGCTCGCCGTGGTCGACAAGCCCGCCGGGCTGATGGTCCACGACAGCAAGCTCGCCCGCGGCGAGGACGATTTCCTCGCTGATCGCCTGCGTGCGCAGTTGGGCCGGCCGATCTTCCTGGTGCACCGGCTCGACCGCGCCACCAGCGGCTGCCTGCTGCTGGCCTTCGACCGCGACACTGCCAGTGCGCTGGGCAAGGCGCTGATGGGGGGCGAGGTGGACAAGGACTACCTGGCGATCTGCCGCGGCTGGCCGGCCGAAGACCGTTTCGACGTCGACCACGACCTCGACGGCGGCCCCGGCAAGCCGCTGAAGAAACCGGCGCAGACCCGCTTCGCGCGCCTGGCCTGCGGCGAACTGCAGGTACCGTCGGGCGAATTCGCCACCTCGCGTTATGCGCTGCTGCGCTGCAGTCCGGTGACCGGACGCTTCCGCCAGATCCGCCGCCATCTCAAGCATCTGTCGCATCACCTGATCGGCGACACCAGCCACGGCGATGGCCGCCACAACCGCATCTTCCGCATGCAGGGCGTGCACCGCATGCTGCTGCACGCCGAACGCCTGGCGTTTCCGCATCCGGACGGACGCCGGATCGCGGTGACCGCGCCGCTGGATGCGGAGTTCGTGCGGGCGTTCGGGTTGTTCGGGTGGGATCCTGCGCCTTGGCGGGTGGATGCCGCCGGCAGTACGTCCGAATAAGGGCAGGCGGCGCGCCGCATGGCCGGTGTGGCAGCGGCGACGTCGAGGCACCACGAATAACGACGGAAGCCTCCTGTAGGCACGGCTGAAGCCGCACCTACGACGCGCAAAGCCAGCGCTGTGTTACCTGGCCGGCGGCGCGTTGACCGTCTGCTCCAGGTCCTTCTGCAGGTCGGCGAACAGCGGGGTCATCTTCTGCTGGATCGCGCCCATCAGGTTCTGCATCAGCTGCGGGGTCTTGTCGAGCAGGCTCTGGCCGGCCGGGCTCTCGTAGAACTCGGCCATCGCCAGCACGTCCTGCCTGGAGAAGGTCTGCTTGTACAGGTTGACGTAGAGCGGACGCATCTCCTGCCACGACAGCGCCTTGCGCACGGTGGCCTGGGTGCGCTCCTGGATCTGCTGCAGCTTCTGCTGCTGGGCGGCGTCGAGCGGGTGCTGCGCGGTGAGCTGGGCGAACTGCTGGCGCTGCATCGCCTCGATCTGCGGCAGCATGGTGTCGAGCATGTTCTGCGCGCGCGAGGCCGACAGCAGGCGGTTGACGTCGGCATCGGTGGGCGGCTCGGCCAGCGCCGGGAGGGCGGCCAGGGCCAGCAGCAGGGCCAGCAGCAGGCGCTGCGGCCAACGGAAGAAGCGCGGAGTCGGGGACATGGAGCATCCTGCAGAACGATGACCGGCGGCCAGAATACGGCAATCGCCGCGCCGCCGCCGGCTGCGGGGACGCGCGACCGGCCGGCGTCCGCTCCCTGGCTCGTTCAGGCGGCACCGACGCGGAAACCGGGCGGTCCGGCGAATACCCTACAATCCGCGCCATGGGTAACGGGGCCATCCACATCTCGAGCAGCCTGACGATTCCGGAAGACGAAATCGTCGAGCGCTTCGTGCGCGCCAGCGGCGCCGGCGGGCAGAACGTCAACAAGGTCGCCACCGCGGTCGAGTTGCGCTTCGACCTGGCCGGCTCGCCGTCGCTGCCGGAGCCGCTGCGTGCGCGCCTGCTGGCGCGGCGCGACCGCCGCATCACCGCCGACGGCGTGCTGGTGATCGATGCACAGCGCTTCCGTACCCAGGACCGCAACCGCGACGATGCGCGCCAGCGCCTGGCCGAGTTCATCGCCGCCGGGCTGTCGGTGCCGAAGCGGCGCATCGCCACCAAACCCTCGCACGGCGCCAAGTTGCGACGCCTGGATGCCAAGCGCGAGCGCAGCCAGATCAAACGCGGCCGCTCGCCCGGCCGCTGGGAGTGACTTTTGACCGAACGCGATTACCGCCTGCCCGCAGCGCCCCCGAACATCCCGATGGTCAAGCCCAGCCGCTTCATGCGCTGGCTCGGCCGCACCGCCTTGCGGCTGACCGGCTGGCGGGTGGTGGGCGAGTTTCCCAACGTGCCCAAGCTGGTGATGATCGTCGCCCCGCATTCGTCCAACTGGGACGGATTCCTGGGCTTCGCGGTCAAGTTCGCGGTCGGCTTCGAGGTGCGCGTGCTGGGCAAGACCCAGTTGTTCTGGTGGCCGCTGGGACCGCTGCTGCGCAAGCTCGGCGGCATCCCGCTGGACCGCAAGTCGCCGCGCGGGGTGGTGGAACAGGCGGTGGCGCTGATCCGCGGCGCCGAACGCATGTGGTACGTGATCACGCCGGAGGGCACGCGCAAGCGCGTGGAGAAGTGGAAGACCGGCTTCTGGAAGATCGCCCACGGCGCGCAGGTGCCGATTTTCCCGGTGTACTTCGACTATCCCAGCCGCACCGTCGGCCTCGGCGAGGTGGTGTGGACCAGCGAGGACATGCAGGCCGACATCGCCGCGATCCGCGAATGGTACCGGCCGTGGCGCGGCAAGCATCGCGATACGCTGTGACGGGCCGCGGCGGCTGACGGCGGCGCGCATCCGCCGTTTTATCCAACGGCACCAACCGATGCCGTAGGAGCGGCTTCAGTCGCGAGCGGGACATCGGGAAAGCGCCGGTCGCGGCTGAAGCCGCTCCTACGGTGCATGGGGCAGGCGCCGTTGTGGGAGGGATTCAGTCCCGACGCAGGAAGGCGCCTAATGGTTTGGGGCTTCATTCGTCGCGGCTGAAGCCGCTCCCACAAATGCGGCGCAGCATCGTCGGAGGGCTGCACTGTGGGAGTGACTTCAGTCTCGACGACGGACGGTATCAGCCGACCATTCGCTTTCGCTCGTCGCGGCTGACGCCGCTCCCACATGCAGGCTTCGCTTCCGGCGCTACAACGCGCTGCCGCCGAACTTCTGCGTGTATTGCAGGTACACACTGCGGCCCACGGTGTCGAACCAGGACACGTCGTAGTACGGATACGACGTATAGGTGCGGTCGTGCGGCGGCATCGTGTCGAACAGGTTGGTCACCGTCAGCGACAGCTGCGCGTGGTCGGTGAAGCGGTACTGCAGCGAGGCGTTGTAGCGGTAGGTGGCGCCGATCCACGGGCTGTCGCCGCTCTCCGGGTCGTAGACCTGGTCGTAGGAATCGGAACTCGGCAGCCGTCCCAGGCGCTCGCCGTGCAGCGTCGCGGTCCAGGCGTTGCGCTCCCACGACACGCTGGCGCTGGCCTTGGTGCGCGGGATGTCGTAGCCGCTGTTGACCGCGAACTCGTCCACCATCGCTTCGCCGGCGTACACCTGGATGTCGTGGCGGCGCACCCAGGTGTAGTTGCCGCTCAGGCGGAAGGTGCCGATGCCGGTGTCGAGGCGGTACTGCGCGCTCAGGTCGATGCCGTTGGTGCGTTCGCGGGCGATGTTGATCGGGTTGACGTAGACCCCGTACAGGCGCCCGTCGGCGCTGCGGGTGACCCGCGCCAGCGCCTGCTGGCAGGTGGTGGAGGTGGCCTGCAGCACGCCGAGCCGGCAGTCGGCCTCGTCGCGCAGCACCTGGTCCACGCGCAGGTCCTGCACCTGGTCGCGCATGTCGATGTCGAAGTAGTCCAGCGACAGGTCCAGGTCCGCCAGCGGCGACCACACCAGGCCGGCGGTCCACGAGGTGCTGTTCTCCGGGTTCAGCGCGCGGTTGCCGCTGCGGCCGCGGATCAGCGCTTCCTCGTTGTAGCTGCAGTCCTGGATCGCCACGCCCGGTTCCTCGCTGGCGCAGCGGTAGTAGTCCACGCCGGTGGTCTCGTCGTTGCCCGGGCCGGCATACACGTAGTGCAGGTCGGGCGCGCGGAACGCGGTGCCGTAGGAGCCGCGCACCAGCAGCGACTGCACCGGCCGCCATTCCAGGCCGCCGCTGTAGGTGAACTTGCCCAGCGAGCGCCCGGCGAAACGGTACTGGTCGTAGCGCCCGGCCAGGCTCAGCGACACCGTCGACAGCACCGGCAGGCGCAGTTCGCTGGCCAGCGCCCAGCGGTTGCGGTTGCCGTGGCCGTCGGAATCCTTCCAGCTGTAGTAGTAGTACTGCGTGGCCAGCGGATCCGGGCGCAGGTTATAGCTCTGGCTGCCGAACTCGGCGGTCGCGGACATGCCGGCATCGCCGCCGGGCAGGGAGAACAGTGCGGTGTTGGTGGCGGTGAAGGCGAGGGTGTCGGTGCGCGAGCGCGGCTGGTACACCGTGCGCTGGGCGATGCTGTCGTACTCGGCGCGGCTCAGCGGCGTGTACAGGCGCTGCGGGTCGGCGTCGAAGATCGGCAGCCCCGAGTCGTCGTCCACGCCCAGCTGGGGGCCGAGGAACAGCGCGTTGGCGCGCGCGGCGACGATCTGCGGCCAGCTGATGGTGGCCTGGTACTGCGAGTGGCTGAGGCTGGTCTCGTAGTCCCAGTCCGCGCCGAGGTGGCCCTTGAACCCGGTGGTGATGCTGAAGGTCTTCTGCCGGGTGCGGATGGTGCCGGCAGTCAGTCCGCCCATCTCCTCCGGGCTGAACTGGCGGCCCCAGGCTTCGACCTGGCCGGTGGCCTGATTGTAGAAATAGCCTTCCTCGTTGCCGTCCGGGGCCATGTAGCCCCACTGGGTCACGTCGCGGAACAGCGAAAGCTCGTGGTAGCCCAGTTGCACGTCGGCGAACCACTCGCTGCCGTTGTCGAAGGCGTAGCGCAGCGAGGCGTAACCGTTGAGGCCGCGGCGCTTGTTGGTGATGGTGCCGTAGCCGATCGAGGCGCTGCTGCCGCAGAACGCGCCGTAGCCCGGACGCGTGGCGTAGCCGGTGCTGCCGCCGTTGAGCGCGGACACCGCCGCGCAGGTGTCCGCGCCAGGGTCGAGATAGTTGTCGTCATAGTCGGTGCGCAGGAAGGTGCGCCGCGGCACCTGCGAGCGTGCGGTGGGACCGTCCAGGGTGCTGTTCTGGCGGCTGCGCTGGTAGGCCCACAGCGGCGTCTGCGACACCAGCTCGGCGCCGAACACCGCATCGAAGTTGCCGCGCGACCAGCCGCTGCTGAGGCTGAGGTTGAAGCTCTCGCCGCCGCCGCGGGTGGTGTCGCCGAAACGGTAGTCCAGCGTGGTGCCGTCGGCGTGCTTCTTGAGGATGAAGTTGACCACGCCGGAGATCGCGTCCGAGCCGTAGATCGCCGAGGCGCTGCCGGTCAGGATCTCGATGCGGTCGATCATGCCCAGCGGGATGTTGGAGATGTCGGTGAAGTTGCTGCGGCCCTTGAACGGCATCGGGAAGTCGGCGATGCGGCGGCCGTTGACCAGCACCAGGGTGTGGTTGGGGCCGAGTCCGCGCAGGTCCACCTGCTGCGCGCCGGGCGAGAAGTCCGCACCGCTGGCCGACTGCGGGCTCTGCGTCTCGCCGCCGTTCTGGGTCATCGCGCGCAGCACGTCCGGCACCGAGGTGAAGCCGTTGGCCTTGATCTGCTCGGCGCTGATCACGCTGATCGGCGCCGGGCCTTCCACCTGCGTGCGCGGGATGCGCGAACCGGTGACGCGCAGGGTCTCCAGTTGCGCCACCGGGGCGTCGGCCGTGGTGGCCGGCGCCGGCGCGGCGGCACGGGCCGGCTGCGCGCGGGCCGGGACCGGCTCCTGGCGCCGCACCAGCCACGCACCGGAGGGGTCGCGCTGGGCGACGAAACCGCTACCGCGCAGCACCTGCTGCAACGCCTGTGCGGTATCCAGTTGGCCGTGCGCGCCACCGCTGCGGGCCTGGCCCAGTTGGTCGGCGCGGTAGAGCAGTTGCGCGCCGGATTGCCGCGCCAGCGTGTCCAGCGCCGCACGCAGCGGGCCGGCGGGGATGTCCACCGTGCCGGTGGCGGCCACGGCAGCGGGTTGCGCCTGCGCCGCACAGGCGCTCGCACAGGCCATGCTCAGCAGCAGGGCACGCATCGGATACCGCATCGAGTTTTCTCCCCAAACGGGCGCGGAGCGCGCCTCCGTAGCTCCAGGACGAACGAGACCGGCAAATCCCCCCGCCATCGCGCCTGGCCGGCGCGCGGCGGCTCACCGGCTGTGCAACAGCACCGTGTCGCCGCGGCGTTCGGCGCGGATCGGGAACCCCTGTTCGAGCAGGCGCACGAAGGCGTCGACATTGGACCAGCGCACGTTGCCGCCGACCCGCAACGCCGCGGCGCCGGCATCGGCGACCTGCAGCTTGACCGTGTTGTAGCGATTGAACTCGGCCACCGCCGCCTGCAGCGGGGTGTCGTCGAAACTCAGGTAGCCGCTGCGCCAGTCCAGCACGCGCTCGGCCTCGGCCAGCGCCACCCGCCGCACCAACACCCCGTGCGGGCCGGCCTGGGCGATGCTGCCGGCGTGCAGCAGCAGCGGCGGCGCCTGCGGCGCGCCGGCCGATTCCAGCCGCACCGTGCCTTCGGTGACCACCACGCGCAGCGCATCGGCCTCGCGCCGCACCGCGAAGCGCGTGCCCACCGCCACCACCCGGCGCGCGCCGCTGTCGACCACGAACGGCCGGCCCGGATCCTTGCTCACCGCGAAGAACGCTTCGCCGCGCTGCAGGTCGATGCGCCGCTGCGCGCGCGACAGCGCCACCGCGATGCGGCTGTCGCTGCTCAGCGTGGCCTGCGAACCATCGGCCAGGGCCACCGGGCGCAGCTGGCCGGTGACGCTGGCGTAGGCGGTGGGAACCGGTTCGACCGCATGGCGCCAGAGCAGGGACAGCACCGCGACTCCCAGCACTGCCGCGGCCAGTGCGGCCGGCCAGCGCCGTCGCGGCCGTGCGCGCGGGCGTGGGGCGAAGCGCAGGCCGCGCAGGTCCGGTGCGGTCGAGGTCGCCGGCGCGACCACGCGGCCGCCCAGGCCCTGCCAGCGCCCGCGTTCGGGCACCTGCCCGTCGCGCTGGCCCGCGCCCAGCGCCTGCAGGCGCCCGCTCTCCTGCCAGGCGGCCTGCAGGCGCAGGAACGCCACCCGGTGCGCGGTGGCCGCGGCCAGCCACGCGTCCAGGCGCGCCTGCCGTGCGTCGGTCCAGTCGCCGCGGTCGCGCCGCGCCAGCCAGGCCGCCGCACGCGCCTCAATCCACCTGTTGTCCATCGCGTGCCCGCGCCTGCAACGGCTTCGCCGGCGCCGCCGCGCCCTCGTCGCCATGGAAATGATCGGCCAGCAGGCGCATGCCGCGGGCCACCTGCTTCTCCACGCTCTTCTCGCTGATTCCCAGGCGCACGGCCACCTCCTTCTGCGGCAGTTCCTCGACCCGCCGCAGCCAGACCACGCTGCGGCAGCGGTCCGGCAACCGGTCGAAGGCCGCCGCCAGCCGACCCAGCACCTGCCGTCCGCCGCACCAGCGTTCCGGCGACAGCTCGTCTATCAGGACGTGCATCGACTCCAGATCCCCCACCGCCTCGATCGACACCACCCGGTTGCGGCGCAGGCGGTCGGTCATCAGGTGCCGCGCGGTGGCGAACAGGAACGACTTGGGCAGGCTCGGCCGCGCCTTGCCGGCGGCCTCGTACACGCGCACGTAGATCTCCTGGCGCAGGTCGTGCCATTCCTCGCGATGCGGCCAGCAGCGCCGCAGGTAGCCGCTGAGCGCCTGCTCGTGGACCAGGATTTCTTGGACGAACCAATCGTCGAGGGAAGCGGACATGGATCCCACATTAGCCGATCGCCGGCGCGTGCGGGCAAGTGCCGCGCGGTCGAACATGGGAGGGTGAGACAGCGGGGGGAAACCTTGCCGCCGTTCGTCCCCTCTCAGCAACGAGCCGCACGCTCGCCTGCCCGCCCCGTTCCCGAGGAGATCCGCATGACCCGTTCCGTCGGCCTGTTCCGGCCCTGGCTCTCGCTGCTGCTGGGCCTGTGCCTGGCCACGCCCGCCGTCGCGCGCGATTACCGCCAGTACCTGGTCGGCGATCCGGCCGCGCCCACGCCCGGCCCGGTGTCGCCCGGTCTGCTGCTGATGGGGGGCGGCGACCGCAACTACGACGCGCTGCGCTGGTTCATGGCCAAGGCCGGGCACGGCCACGTGGTGGTGCTGCGCGCCTCGCAGGCGGGCGAGGTGGGCGAGGAGTTCTACCGCAAGGTCGGCGGCGTGGTCTCGGTGGAGACCTTCGTGTTCAGCGGCCGCGGCGCCTCCAGCGATCCGGCGTTGCTGCGCGCGCTGGCGCGCGCCGATGGCATCTTCATCGCCGGCGGCGACCAGTCGCGCTACGTGCGCTACTGGAAGAACACCCCGGTGGCCGACGCGCTGGACGCGCACGTGCGCGCCGGCAAGCCGCTGGGCGGCACCAGCGCCGGCCTGGCGATGCTGGGCGAGTACCTGTACGGCTCGATGGACGGCGGCAGCATCACCAGCCCGGCGGCGTTGGCCGACCCGCTGGGGCCGGCGGTCACCATCGAAACCGACTTCCTGCACCTGGACCTGCTCAAGCGGGTCATCACCGACACCCACTTCCGCGAGCGCGACCGCCTCGGCCGCCTGTTCGCGTTCCGCGCCAAGGCCGCCACGCTGGCGCCCAAGGGGGAACCGCTGATCGGCCTGGGCGTGGACGAGAGCGCCGCGGTGGCGGTGGAGGGCGACGGCACCGCGCGCGTCTATGCCACCGATCCGCAGGCCGTGGCCACCGTGGTCGCCGGGCCGTTGCAACCACCCACCCCGGCCGGGCAGCCGCTGCAGGCCGCGCGCATCGAGACCGTCGGCGTCGGCCCCGGCTCCACCCTGCACCTGCCCGACGGCCGCGTCGAGGCGCCGGTGTTCCACCGCTACTACGCGGTGCAGGACGGGCGCATGCGCGAGATTCCCGCCACCACCCTGGTGATTCATGGCGGCGCCGGCGTCGAGCGTGCCAGCAGCAGCGCCGCCGACCTGGCCGAGGCGCGCGCGGCGATGGAGCAGGCGCTGCGCACCGGGCAGGCGCTGTTGGCGCAGGGCAAGCCGGCGGTGGATGCGGTGGCCGCGGCGATCGCCGTGCTGGAGGATTCCCCGCAGTTCAACGCCGGCAAGGGTGCGGTGTTCACCCACGACGGCCGCAACGAACTGGACGCGGCGATCATGGACGGGCGCACCGGCAAGGCCGGCGCGGTGGCCGGCGTGCACCGGGTCAAGAACCCGATCGAACTGGCGCGCGCGGTGATGGACCAGTCCGAGCACGTGATGCTGGTCGGCGATGGTGCCGAGGTCTTCGCAAAGCAGCACGGCATCGCCCTGGTCGATCCGTCCTACTTCCGCACCGAGAAGCGCTGGCAGCAACTGCAGCAGGCGCTGAAGGAGGAGGCCAACAAGCAGGCGCACGCCGATCTGGAAACCGCCAAGCACTTCGGCACGGTCGGCGCGCTGGCGCTTGACCTGCAGGGCAACCTGGCCGCCGGCACCTCCACCGGCGGCATGACCAACAAGCGCTACGGCCGCGTCGGCGATTCGCCGATCATCGGCGCCGGCACCTTCGCCGACAGCCGCTGCGCGGTGTCCGGCACCGGCTGGGGCGAGTTCTACATCCGCGCGGTGGCCGCCTACGACATCTGTGCGCGGGTGAAGTACGCCGGGCAGAGCCTGGCCCAGGCCGCCGATGTGGTGATCGACCAGCAGATCCCCAAGGCCGGCGGCGACGGCGGCGCCATCGCGCTGGGCGCGGACGGCAGCGTGGCCTTCCCGTTCAACACCGAGGGCATGTACCGCGGCTGGATCGGCGCCGACGGCGTGCCGCACGTGGCCATCTTCAAGGACGAGGCGTTGCCGCTGCCCGGCGGGCAGTGAGCCCCGCGCGCCGGCGCGCCTGCGCGGTGCGCCGGCTGGCCTGAGAGTCGCGCTGCGGGCCCCGTGCTGGTGGCGCCGGCGCCCGGCCCGTGCCCGGCGATCTGTACGCCGGCTGGCTGCCGTGCCGGGCCGAGCCAATGGCACATGCCGCTGCCATCCAAACCCGGTAACGTGCACGGCTGTCTTGGCCCCAGGTCCTCTCAGGAGTTCCACCTCATGTCGCGTAACGTCGTTCTGGCCGCTGCCATCAGCTTGGCGCTGGCCGCCTGTTCCGGTAAGGAGTCCACCCCCGTGCCCGCCGCCCCCGCTGCTCCGGCCGCCGCGCAGCCCGCCGCCGCCGCTAACCCGCTGCTGACCCCGAGCACGCTGCCGTTCCAGGCGCCGCCGTTCGACAAGATCAAGGACAGCGACTACCTGCCGGCGTTCGAAGAAGGCATGAAGCAGCACCTGGCCGAGATCCGCAAGATCGCCGACAACCCGGAGCCGGCCACCTTCGCCAACACCCTGGAAGCGATGGAGCGCAGCGGCGAGACCCTGACCCGCGTGTCGCGCATCTTCTTCGGCCTGGTCCAGGCCGACACCAACGATGCCCGCCAGAAGATCCAGGAAGAGATGGCGCCCAAGCTGGCCGCGCACCAGGACGAGATCAGCCTGGATCCCAAGCTGTTCGCGCGCATCAAGAGCCTGTACGACCAGCGCGACACGCTGACCCTGGACCCGGAGCAGAAGCGCCTGGTCGAGTACGAATACCAGGAGTTCGTGCGTGCCGGCGCGCAGCTGTCCGACGCCGACAAGGCCACCCTGCGCAAGCTCAACGTCGAAGAGACCACCCTGGCCACGCAGTTCCACACCAAGCTGGTCGCGGCCACCGCCGCCGGCGCCGTGGTGGTGGACGACAAGGCCAAGCTCGACGGCATGTCCGACGGCGACATCGCCTCGGCCGCGCAGGACGCCACCGCGCGCAAGCTCGACGGCAAATACCTGCTGGCCCTGCAGAACACCACCCAGCAGCCGGTGCTGGCCTCGCTGAAGGACCGCGACCTGCGCCAGCAGGTGATGGCCGCCTCGCAGTCGCGCGCCGAGAAGGGCGACGCCAACGATACCCGCCAGACCGTGCAGCGCCTGGCGCAGCTGCGCGCGCAGAAGGCCAAGCTGCTCGGCTTCGACAGCTACGCCGCCTACAGCCTCAGCGACCAGATGGCCAAGACCCCGGATGCGGCGCTGAAGCTGCTCACCGACACCGTGCCCGCCGCCACCGCCAAGGCGCGCAGCGAAGCGGCCGAGATGCAGAAGGTGATCGACGCCCAGAAGGGCGGCTTCAAGCTCACCGCCGCCGACTGGGACTTCTACGCCGAGCAGGTGCGCAAGGCCAAGTACGACCTCGACGAAGCGCAGATCAAGCCGTACTTCGAACTGGACAACGTGCTGCAGAACGGCGTCTTCTACGCCGCCAACCAGCTCTACGGCCTCACCTTCAAGGAACGCACCGACATTCCCACCTACCACGACGGGATGAAGGTCTATGAAGTGTTCGACAAGGACGGCAAGTCGCTGGCGCTGTTCTATACCGACTACTTCAAGCGCGACAGCAAGTCCGGTGGCGCCTGGATGGACGAGTTCGTCGGCCAGAACGGCCTGACCGGCACCAAGCCGGTGGTCTACAACGTCTGCAACTTCACCAAGCCCGCCCCGGGCCAGCCGGCGCTGCTGAGCTTCGACGACGTCACCACCATGTTCCACGAGTTCGGCCATGCGCTGCACGGCATGTTCTCCAACGTGAAGTACCCGACCCTGGCCGGTACCTCCACTTCGCGCGACTTCGTCGAGTTCCCCTCGCAGTTCAACGAGCACTGGGCGTCGGATCCGAAGGTGTTCGCGCACTACGCCAAGCACTACCAGACCGGCGAGGCGATGCCGGCCGACCTGGTGGAGAAGATCAAGAAGTCGCGCACCTTCAACCAGGGCTACGCCACCACCGAGTACCTGTCGGCGGCGCTGCTCGACCTGTCCTGGCACACCCTGCCGGCCGACGCGCCGCTGCAGGACGTGGACAAGTACGAGGCCGACTCGCTGAAGAAGTACAAGGTGGACCTGGCCGAAGTGCCGCCGCGCTACCGCACCACCTATTTCGACCACATCTGGGGCGGCGGCTACTCGGCCGGCTACTACGCCTACTTCTGGTCGGAAGTGCTCGACGACGATGCGTTCCAGTGGTTCAAGGAGCACGGCGGCCTGACCCGCGCCAACGGCGACATCTTCCGCGACAAGATCCTCTCGCGCGGCAACACCGTCGACCTGGCCACCCTGTACCGCGACTTCCGCGGCAAGGACCCCAGCGTCGAGCCGCTGCTGGAGAACCGCGGCCTGAAGAACTGATCGGCGCTAAGCCGGTCATGGTGATCGAGAACGGGATGGCCTTGCGGCCATCCCGTTTTTTGTTGGGAGTTGAGCGTGCGCCTGCTAATGCAACCGTTCGCTTCCCGCAGGCGGCGCGACCGGCTCCAGCGTATAGCTCGCACGTGCCTCGCGAACGCCATTGGGCGTCGGTGCCTGTGGCGGCTGGCAGGCAATCTTCAGCAGCAGCGCCCGCATCGCATTCGCTGCATCGCAGAGCGTGTCGTCCAACGTCTGCCCAGCGCGTTCGGTCGTATCGCCGACCGCCACCATCTGCGCGTGGGCCGACATGGTCTCGGCCAACAGGGTGAGACGGTCGATCTGCTCTTGCGTGATCCGAAACCCGCTGTCGCCTGCATCCAGCGCGGCCTCGGTGGTGGCAGGGTGCCCGGCGCTGTACATCGTGTCGATCCGCTGTGCTGGATAAGACAACACATCCAGTACCACATCCACCTGATCGGCGAGCAGTTCCAGGCACAACGCCAACTCGCCCATACGCACCTTGGGCTCTGCGGCCCGCTCCTCGGCCTGCGTGCGCGGCTGTGCCAGCCTGGCCAGGAACTGCACGTGATCGCGCAGCTTCACCAGCCGGAACTGGCTGTCCTCCGGCAGAAAATAGCCGGGCATGTCTTCGTCGTCCAAACGATCGTGCGACATCGTTGCCTCCTCGTTCCATCAAGGGTACGCCCGCCAAAAACGGCGGACGGGAAGTCGGGAGGCTAGAAACCGCACACAGCCGGCGGGCTTATTCCCCTTGCGGGTGTTGTATTCACCGCCCTCCCGACGCTGGCATCGCGTCGGTTGCACCTGCACGAAGGCAGGCACAAAAAACCCACCGATTTATCGGAGGTGGGTACCGCTGTGTGCGGAGTTTCTAGGCTCCTTAAGATGAAGGATGCTGCCAAAGCAAGGCATATGTCAACGGGAGATACCTACGCGGGACTAGGCTGATCTCCTACGACACGCAGGGATGACATCGGACCCACAATCGTCATGTTCGACGAGTGCAGAAATGCCTTTCATCCATCATGCTCGATGGCAGCCATCAAGGCGGCATTCCAAACAAAAAAGTGTAATGCATCAGATAGAAGTGAACCTAACCATTGTTACCACTCGGCTCATGGCGTGGCGCCGCTTACCTAGTGAGGTTGTGGGCTGCCCTAGACCTCGTCAGGCTCGAAGCCTGCCGCATCGTCTGGCGTCGGTTGCACACGGCGTCGGGTGGAAAGGTCTGGCGCCTGGCCATGGATAAGACGCCCGTGCTTCAGTACGTACTTCGCGGGAATCTTTGGGTTGTTGATATCCTTGCCTCCATCCGCATGCCACTTCCCTTCCCACTTCTGGAAGTAGAACTCAAGGTCCGTGGGTTCCAACAGATAGACGGCTTGGAGCGCGATATGCCGATAAATCGCGAAGATCCAGGGAACCTGTCGATACTTGGCGATGATGGCAGGGTTCATGTGGTGATGAGTCGAGAAGCCTTTGACCAGCTCAATGTTGACCGACTTCAGTTCATATTCGCGTCCGTTGGCATCGACAGCGTCATTGCCCTCGCGACCAGGAATGATGCGAAGTCCAAGAAGGAGGAGAACCTGCAGCAGCTTACCCCCGTTGTCCTGGAAGATGTCGTCAATGCCGTGCTTGGTCGCGAGCTTCTGGTACTCCTCAACGGACGGCCATGCAGCTTGCAGGCGCTCGTAGTCTTGGTGCGGCTTCAGTGTCATGCTTTCGGTTCCTCCAGCAGAGATGCGGGAGAAACGTCCAAGGCCACGGCCAGCCGCTGGATGTTGTCGATGGAGATGTTGCGTTCGCCCCTCTCCACTGAGCCTACATAAGTCCTGTGTAGGCCCGCTGCGTCGGCTAGCGCCTCTTGCGACAGCCCGAGCTTCTCTCGCGCAGTTCTTAGATTTGAGGCAAAGCGGCGTCTTGTCTCAGAGGGCTTTAACTTCTTCATCATGCGCGGGATAATCAGCGCATGATGACAATGAATCTACAGACTATAAGTAGCAATCAACATGATCGATAGCATCTCTCCGGCCTACACTACTTCCAAGGGCGCCACCTACATCGGGGATTCCCGAGAGCTGTTGGCTGCTCTTCCCGACAACAGCATCAATCTTGTGTTGACGAGTCCTCCGTTTGCGCTTCAGCGGCAGAAGGAATATGGCAACCTCGACCAATATGAGTACATTGACTGGTTCCTTGAATTCGCAAAGCTGGTGCATCAGAAGTTGACAGACGACGGTAGTTTCGTCGTGGATTTTGGTGGGGCATATATGAAGGGAGTTCCCGCTCGTAGCCTATATAACTTCCGAGTGATGATTCGGATGGTGGATGAGCTGGGCTTCTTTCTCGCGGAAGACTTTTATTGGTTTAACCCGTCGAAGCTTCCGAGCCCGATCGAGTGGGTTAACAAGCGTAAGCTCCGAGTGAAGGACTCCATCAATACGGTGTGGTGGTTTAGTAAGACCGAGTGGCCGAAGTCAGATATCACAAAGGTCCTTTCGCCTTATAGCGATCGCATGAAGAAGTTGATTGAGGATCCTGATAAGTTTTACACCCCGAAGGTCCGCCCATCTGGTCACGATATTGGCAAAGGTTTTGCGAAGGATAATGGGGGAGCTATTCCCCCGAATCTTCTGCAGATTCCTAACTCCGAATCCAATGGGCAGTATCTTTCCGGCTGCAAGGCCGTCGGCCTTAAAGGACACCCAGCACGCTTCCCGGCAAAGTTGCCGGAGTTTTTTATTCGCATGCTCACCGATCCTGATGACATCGTCTTAGATATCTTCGGAGGATCAAACACCACCGGCCATGTTGCTGAGGCGGAGGGGCGCCGCTGGATGTCCTTCGAGGCATTGCCTGAGTATGTCGCCGCGTCTTCCTTTCGGTTTTTCGAAAAAGGCACTGCTCCCTCGGTGATGATGGACGTCTACAATCGCATCGTTTCTGGAGAATCTGTGGATTTGAACCTCTGGCGCCAGCAGTTCGGGCTAGGTATCTGAGCCTCGGTGATGAGCAACATCGCAAACGTTAGCCTTTTGAGTTGTGACCTGCCGTGACAGTCAAAGCTAGGTAGAGCCCGTCACAAGCCCGGCGGGCATGCGCGAGAGTCACTTCGGCGCAGGGTAGGTCATCGGCCTCATATTGTTGGAGTGGGCTCGACTGGAGGGCGCCTCTAAACCCGACGGGACGTGTCCATAGGAACGGCTTCCGGTGGGAACATGGCGAGCGCAAGCCTTCAATCGACGGGCAGGCGGAGCTGCGGCAGTACGCTCAGAACGTCACACCAGCCAGCCTGCACGCTATCTCCCACAACTGCGCAGCCACCTGCAGATCGCGCGCCTGGCGGGCGATCCTGGCCGGTGCCGGGTCGCCTTTCAGTTCGAACGGGCCATCCGGGCCGTAGTACCCGCCGGGCTGGGCGTGTGGCGAGGTGGCGGCGTAGAGCGTGGGCAGGGCGCCAGCGGCGGCGGAGTGGCTGATCCAGGGGGCCAGCCATGTGGTCGCCGCGCCGATCGCGGTGCGGCGTCCGCCGACCGCCGGGCCATTGGCGACCAGCGCGGTCTGCGCGATGCCGGGGTGCGCGGCGAGTGCGCGCAGGCCCCACCCCTGCGCGTCGCTGCGCCGCTGCAGTTCCAGCGAAAACATCAGCATCGCCAGCTTGGATTGCCCATAGGCCTTCCACGGCCGGTAGGGGCGTTCGCACTGCAGGTCGTCGAAGTCGATGCGGGCATAGCGGTGCGCCAGGCTCGACAGGTTCACCACGCGTGCGCCCGGCGCGGCGCGCAGCAGCGGCAACAGGCGCGCAGTCAGCGCGAAATGGCCGACATAGTTGCTGCCGAACTGCAGTTCCAGGCCGTCGGCCGTGGTCTGCCGCTGCGGCGGCGCCATTACGCCGGCGTTGTTGATCAGCAGATCCAGCCGCGGGGCGCGCGCCGCGATGCGCTCGGCGAAGGCGGCCACCGACGCGAGCTGCGCCAGGTCCAGGGCTTCCACGCGCACGTCGGCCGCCGGATGCGCGGCCAGGATCGCCTGCCGCGCAGCCTCGCCCTTGCCGGGGTTGCGGGCGGCCAGCACCACGCTGGCGCCCGCGCCGGCCAGGGCCAGCGCGGTCTCGTAGCCGAGGCCGTCAGGGCTGGCACCGGTGACGATGGCGATCTTGTCGCGCTGCGACGGCAGGTTGGACAGGGTCCAGCGGCTCACAGCGACACCCCCTGCGCCAGTGCACGCCACCAGCGCTCGCCGTGCGCGGGCTGCGACAGGTCGACGCGCTCGCCCATGCGCGGCGTGGCCAGCGCCACGCCGGCGGTATCGGCCAGCGCCGCGAGGCGTTCGAAGGGTTCGTGCCAGGCGTGCATGGCCAGGTCGAAGGTGCCGTTGTGGATCGGCAGCAGCGTGCGTCCACCGATGTCCAGATGCGCCTGCAGGGTCTGCTCCGGCTGCATGTGCACGTGCGGCCAGTCGACGTCGTAGGCACCGTTCTCGATCAGGCTCACATCGAACGGGCCCAGCCGCTCGCCGATCGCCTTGAAGCCGTCGGAGTAGCCGCCGTCGCCGCTGAAGAACAGCCTCAAGTCGGGCGTCTCGATCGCCCACGAACACCACAGCCGGCGCCCGCGGTCTAACATGCCGCGGCCGGAGAAATGCTGCGCCGGCGTGGCGGTCAGCGTCACCCCGTCCACCGTGGTCGACTGCCACCAGTCCAGTTGCCGGATCTTGTCCGCGGCCACGCCCCAGCGCTGCAGCAGGTCGCCCACGCCCAGCGGGGTCACGAACGTGCCGACGCGCTCGGCCAGGCGGCGGATGCTGGCGCGGTCCAGGTGGTCGTAGTGATCGTGCGAGAGGATCACCCCGGCGATCGGCGGCAACGCGTCCAGCGCGATCGGCGGTGCGTGGAAGCGGCGTGGGCCGGCGAATGGAAACGGCGAGGCGCGTTCGGAGAACACCGGGTCGGTCAGCCACAAACGCTCGCGCAGCTTGAGCAGCACGGTGGAATGGCCGAGCCGGTACAGGCTGCGGTCGGGCGCCGCCAGCAGCTGGGCGGCTGTCAACGGCAGCACCGGCAGCGGTTGCGCCGGCACCGCCTCGGGCGACTTGCGGGTCAGCAGATGCCACAGGATCCGCAGGGTCCCGGCCAGTCCGGGCGCGCCGCTGGTGCCCGGGGTGGCGTTGCGGAAGCGGCCATGGCGGTACTGCGGCGACGCCAGATGCGCGGGCGGAGCAGGGGACAGCGAGGAAGCGGACGCGGACATGGCAGCAATCCTTGGAAGACGAGCGCGAGAATTACACTACACAGTGTAGTTTCCTTTTCGTGAAAGTAAACTGGTCGGTGTAACATCCGGACATGGCTTCTCTTTCCACACCCGCTTCGGCACGGCTGACCGAGCGCAAGCGCCAGGCGATCCTGGAGGCGGCGATCGCCGAGTTCCATGGCCATGGCTTCGAGGCCACCAGCATGGACCGCATCGCGGCCAGCGCCGGCGTGTCCAAGCGCACCGTCTACAACCATTTCCCCAGCAAGGATGCGCTGTTCGACGAGATCCTGGTGCAGCTGTGGCAGCGCAGCCTGGACACGATCGGCGTGCCCTACGACCCGCAGCAGCCGCTGCGCGCGCAGCTGCTGCAGTTGCTTCAGCAGAAGCTGCAGATGTTCGACGATCCCGCCTTCCTGGGCCTGTCGCGGATGGCGATGGTCGAAGGCCTGCGCGCGCCCGAGCGTGCGCGCGACCTGGTCGCGCGCCTGGGCAGCAAGGAGGAGGGCACCCTGGTCTGGTTACGTGCGGCCCTGGCCGATGGGCGGCTCAAGCCGCTGCAGCCCGAGTTCGCCGCGCAGCAGTTGCATGCGCTGATCAAGGGCTTCGCGTTCTGGCCGCAGTTGAGCATGGGTCAGCCGCCGCTCAGCCCCGCGCAACAGGCCGAGGTCGCCGCGTCGGCGGCCGACATGTTCCTGGGGCATTACGCGCGCGATCCGGACTAGCGCGGCCGCATCGCCGCGCGTGCGCAGCGGGCATCAGCCCTCGCACCACACCGCCAGTTCGTAGCCGTCGCGGTCGGCGAAGTGGAAGCGGCGCCCGCCGGGGAAGTCGAACACGGGGCGCACGATGCGGCCGCCGGCGGCTTCGATGCGGGCCTGGGTCGCGGCGAGATCGTGGGAGTACAGCACCACCAGGGCGCCGCCGGGTTGCGGCGTGCCGTGGAAGAAGCCGCCGCTCAGGCGGCCGTCGCGGAACTCGCAGTAGTCCGGGCCGTAGTCCTGGAAGGTCCAGTCGAAGGCCGGGCCGTAGAAGGCCTTGGCCGCGGCGATCGAGGCGACGGCGAATTCCAGATAGTCGATGCGGTGGTGTTGCTCGGCGCGGGACATGGGCGGCTCCTGTGGACGAGCCGCCAGTATCCCGCGCGGCGGCGTATGCAGTGGCATAAAGATTTTAGTTTGCGACAAATCTTCAGGGATTTTTTGGAAAAGTCTGATGTTCGGCGGTCCTGAGGCCGGCAGGGGAAGGCACTAGAACTATAAGCTCAAAAAACAGGCAATTTTCCTCGTAGGCAACCGCGACCCCGAGCGAAGAAGACCGATCCCTTCTAGGCATCTGCTTTGGCGAGCGAGGGGACTTGCGGGTTCACTTTAGAGCTCCAGATGGATTGCACCGCAACTTAGGCAGAGAACTGACGTAGTGAGCATGCCATCGAATGTAGTCAAGCCAGACCAGTCTCGTCTTCTGGCTTAAAGACGTCCAAATGTGCCGATCGGGTAGTAAAGGACCGGCGCCAAAACGCAAGCGGTGACCAGTCAGCTATTGAACCAAAAACAGGAGGCGGCTCACTGACGGTCAAGATCTACCATACAGTCGCGACGTTCGCATCAACAGTGGACAATACCGGCCTCTCCAGAAGTAGATTGGTTTGGAGCGTGTGTCATGATGACTTGATCCTGAATTCTACGGATCGTGAATGGACAGCAAAGAACGTGTGTTGTCCTTCATATAGGACTGCAAGTGACGATCTACGGCCTTATCATCAAAATACAGACGTACAACATGCGAGCTCGACACATCGACGTCTGTTACTGCTAACCCGATAGGCTTGCGATTTACACCTATAGAGATTCCAGCCTGTATCGCATTGCGTGCAATACGCTTAGTCTCCTCCATTGAGAGTGGATCGAACCCATTTCTTTTATTATGGATAGCGCTGGCGATCAATATGTGCCTGGTTGTCTCAAGGGCGCGAGTATAATATTTACGAAAGTCTTTGTGGGCGAAATATTCGTTAATCGCACTTGAGAGCATGGTTCCAAGTGAAGCTCCCAAGCGCGTCGAGGTTATGTTGCCAAGGGTATCATCCGCTCGAACGCGTACAAAAGAAATCGCTGTTCCAACAAGTTCGGCTTGTCCAGAACCATCCATAACGCGATGCGCTGCTTGCACTAGTTGAGGAGAACTCAGGCACCAAGTGCTAGTGAAAGCTGGACCCTCGTCTTCCGTGAAGAGTGCATCAACCAGGATCAACTTGGCCTTCCCCTGGCGCTTTAGGTCTTCGAGAACCTGACGGTAGTGTGCCTTTAGCTTTTTACCATTCTCATCCAGCAGAAGGACCAGATAAAAATCTTCCAAGCCTTGACGTTTGAATGCCGATATTATTTCGCAAACCGCTTTGCCGGAGATCACTGTGTCGACAAATACAAACCGTTTGCCGGCGCGCCTTAGCGGCAAGCCGTGAGTTCGGTCGAACCCGAACAGTTCAGCCACGCAGTGCTGATAGTATCGCAACTCGTTTGAGGCAGAGTCTCTAGTAATAATTGCACGAAGTACGCGAACCCAGTAATCGCGAATTTGCGAGGTCCCATCTATGACGCCCACGGGCGCATCGGCCGTAAAAGGCAGAGTGACAGTCCCGTAGGCAAAGGGTGTGTGCAAGCTATGAAGCCATGGTTCCGGCCCACGCTGCTGAACACAGCCGGATCGATGCACGTTCCAGGTCAGATCTTGGAAAGGCGTCGTCCCGCGGCTTGGAAAGACTGCGGTTTCATAGCCTTCATCCTCGAGTGCGACCAATACTTCGTATAGCTTGACAGCGGCATCTACATAAGATCGAACATGCTCAAGAGATATGCGGGTGTTCCACCAACTGCGCTTAATATCATCCATCGTAATCTTCATGACGCGTTCCTTTCACTCAGTTGGTCGAGGTGTGTAATTCAACGTATCCACGCTCACCCGTCGACTCTCTCAATAGCTAAAGCGGGGATATGTCTTGCGAGCATTTGGCTGACATATGCAGGCGAACAGCCGCAGCCGTTAATAAGCTATGCCCCGTCATGTTAATGAATACTTCGCTGCTCGCAAGTCGATTCATCAGGTTTGCCTTTGTTCTGTGAGCGCCATGCAAGCGGTCGCGCAGGTCCGGTGGTGCGTCGACTTCGGCGTAGCGGGAGGGCAGGGACAACGGGCGTGCCGTCACCGTAGCAGAGGCAGTGGCGCCGTTGTCTCGCGCGGTGTGCCTACCGCTCCGACGGCCCGCTCTCGTCGTAGCCGCGCGGGGTGAACAGGTCCGGCTGGATCAGTTCGATGAAGGCGCGCGCCTGCGGCGACAGGTACTTGCCCTTGCGCACCACCACGCCGTAGCTGCGCGCCGGGAAGTAGTCGCCCAGCGCGCGGGTGGCCAGGCGCGCGCGGTCGGCGTCGGTGAGGCAGATCGAACTGACGATGGACACGCCCATGCCCATCGCCACGTACTGCTTGATCACTTCCCAGCCGCCGACCTCCAGCGCCACGGTGTAGGGCACGCGCGCCTGCTGGAACACCAGGTCGACCAGGCGGTAGGTGACCTGGCGCCGCGGCGGCAGGATCAGCGGGTAGGGCGACAGGTCTTCCAGGGTCAGCCTGGGCTTGCGCGCGAGCGCGTGGTCGTGCGGGGCGATCAGCAACTGTTCGAAGCGGTACACCGGGGCGTAGCTGAGGTCGGCGGGGACGTCGAGCATGGAGCCGACCGCCAGGTCCACCGCGTCCTCGCGCAGCAGGTCGGTGCCGTCGGCGCTGATCGCGTTGTGCAGGGTCAGCCGCACCTGCGGGTGGCGGGCACGGAAGGCCTCCACGATCTTCGGCAGCAGATAGAGGATGGTGGAACTGTTGGCGGCGACGTTGAGCTCGCCGGCGTCCAGTCCCCGCGCCTTCTCGCGGAAGTCGGCCTCCAGCCGGTCCAGGCTCTCCACCAGCGGCTGCGCCATCTCGTACAGCAACTGCCCCTCGCGGCTGGGCACCAGGCGCCGGCCGCTACGCTCGAACAGCACCACCCCCAGTTCCCGTTCCAGCGCCTGCAACTGCAGCGTCACCGCCGGCTGGCTGACGAACAAGGCCTCCGCGGCCCGCGATACCGCGCCCAGGCGCACCGTCTGGCAGAACGCACGCAACGGTTTGAGCCGGTCGGATTTGTAAGGAAATCGCGGGGTTGCAGCGCTGCCCGTGGACATGATGTGATGGATATAAGTACTACTTATATAAAGCATTGACAAAACTGCTTTGTCAAATACATGCCCTGGCAGCACGGTGGAGCCCCGGAAACATCGAGGAATCCCCACATGTCCGCCCCCGCTTTCGCTGTCGCTCCAGACCCCACGCGTTCCACGCCGGGGATCGCCCTGACCACCTCGCTGGCCGGACAGGACGCCCTGCTGCCGCCGCCGCTGCTGGCCCTGTTGGTGTCGCTGCACCGGGCGATCGAGCCGGAGCGGCAGGGGCGGCTGGCGGCGCGGCGCGAGCGCCAGGCGTTCTTCGACGCCGGCGGCCTGCCGGACTTCCGTGACGACACCCGTGCGATCCGCGAGGGCGACTGGCAGGTGGCGCCGCTGCCCGAGGCGCTGCAGGACCGCCGGGTCGAGATCACCGGACCTACCGATCCGAAGATGGTCATCAACGCGCTGAACTCCGGCGCCAAGGTGTACATGGCCGACTTCGAGGACTCGACCGCGCCGACCTGGCGCAACCTGGTCGCCGGCCAGCGCGCGCTGGCCGAGGCGGTGGCCGGGACGCTGACCTTCACCGCGCCGGCCGCACGCGACGGCAGCCCGGGCAAGCGCTATGCACTGCGTCCCTATGACGAGCAGGCGGTGCTGATCGTGCGTCCGCGCGGCTGGCACCTGGACGAGAAGCACGTGCTGGTCGATGGCCAGCCACTGGCCGGCGGCCTGTTCGACGCCGCCCTGTTCGCCTTCCACAACGGCCGCGCGCTACAGGCCAAGGACCGCGGCCCGTACCTGTACCTGCCCAAGCTGCAGTCGATGGAGGAAGCGGCGCTGTGGGAGACCGCGCTGGCCCACATCGAGGACATGCTCGGCCTGCCGCAGGGCCAGATCAAGGTCACCGTGCTGATCGAGACGCTGCCGGCGGTGTTCGAGATGGACGAGATCCTGCATGCGCTGCGCGGACGCATCGTCGGCCTGAACTGCGGCCGCTGGGACTACATCTTTTCCTACCTGAAGACCTTCCGCCGGCATACGGACCGGGTGCTGCCCGAGCGCGGCCAGGTGACAATGACCCAGCCGTTCCTGAAGGCCTATTCGGAACTGCTGATCCGCACCTGCCACCGCCGTGGCGCGCATGCGATGGGCGGCATGGCCGCGCAGATCCCGATCAGCCACGACGAGGCGGCCAACGAACAGGCGATGGCGCGGGTGCGCGCGGACAAGCTGCGCGAGGTCACCGCCGGCCACGACGGCACCTGGGTGGCGCACCCGGCGCTGATCCCGATCGCCCGTGCGGTGTTCGACGAGCACATGCGCACGCCGAACCAGCATGCGGTGCGCCGCGAGGACGTGCAGGCCGACCGCGACACGCTGATCGCCCCGTCCGCCGGCACCATCACCCGCGCCGGCTTCGAGGGCAACATCGAAGTGTGCGTGCGCTACCTGGCGGCGTGGCTGGACGGCAACGGCTGCGTGCCGATCCACCACCTGATGGAGGACGCCGCCACCGCCGAGATCAGCCGCAGCCAACTGTGGCAGTGGCTGCACGTGGGCGGCCTGCACCTGGACGACGGCACCGCCATCGACTTCGCCCTGTTCGACGCCTGCCTGCGGCAGCTGCCGGCACGGCTGGGCGAGCGCGCGCTGCTGCCGGGCGGGGCGCGCGTGGACGAGGCCATCGCACTGCTCGACCGGCTGACGCGCGACGAAGAACTGGCCGATTTCCTGACCTTGCCGGCCTATCAGTTGATTGATTGAGGTGACGCCGGGAATGGGGATTCGGGAATGGGGAATCGCGAAAGCGATGTTCCCGCCTCGGACCCCTTCCAGGCCGGCCACGCCTTCAATCCAGCCACACCCCACCGTTTCATCGCTGCATCCATTTTCGAGGAGAACGCCAGATGAGCACCACGCTGCAGACCGCCGAACAGATCCAGCGCGACTGGGAGACCGATCCGCGCTGGGCCGGGATCACCCGCAACTACACCGCCGCCGACGTGGTGCGCCTGCGCGGCACGGTGCACGTGGAGCATTCGCTGGCTCGGCTCGGTGCCGAGAAGCTGTGGAAGTACCTGCACGAGAAGGATTTCGTCAACGCGCTGGGCGCGCTGACCGGCAACCAGGCGATGCAGCAGGTCAAGGCCGGGCTCAACGCCATCTACCTGTCCGGCTGGCAGGTGGCCGCCGACGCCAACCTGGCCGGGCAGATGTACCCGGACCAGTCGCTGTATCCGGCCGACTCGGTGCCGGCGGTGGTCAAGCGCATCAACAACACCCTGTTGCGTGCGGACCAGTTGCACCACGCCGAAGGCAAGGACGAGATCGACTTCCTGCAGCCGATCGTGGCCGACGCCGAGGCCGGATTCGGCGGCGTGCTCAACGCCTTCGAATTGATGAAGGCGATGATCGAGGCCGGCGCGGCAGGCGTGCACTTCGAGGACCAGTTGGCCTCGGTCAAGAAGTGCGGGCACATGGGCGGCAAGGTGCTGGTGCCGACCCGCGAGGCGATCGAGAAGTTGAACGCCGCGCGCCTGGCCGCCGACGTGATGGGCGTGCCGACCCTGCTGGTGGCGCGCACCGATGCCGAGGCCGCCGACCTGGTGACCAGCGACATCGACCCGAACGACCGCCCGTTCACCACCGGCGAGCGCACCGTCGAAGGCTTCTTCCGCACCCGCAAGGGCCTGGACCAGGCGATCAGCCGCGGCCTGGCCTACGCGCCCTACGCCGACATGATCTGGTGCGAGACCGGCAAGCCGGACCTGGAGTTCGCGCGCAAGTTCGCCGAGGCCATCCATGCCAAGTTCCCCGGCAAGCTGCTGGCCTACAACTGCTCGCCCAGCTTCAACTGGAAGAAGAACCTGGACGACGCCACTATCGCCAAGTTCCAGCGCGAGATCGCCAGCTACGGCTACAAGTTCCAGTTCATCACCCTGGCGGGCTTCCACGCGCTGAACTATTCGATGTTCAACCTGGCGCACGGCTATGCGCGCCGGCAGATGAGCGCCTTCGTCGAACTGCAGGAAGCCGAGTTCGCCGCCGCCGACCGCGGCTTCACCGCGGTCAAGCACCAGCGCGAGGTCGGCACCGGCTACTTCGATGCGGTGACCCAGGCGATCCAGCAGGGCCAGTCCTCGACCACCGCGCTGACCGGCTCGACCGAGGAAGAGCAGTTCCATGGCGAGAAAGCGGCCTGACCTGCAGCCAGGTGCCGATCGATCGCCCCTCCCTGGCAGGAGGTGGGAAGCCCGGGTTCGCCCGGGCTTTTTTTACGCGCGTGCGCCGATGGCGCGGCGATGTCTACCGCGTGCGACAGCTTGCTGCAGCGTCTCCTGGCGGGGCGAGATTGGCTGTGAAATGTATCGTGAGCGCCATGTGTAGGTGATATGCTCACCGGACAGGGGCCAGCGACGTCAGATTAGGGGGCCGGATGAGCTGCGACAGCGCCGCATCCACCGCACGCGGCACAATTTCCAACGCTGCGGTCGCTCCGAAGCCGAACGAGCTGGCGGTGCTGACCGCCGCGGAATTGCGCCTGTTTTCCGAATTCGGCCGCGCCCGCACGGTGCGCGCCGGCGACGTGCTGTTTCGCCGCGGCGACGGCGGCAGCGCCATGTTCGTGATCACCAGCGGCGTGATCGATCTGGATTTCGGCGAGGACCTGGTGGTCAAGCACCTGGGCCACGGCGAGTTCTTCGGCGAACTGGGCCTGCTGATCGGCAACCACATGCGCAGCGCCGACGCGCTGGCCGCCAGCGACGGCACGCTGGTGGAACTGGACCACGACGATTTCCAGCGCCTGGTCGAGCGCGACCCGGGCGTGGTCGCCTACTTCCTCCGCCGCACCATCGTGCGCGTGGTGATGAACGAGCAGACCCTGATCCGCCAGCTGCGCCGGCGCAACCGCGACCTGGAAGCGGCGCTGGACAACCTCTACGCCACCACCCATCAGCTGACCCAGACTGAAGAGCTGGTGCGCACCGACGAACTGACCGGCCTGCACAACCGCCGCGGGCTGATCCTGCGCCTGCAGGAGTGCCGCCGCGACGGCCGCTCGCCCGGCCCGGGCCTGTTGCTGATCGACTGCGATCGGTTCAAGCACATCAACGATGCGCACGGCCACCTGGTCGGCGACCGCGTCTTGCAGAACGTCGCCAACATCCTGCGCTCGGTGGCCGGGCCGGACGACATCGCCTGCCGCCTGGGCGGCGACGAGTTCTGCCTGCTGGTGGCCGCCGGCAACGTCGAGGATTTGCGCCGCATCGGCGAGTTCGTGCTCGCCACTGTGCAGAACCTGCTGGGCGTGCCGCACCCGGCGCCGCACATCTGCCCGGTCAGCATCGGCATCAGCCGCGTCGATCCGCACTCGGACTGGAACGACTGGTACGCCAACGCCGATGCGGCGCTGTACGAGGCCAAGCGCCAGGGCGGCAACCGCCTGTACTGGCACGACCTCGCCTCTGCCCCCTGCTGAGCCACCGCGTCCCGCCGAGCCGCCGCCATGACCGACGCCATCGCACCGCCGCCCGAGGTCCCGCAGCTGCGCACCCTGCTGCTGACCGACCTGTGCGACTCGGTGGCGCTGGTGGAAAAACTCGGCGACGCCAACGCGGCCGAGCTGTTCAAGCGGCACGACTCGCTGGTGCTGGAACTGCAGCAGCGCTGGCGCGGGCGCCTGATCGACCGTTCCGACGGCCTGCTGCTGTTGTTCGAACGGCCGATCGACGGCCTCGGCTTCGCCCTGGACTACGGCCGCGGCCTGCGCGAGCTGGGCACGCAGCGCAAGCTCGACCTGAAGGTGCGCGCCGGCCTGCACGTGGGCGAGGTGCTGACCTGGCGCAACAGCGACGCCGCCGTGCAGGTGGGCGCCAAGCCGCTGGAAGTGGAAGGCCTGGCTAAGCCGACCGCCGCGCGGCTGATGACCCTGGCGCGGCCCGGGCAGATCCTGCTGTCGGCGGTGGCCGAGTCCCTGACCCACCGCGCCGCCCGCGAGCTGGGCGAACGCGGCGAGCGCCTGCTGTGGAAATCGCACGGCCGCTGGCGCTTCAAGGGCGTGCCGACCCCGCTGGAGATCTACGAAGTCGGCGAGATCGGCCACACCCCGCTGCGCGCGCCCAAGCCCACGCCCAAGGCCTGGCGCGACATCCCGCTGTGGCGCCGGCCGGCGGCGCTGGCGGCGGAGGCCGCGCTGATCGCCGCGTTCGCGGTCGGCGCCTGGTTCGTCACCCGTCCGCAGCCGGCCATCGCCTTCGCCGAACGCGACTGGGTGGTGGTGGGGGATTTGCGGAATTTGACGGGCGATGTGGCGTTGGACGATTCGCTGCAGCAGGCCTTTCGCATCAGCCTGGAGCAGTCGCGCTACGTCAATGTGCTCAGTGATCTGAAGGTGCGCGATACGCTTACGCGGATGCGCCGCGATCCGGAGCACACGCCACTTGATCGCGCCACGGCCTCGGAGATCGCGCAGCGCGACGGCGCGCGCGCCGTGCTGCTGGCCACGGTGTCGGAGGTCGGCGGGCGGGTGCGGGTGAGCGCGGAGGTGGTCGATCCGCGGACGCAGGCGACCGTCTATGCCGAGTCCCGCGACGGCCGCGGCGCTGGTTCGGTGCTGGCGTCCATCGACGCGGTGACCGCTTCGCTGCGCGAGCAGTTGGGCGAAGGCGAGGAGGTCATCAGGAAGAATTCGCCTCCGCTGCCCAGCGTCACCACCAGCAGCCTGGACGCTTTGAAGGCCTATGCGATCGCGATGAAGTACTTCACCCGGCGCGATTTCCGATCCGCCGATCAGTACTTCGTCAAGGCGGCGGAGATCGACAAGGACTTCGCGCTGGCCTACATGGGATCGATGCGGGTCGAGATCTCCACCGCCAACAATCGCGCGGCGTTGCAGTACCTGGCCAAGGCCATGGCCCTGCGCGACCATCTGTCCGAGCGCGATGCGCTATACCTGGATGCGTGGGCGAGCGAACTGGGGCCGCACCCGTGGCGGCAGGCCAAGCAGAAGTGGAAGATGCTGTCAGAACTGTATCCGGACTACTACGCCGGCGCGGCGCAGTTCGCCTGGGACGAGTTCACCGAGGGCAATTACGCTTCCGCCGAGCATAGCGTGCAGAAGTTCGCGGTCGCGCAGAATCCGCTGCGCGACGTGGCGGTGGAATTGCAGGGTCGCATCTACCTGGCGCAGGGCCGTTACGGCGACGCGCTGAACGCCTTCAAACAGGCCGAGGAACTTGGTGGCTATCCCGCAACCCGACGCCACGCCGCTGCGTTCGCTGCGATGAAGGACTATCCGGCAGCTGGCAGGATCATGGCGGCACTGGCGGCGTCAGGAGCAGCGCTGACCGACCACTTCGAACAGATTTCCATTCCCTTGGACCAGGGGCGCTTGGGTGATGCCGCCGCCGCCGCGCAGGCGGCGGTGGCTGCGTCGGCGGATGCCGAGCCAGTGATCCGCTATCCACTGCAGATCGCACAGCAGGCGGTCGCCTTCGTCACCGATCCGCGGACGGTGGATCGGACGATGTTGGCGCGGATCGCTGACGAAGCTCTGGAGCGCGCAGTCCACGGCGACGCTGGCGATCGCGACGATCTTGTGATCGTGGCGATGTCGGCGATCCGCCTGGCACAGCGCAGCGGCGACCACACGCTGTACGACGTCCACGCTGCGCAGCTCGCTTCGCTGGTCACGCAGTCCGGCTTCCCGCCGATGATCAAGCTGCTGTCCCTGCTGCGGGCGCAGCAGTTCGTCGATAGCGGAAATCCCGAGCGCGCGGTCGCCTTGCTACGTGAACAGATCGATGGCCGGGAGCCGTATCAACTCCACGTCAGCCTGCGCGACGCGCTGCTCGCGGCCGGCGAGAAGAAGCAGGCCCTGGCCGAAAACGACTGGTTGGTCGCGCGCCGCGGCCTGGCGTACATCGAACCGATCGGTGGATTGGCCCTCCAATCGATGAATGTCGCCGATGCGAACCTGGCAGTGGTAAGTACTACGGAAATCCTGGCCAGCCTGGGCCAGACCGACCAGGCGCGGCAGAAGGCGGAAACCTTCCGTCGCGCCTGGGCGGGGCAAGCGCTACCGACCTATTTGGCGGTCAGGCTGGCGACAACGGAACCTGCTTCGAAGCAGTGAACGACCGTATGCGTGCCCTCGGCGGTGAGGTAGGCCAGCAGTAGTTCCAGGGCTTCCTGGATTTCTTCCTTGCTCGCCAGGTCCGACGTGCACAGGCAGGTCGGCTCCTCAACCGCGGCGGCGGCGCGTTGATCGGACAAGCCGAGGCTACGCAGCGCCGCGCCCGGATCCTGCGCGAACAGCGCGCGGAAGTCGTCGTCGGTGGACAGAAGCGTGAGCAATTGCTGGGCGGTGGCGAGATCGAAGGGCGGATGCCCCTGCGGCTGATCGGTCATGGTGTAGTCCCCTGTTTCGATATTGGTGGACATGCGATGTACGCATGGCGGCGGTGCGGTTGCCTCGGGCGCTGCCAGCAGCGATCGGGTCCGCGAAGGTATCCTAGCAGTCCAGCATCTCTCCAATGTGGCCAATCGATGCAGCACTTACGCAGGGCGGAAACGAGGGATGCATGCGCGTAAGACGCTGCTCCGTGCTGTTTGTCGAGGCGCGGGAGCATGTGGCGTTCGACATGACCAGCCTGCTTCGTGGTGGTGCCGGATTGCGTCGCCGGCTGGCCTGGGTCGCCCTGGCGCCGCATCTGGATGGTGAGCTCGAACTCGATGCGGTCGACCTGCCGTTGCTCGGCCAGGTCAGCCCCACGGAATGGGTTGAGCGCGCGCAGTTGACCGATCATGCGGACGACGCGATCGAGCGGGCGCTCGAACGCGGTCTGCTGATCGGCGACGACGCGCGCTCTGTCGCGTTTCGCGAGCGCGACGAGGCATTGCGGTCCGCCTACTGGTGGCCAGCTGCCGCCGTGGCGCATTGGGCAAGCCGTTGGCAGGGTATCGACGGAGTGACTGCGATGGAACGCAACGGCATGGTGTCCGCCCCGGACCTGCGCCGCAAGCTGGGCGCGCCGCCGCCGGAGGTGCAGGACATCGGGTCCGGCCTTGCCAGGATTCCATTGCCGCGGCTGGACGATGGCGCCTTTGAGGCCATGCTTGCGCGTCGCGTTACCTGTCGCAATTACGACGATGCCCGCCCGCTGCCGCACGCGCTGTTCCTGCGAATGTTGCAGCGGGTGCTGATGGCGCGGGCGACGCTGAAGGTCCAGGACGACACGGTGTTCCTGAAGAAGAACGTGCCGTCCGCCGGCGGGCTGCACCCGACCGAAGCCTACCTGCTGATACGCCGGGTGGAAGGAATCGAACCCGGCCTGTACCACTACCACCCTGTGGATCACGCGTTAACCCAGCTGCCGTGCCCGGAACCGGACATCGATACCTTCGCGAGGGTGGCGTTGGCCGGGCAGCATTGGTTCGCCGACGCTCACGTGCTGGTCCTGCTGGCGCCGCGATTCAACCGGACGTTCTGGAAGTATCGCCAGCATGCCAAGGCCTATCGCGCGCTGACTCTGGACGTCGGCCACATCTCACAGGCGCTGTACTTCTCTGCCACCGATCTGGGGTTGGGCGCGTTCGTCACCTCTGCCATCAATGATGTCGATCTCGGCAAGGCACTGGACCTGGATCCGATGCGCCAGAGCGTCATGGCGATCTGTGGCTTCGGTTGGCGGTCCGAGCACGCAGCGACGACCGAGTTCGATCCGGCCTGCGATGTCTGGGCGGCGGAGCCAACTTCGCGGCAAGCATGATCCCGGGCGACGACGCGGTCAGTCGACGTCGACAGGTCTCTTCCAATGCTTCAGCAACGGCCCCTCCGCCCCTAGCAATGGATCGCTGCTTGGAAACGGCACGTTGGCGATCCGTTGCAGCATCTCGGCCGTAGGCGCCTCCCGGCAGATATCCCAGTCCTGCCCGTCGGGATAGGCGCCGACGACCAGGAAGTCGGCGCTGGCCGACAGCCGGCAATGGCCTGTCCCGGCCGGCAATAGCAGCGCATCGCCGGCCGCGAGCGCGACCTCGATGCCGCCCGGGCCGCCGAGCAGCACGCGGGCGCTGCCGCGGGCGACGCCGAGCATTTCGTGCGCGGTGGAATGGTAATGGTGATAGTCGTAGATGCCGTCCCGCCATTGCGGCGGCCAGCCGTGCGCGGCAAAGCGGCGTTCGAAGCCGTCGGCGTCGATGGCGCCGACGCATTGCCGGTAGTGCAGCACCGGCAGGAACGGATGGTTGGGCACCCAGTCGTGCGGTGGCAGTTGCCAGTGGTCCAGCGGCATCGTGGTTCTCCTGCACGGTGGGTCGGCAGGCCGATGCTAATCGGCCGATGTCGTCGCCATGTCGCCGCGCGGGACGGCGCGCGGCGTGGCCGTCACGCGGCAATCCACCGAATGACGGCGTGACCGCGCGCTGCGCCGTGCCGCCGTGGCGACACGATCATCCCGGCCGGGCCTCAATGCAGGGGAACGCTTTCCACATCGTCGCGCTGGTGCCTGCCCAGCCGCCCGACCATCGCTGCACTGTCCGGGTTCAGTCCCAGCACGTGGACCTGCGCGCCGTGGCGACGGAATTTCATCACCACCTGGTCCAGCGCGCCGATGGCGCTGATGTCCCAGACGTGCGCGTGGCTCAGGTCCAGGGTGACCCGCGCCGGCGCATGGGCGAAGTCGAAGGCACCGGCGAAGCTGCCGGCCGAGGCGAAGAACAGTTGGCCGCGGATGCGGTAGGTGTGGCCACCGTCCGCGTCCTCGCTGCGCTCGATCTGCAGCATGCGCCCGACCTTGCGCGCGAAGAACAGCGCCGACAGCAGCACGCCGGTGAGGACACCGCGCGCCAGGTCGTGGGTGGCCACGGTCACCGCGACGGTGCCGAGCATCACCACGCTGGAACTGGTCGGGTGGGTGCGCAATTGCGCCAGCGAGCGCCAGCTGAAGGTGCCCACCGAGACCATGATCATCACCGCGACCAGCGCGGCCATCGGGATCTGCCGCACCCAGGCGCCGGCGAACACCACCAGCAGCAACAGCACGCTGCCGGCGACCAGCGCGGACAGGCGCCCGCGCCCGCCGGACTTCACGTTGATCACCGACTGCCCGATCATCGCGCAGCCGGCCATGCCGCCGAACAGGCCGCTGACGATGTTGGCCACGCCCTGGCCGACGCATTCGCGGTTCTTGTCGCTGGGCGTGTCGGTCATGTCGTCGACGATCTGCGCGGTCATCATCGACTCGAGCAGGCCGACCACGGCCAGCGTCGCCGATACCGGGAACACGATCCGCAGCGTCTCCAGCGTCCACGGCACCGCCGGCAGCAGCAGGCTGGGCAGGCGATCGGGCAGTTGCCCCTTGTCGCCGACGGTGGGCACATGGATGCCGAAGTACAGCGCCAGCCCGGTCAGCAACACGATCGCCACCAGCGGCGGCGGCACCGCCAGGCCGCGGGTCCAGCGGTGCCCGAGCAGCAGCGCCGCGGCGCCGCCCACGGCGACCGGCAGCAGCGTCCACGGCGCCATGCTGCCCGCGGTCAAGGCCGCGCCCAGCACCAGCAGCCACAGGCCGATGCCGGGAAAGCTGCGCCGCGACAGCCAGGGCAGGCCATAGATCAGCAGCAGGCCCAGCGCCACCAGCGGATACACCGGCACGGGCACGCCGATCAGCTCGGGCAGTTGCGCCATGAAGATCAGGATCGCCAGCGCATTGACGAAGCCGGTGATCACCGAGCGCGAGACGAAGCGCATCAATGCGCCGAGCTTGAACAGCCCGGCCAGGATCTGCAGCACGCCGGTCAGCAGCGTGGCCGCCAGCAGATAGGGCACGCCGTGCTCTTTGACCAGGCCGATCATCAGCAGCGCCATCGCGCCGGTGGCGGCGGAGACCATGCCGGGGCGTCCACCGGCGAAGGCGATGGTCACGCAGATGCAGAAGGCGGCATAGAGGCCGATCTTGGGGTCGACCCCGGCGATGATCGAGAACGCGATCGCTTCGGGAATCAGCGCCAATGCCACGACCAGGCCGGCGAGCACGTCGCCACGGAGATTGCCGCACCACGATTGGTGCAGGGAAGAGGAAAACTTCAAGGTAAACGCTCCTGACACCGCCCTGTCGCAGGGCAGTGCTCGCTAGATGCAAGGGAAAACCAGCAACCTGCGGCCTGCCGTCGAGGGCGGGCCGATGCGTGTCGCGGGTGTCAGGGTGGCGTCATGGGAAAGCGTGCTGAGCGGTCGCGCGCCAGCCGGGCGCGGTGCGCAAGTATACGCGATGCCCGTCCGTAGACCCAGCCGCGCCGCGCGCCGTGTGACTGCACGCACGTCGATGCCGCCGCACGACTCACGTTGCGCTCACTTTCGCCGCGCAGAATGTGCGGATCGCAACGCCGTATCGTGGAGTCGGCCATGCAGGATCTTCGCATCGATCATGTGGATGGCGCCTTGTCCGCCCTGGACCAGGCCGACCCGCAGTACAAGGCCGCGCTGTGGCAATGGGCGTGCCTGGAAATGCTGCACGAAACGCTCAGCGCCATGCACCAGCTCTCGCACCGCGCCGGCGTGGCCGAACTGGTCGCCGACGCGTGGCTGGCCCCGGTCGATGTCATCGCGCCGGAGCAGCCCTTCATGGAGCGCGCCGCGCTGGCCGATCCTCGCGTGCAGGCATTCGCACTGGCGCTGAATGCGGCGGCGTCGCGGCAGTCGCGCGCGGAGCTGTGGCGCAGCGGCTATGCCAGTGCGGTGCAGTCCACCTTGCAGGGCATGCAGGCGTTGGCCGGCAAGCACCGGATCGATGCGCGGTTGCCCGCGCACCACGCTGCGGCGCCGGCGGCCCCCTGAGCACGGCGCCGGCGCAGCCTGCGTGCGCTGCTGCGCGTCCTGGCGATTCTGATAGCGCGGCGCGCTTTTGTTCGTGCTGATGTCTTCGCCGCAATCGCAAGGCGCATCGCCGGGCGGCGATGCGGTTGCCTGCGTGCCGACGATGCTCGTGCTCACGCGATGACACGCGCACCACGGCGCGTTCACCCGCGTGCGACAGCCTGCGCGACAGCCTTGGGCCATGCGCCACGACGCCCGCCACTCTGCAGCTTCCCTTCCAGCGTCCGCGCCGACGCAGCGGCGTGACCGGGATGCCAGCGGCACGCCCGAGGTCTCGGCGTGGTGGACGCAACTGCGCGCCAGTCGCGGGCTGCGCGTGGTCGTTTCGCTCCTGCTGATCGCCCTTGCCCTGGCAGTGCTGCCGCGCTGGTACGGCCATGGCTGAGATGTCGCGTCTTCCCCATCCGCACGGAGCGCCCGCCATGGCCCGATCCGCTGCGCATGCCAATGTCCGCGCCTACCGCGGACACGATGCGGCGTCCGCGGGCCACGAGGCCGCCACGCATGCCTGGGTGGTCGCTGAAGTCGCGCGATTGATGCGCCTGCCGGTGCACGACGTAGGTCCCGCCGCCGGGTCGGGTACCTTCTACGTGCCTGACGAAACCCTGACGGAAGCGCAGGCCGCGCAACTCGGCGTGCACAGCGCGGCCGATCTGCTGGGCGGCGTGGTGCCGCATGCCTTCATTGCGACCAAGGCGATCAGCCATCCGCTGGTCGATGGCGATGCGCAGGCGCCGGCAGGGTGGCAGCCGGACCTCGGCGTGGCCCTGGCGGCCGCGACGCTGCCGGGCTACACCGCCTTCAGCGCCGCGGATGCCCGGCGCGCCTTCGCGCGTCTGTGCGACGGCGGCCAGGTGCGGCTGAAGCCGTGCCATGGCGTGGGCGGGCTGGGGCAGGTCCTGCTGCACGATACGGCGGCGCTGGACGCGGCGCTGTCGGCCTTGCCCGTCCATGAATTGCACCGGCATGGCGTGGTGCTGGAACGGCATCTGCAGCAGCCGACCACTTTCAGCGTCGGCGAAACCCACTGCGCCGGCATGACCATCGCCTACTGCGGCACGCAGTCGGTCAACCGCGACGGCAGCGGCCGCGAGGCCTATGGTGGCTCGGAGCTGCACGTGATCCGCGGCAGCTTCGACACGCTGCTGGCGCAGCCGTTGCCGCCGCGCCAGCGCACCGTGGTGCTGAAGGCGCGCGACTACGACCGGCTGGTGGCAGCCGCCTATCCGGGCTTCTATGCGTCGCGGCGCAACTACGACGTGATCGAAGGCCTGCTTCCCGACGGCAGCGTCGTCTGCGGCGTGCTTGAGCAGTCCTGGCGTGTCGGCGGCGCCACGCCGGCGGAACTGGCCGCGGTCGCCGCGTTCCAGCAGTCGCCGACGCTGCAGCGCGTGATCGCCGCCACCGTCGAACGCTACGGCGCGCATCCGCCGCCGCCGCCCGGGGCGCAGGTCTACTACGTCGGCGAGGAGCCACGCACCGGCCTGTTGACCAAGTACCGCCACATGCGCAGCGTGCCCTGACCATGGAAGCCGAACTGTCCAGCATCGATATCCCGGTCGACGATGCGGCGCTCAGCGGCACCTTGCTGACGCCGACCAGCCGCCTGCCCGGCGTGCTGTTCGTGCACGGCTGGGGCGGCAACCAGCACCACAACCTGGTGCGCGCGCGAGAGGCGGCGGGCCTGGGCTGCGTGTGCCTGACCTTCGACCTGCGCGGCCACGAAGGCCTGGCGGCGATGCGCGAGACGGTGACGCGGGCGCAGAACCTGGACGACATCAAGGCCGCCTACGATCGCCTGGCGGCCTCGCCGCAGGTGGATCCGGAGGCGATCGCGGTGGTGGGGCTCAGCTACGGCGGTTACCTGGCCGCGTTGCTGACGCTGGAGCGGCCGGTGGAGTGGCTGGCCCTGCGCTCGCCGGCGCTGTACAAGGACGCGCACTGGGACGGGCCGAAGGTCGCGCTGAACCGCGATCCGGACCTGATGCCGTACCGCAACCGCGTGGTGACGCCGGCGGACAACCGCGCTCTGGCGGCCTGCCAGCGCTATCGTGGCGATGTGCTGCTGGTGGAGGCCGAGCGCGACGTGATCGTGCCCGGGCAGGTGCTGCGCAACTATGCGGCAGCGTTCTCCAACGCGCGATCGCTGACAACGCGCACGATCGCCGGCGCCGATCATGCGCTGACCGAAAAAGCGCACCAGGCCGCTTACACGCATTACCTGATCGACTGGCTGACCGACATGGTGATCGGGCGTCGCGTGGCGCTGGCCAGCAACGTGGTCGAACAACGCAAGCAGCGGCTCAAGCGCAGCGAGGGCGAGTCGGCGCCGGCGCCGGGCAAGGGATCGAACGCGTTCCATGGGCGCCTGGAGGCGAAGGAGTACAGCGCGTCGCCGCCCACGTCGTCGCGTTGACAGCAGCGTGGGGAGCGAACGACAGCAAACCCGCGGCGCAGGCCGCGGTGTGCCATGCACGCGATGGTGTGCTGTCCTGTTTGTCGCGGCTACGCCGGCACGCGGCGCCTTGTGGGCGCCTTCAGTAACGACCGAAGACTTGTCGTAGGAGCGGCTTCAGCCGCGACAGGCATTCTCGGTAACGCCCGTCGCGGCTGAAGCCGCTCCTACGCGGGCAACGACGAGATGCCCCGCTGTGCGAGGCGCTCCTCAGTGACAACGCCCCGAATGCGCCAGATGCTGCCACGCGTGCCGCACCAGCCAGCGCGCCTCGTCCCACGGCACCGACAGCATCGGCGCGCACTGGTGATAGGCGTCCTGCAGCACTCGGTAGAGTTGCGCCTCGCTGGCGCGCGGATAGGCCAGATAGACGTCGTAGCCGATCTTCAACAGCTGCGCGTAGTCGGCGAATCCCTGGCGGCCGAGGCGGCCCTCGGCATGGGCCTGCTGCCAGTACGCCATTTCGGCGTCCAGATCGATGCGGACGTGAGCGCGGGTCGGTTGGTCAAGCGCGGAGACGGTGTGCATCACATCACCCCGGTGTCGACGGAACCCCTGTGGCCTGGATGCTAACCCGGGACTGAACGTCCTCTGTGAGCATTGCGTTCGCTGGGCGTGAAGCCTCGCGGCGATGCGTCGGCGGATCTAAGGTCCTGGGATGGCCTGCTCCCTTCGCGACGCCCACGAAAGCCGCTATCGCGATGGCTGTCGTGCCGCCCAAGAGCGTACCGCCATGGTCCGACCACCGCGCGGCGCCATGCTGCAGTGCAGCTTGCGCCGAAATAATGATGATCTATAACTATTATCAGTCCTAAGTGATCCGCTCCTTCCCCCTCCCCATGCAGGCCTATCCATGAGCAGCTACCAAGACCGCTGGCAGACCGTCCAGGTCGAGATCGACGCAGGCATCGCCTGGGTCACCCTGAATCGCCCGGACAAGCGCAACGCGATGAGTCCCACGCTCAACCGCGAGATGACCGACGTGCTGGAAACGCTGGAACTGGACAGCGACGCCGAGGTGCTGGTGCTGACCGGCGCCGGCGAATCCTGGTCGGCCGGCATGGACCTGAAGGAATACTTCCGCGAGACCGACGGCAAGGAAGAGATCGTGCAGGAGCGCATGCGCCGCGACTGCTCGCAGTGGCAGTGGCGCCTGCTGCGCTTCTACAGCAAGCCGACCATCGCCGCGGTCAACGGCTGGTGCTTCGGCGGCGCGTTCTCGCCGCTGGTGGCCTGCGACCTGGCCATCGCTGCCGACGAGGCGGTGTTCGGGCTGTCGGAGATCAACTGGGGCATCCCCCCGGGCAATCTGGTCAGCAAGGCGGTCGCCGACACCATGGGCCACCGCAACGCCATGCTCTACATCATGACCGGGCGTACCTTCACCGGCACCGAGGCGGCGCAGATGGGCCTGGTCAACGCCAGCGTGCCGCGCGCGCAGTTGCGCGCCGAAGTGACCAAGCTGGCGCAGGAACTGCAGCAGAAGAACCCGGTGGTGCTGCGTTTCGCCAAGCACGGCTTCAAGCGCTGCCGCGAGCTGACCTGGGAGCAGAACGAGGACTACCTGTACGCCAAGGTCGATCAGTCCAATCACCGCGATCCCGAGAAGGGCCGGCAACAGGGCCTGAAGCAATTCCTGGACGACAAAACCATCAAGCCCGGTCTGCAGACCTACAAGCGCTGACCCGTCGCGTCGCCTGCGGCCCGCGGGGCCGCGGCGGCGCTGCCGCACGCCGTGCCGTCTCTCTCCTCCGGATGGTTCCGATGAATGCCGCTGAGTCCGTTGCCACCGCCGTGCGCTACCGTCCTGTCGGACTGAGCCACGCCGATACCGAGGTCCACCGCGATGCCGACGGCGTGCTGCGCCTGCGCGCGCGCGAACCGCTGGCGCCGCTGCCCAGGCACCTGCTGCAGCGCCTGCAGCACTGGGCGCTGCACACCCCCGACGCGACCTTCGTGGCGCAGCGCGACGAAGATGGGCAGTGGCGGCGGCTGAGCTACGCGCAGATGCTCGAGCGCACCCGCCGTATCGCCGCGCACCTGCTGGACATGGGCCTGTCGGCGCAACGGCCGCTGGCGATCCTGTCGGGCAACGATCTGGAACACCTGCAGCTTGCGTTCGCGGCGATGTACGCCGGCATCCCGTACTGCCCGGTGTCGCCGGGCTATGCGTTGCTGTCGCGCGATTTCACCAAGCTGCGGCATGTGGCCGAGGTGCTGCGCCCGGGGCTGCTGTTCGCCAGCGACGGCGACGCATTCGCCCCGGCGATCGCGGCCGTGTTCCCCACCGATGTACCGGCCGTGTGCATGCGCGGCACCCTGCGCGATCGCGCCTGCCTGCGCTTCGAGGAGTTGCTGGCGCCGCGCGCGCTGGACGCCGCCGATGCCGCCTTCGCCGCCTGCGGCCCGGACAGCATCGCCAAGTTCCTGTTCACCTCCGGCTCCACCCTGCTGCCCAAGGCGGTGATCACCACCCAGCGCATGCTGTGCGCGAACCAGCAGATGTTGCTGCAGACCTTCCCGGTGCTTGGCGAGACGCCGGTGCTGGTCGACTGGCTGCCGTGGAACCACACCTTCGGCGGCAGCCACAACATCGGCATCGCCCTGTACAACGGCGGCAGCTTCTATCTGGACGACGGCAAGCCGACCCCGGCGCTGTTCGAGCAGACCCTGCGCAACCTGCGCGAGATCGCGCCCACCGTGTACCTGAGCGTGCCGCGCGGCTGGGAACAGCTGGCGCAGGCGCTGGAACAGGACGCGGCGTTGCGCGAGACCTTCCTGTCGCGCATGCGCATGTTCTTCTTCGCCGCCGCGGCATTGTCGCAGGAAGTCTGGGACCGGCTGGAGCGCATTGCCGAGGCGCACTGCGGCGAGCGCATCCGCATGCTCGCCGGCCTGGGCATGACCGAATGCGCGCCGTCGTGCACCTTCACCCACGGCACCAGCAACACGCCGGGCGACGTCGGCGTGCCCGCACCGGGCTGCGAGGTCAAGCTGGTGCCGGTCGGCGACAAGCTGGAAGCGCGCTTCCGCGGGCCGCACATGATGCCCGGTTACTGGAACGCGCCGCAGCAGACCGCCGAGGCCTTCGACGAGGAAGGCTTCTACCGTTCGGGCGATGCGCTCAAGCCGATCGACCCGCAGCATCCCGAGCGCGGCCTGTTGTTCGACGGACGCCTGGCCGAGGACTTCAAGCTGTCCTCCGGCGTGTTCGTCAGCGTCGGCCCGCTGCGCACGCGCGTGCTGATGGAAGGGGCCGCCTACGTGCAGGACGTGGTGGTCACCGGCGCCGACCGCGACGCCATCGGCCTGCTGCTGTTCCCGCGGCTGGACGCGTTGCAGGCGCTGTCGGGGATGCCCGCGCAGGCCGAGGCGGCGCAGGTGCTGCAGGCGCCGCAAGTCCGCGACTGGCTGCAGCGCCTGCTCGACACGCTCAACCGCGGCGCCACCGGCAGCGCCAGCCATGTCGCGTGCGCGGCGTGGCTGGAACAGCCGCCGAGCCTGGAGGCCGGCGAAATCACCGACAAGGGTTCGATCAACCAGCGCAACGTGCTGCGCGCGCGGGCGGCGCTGGTCGAACAGCTCTACGCCGGCACCGCACCGGGCACGGTGGCGGTGCCGCCGTCATGACCGCACCGCTTGGCCGCGCGACCGGATAGCGGATCGCGCTCCTTCGCACCACTGGCTTCGAGACTTGGGAGGGAATCGATGACTGTGCCTCATGCGCGCGCACGCCGTGCGCCTCGTACCGTGTGCCTGGCCATTCTGTGCAGCGTCGGCTGCGCCCAGGCCGATGCCGAAAACAACGGCCCGCAGGGCAAGCTGCTGGCCGATCAGGAAGACTATTCGGCGCTGGCGGCGCGTCCGCGCCAGGGCTGGCAGAAATGGAAATACATCCCCGTCGGCGATGGCTGGCTCAGCCTCGGCGGCGAGAGCCGCACGTTGTACGACTATCGCGAGCACGCCGGCTTCGGCCGCTTCGCCACCGATCCGCACGGCTATGCGCAGCAGCGCCTACGCTTGTGGGCCGACTACCGGCCTTCGGCGTATCTGCGCCTGTTCGGCGAACTGGCCGACAGCCGCGTCGCCGGCCTGCAGACGCGACCGGTGCAGGCCACCGATCGCAACCCACTGGACCTCGCGCAAGGCTTCGTCGAACTGTCCGACGGGCAGAAGGAGCCGGCCTGGCGCCTGCGCGCCGGCCGCCAGCAGATCGCCTACGGCTGGCAGCGCCTGCTCGATCCGCGCGACCCGGCCAATTCGCGCATGCCGTTCGATGCGGTGCGGCTGCTGACCCGGCAGCCGCGCTGGAGCGGCGGCCTGCTGTGGGGGCGCCCGGTGCTGACCCGTACCGGCAGTTTCGACGACCGCACCAACCGCGACCAGCGCCTGTGGGGCGCGCACGCCGAAGTGCCGCTGTCGCCCAGCCAGCCGAAGGCAGCACTGCTGGAGACGCTGTACCTGGACACCGTGCAGGACGGGCGCCGCTATGGCGGCGTGGTCGGCGAGGAGCATCGGCACACGCTGTCCACGCGCCTGAGCGGCGCGGTGCAGGGCTGGGACTACGACCTGGAACTCATCGGCCAGCGCGGCCGTTTCGCCGGCCAGCGTGTGCGCGCCTGGCAGGGCACGCTGTTCGGCGGCTACACCTTCGCCAAGACCGCGTGGACGCCGCGCCTGGGCTGGCGCATGGAGGCGTCCTCCGGCGACCGCGATCCGCGCGACGGCGAACTGAACACCTTCAACGGCCTGTACGCGCGCGCCTCGGTGTTCGACGGCAGCATGATCAGCAGCAACGTGCGCGCCATCGGCCCCGAGCTGGTGCTGCGTCCCAGCGAGCGGCTGTGGATCGACATGTACGTGCTCAAGCTGCAGCGGCAGAGCCTGCACGACGGCGTGTACGCGGCCGGCTGGCGGGTGCTGCAGCCGGGCGACGCCAACGATGCGCGCGACATCGGCACGCGCTCGGTGGTGTGGGTGAAGTACCGCTTCAACGCCTTCGCCAGCCTGGACGTGTACGCCCACTACACCCAGGCCGGGCCGTTCCTGCGCGAGGGCGCGGTGCGCGGCCGCGACTACTTCTACATCGCCCCCTTCCTGACCCTGCGCTTCTGAGCCGGAGCCTTCCCATGCGCGATCCGCTGTCATCGCCTGCGCCGTACCGCCCGCTGTATGCGTGGTACGTCACCCTCGTGCTGCTGCTGGCCTACACGCTGTCCTTCGTCGACCGGCAGATCCTGGGTTTGCTGGTGCAACCGATCAAGCGCGACCTGCAGTTGTCCGACTCGGCCTTCAGCCTGGTCCACGGCTTCGCCTTCGCGGTGTTCTACACACTGATCGGGGTGATGCTGGGCCGCGTCGCCGACCGCCGCAACCGCCGCAACCTGATCGTGCTCGGCGTGGTGGTGTGGATCGCGGCCACCGCGGCCGGCGCCTACGTCACCAGCTTCTTCACCCTGTTCCTGGCGCGGGTGTTCGTCGGCGTCGGCGAGGCCTCGCTGTCGCCGGCGGCGTACTCGATGCTGGCCGACTACTTCCCGCCGGAAAAACGCGCGCGGGCGATGAGCGTGTACACCTCCGGGGTCTACATCGGCTCGGCGGCGGCGTTCATCGTTGGCGGCCTGGTGATTGCGGCGACCAGCAAGGAGAGCACGGTGGTGCTGCCGCTGCTGGGCAGCTTCCGGCCCTGGCAGGCGGCCTTCATCCTGGTGGCGCTGCCTGGCCTGGCGGTGATCGCGCTGATGGCCACGGTGCGCGAGCCGGCGCGGCGCGAGCAGGCCGCGGCAGTGCCCAGCGTGCGCCCGGACCTGAGCCACCTGCGCGACAACGCGCGGGTGTACGTGTCGCTGTTCCTGGCCAACGGGGTGATCGCGATGATCACCTTCGGCATCACCGCCTGGTTGCCGGCCACCTTCATCCGCCGCTGGCAGTGGACCCCGGGCGAGATCGGCCCGGCCTACGGCATCATCATCCTCACCTTCGGCATCGCCGGCATGCTGTTCAGCGGCTTCCTCGCCGACCGCCTGGCCGCGCGCGGCAGCCGCGATGCGGCGCTGAAGATCTCGCTGGTCGGGGCGGTGCTGCTGGTGGTCAGCAACGCGTTGTTCGCGATCGCGCCGGGGCCGTGGCTGGCGCTGGCGGCGGTCGCGCTGACCACGTTCGTGCTGGGCATGCCGGTGGCGCTGGCGCCGGCGATCCTGCAGGCGGTCACGCCGAACCGGCTGCGCGGCCAGGTCACCTCGATCTACCTGCTGCTGGTCAACCTGATCGGACTGGGCCTGGGGCCGTACCTGGTGGCGCTGGGTACCGACCACGTGCTCGCCGACGAGCGCCAGGTCGGGCTGTCGCTGGGCGTGGTGTGCATGGGCGCGGCGCTGCTCGGCGCGCTGTGCCTGTGGACCGCCGCCGCGCCGTACCGGGCGCTGCTGCGGCGCGTGGACGCGGCGTTGTGACCATGCGCGGCCATGCCCCTACAATGCAATGGCGACGGCACCGCCGGCCGGCGCCGACGGATGCGTGCGCAGCCGCCGTGACCTGGCCGCAGGACGCCCCATGCAGGAAGCGCAGTGAGTTCGAAACCGAGTCCCGAGATGTCCAACAGCGCGTTGCCCGCCGATCCGCACATGGCGGACAGCGTGGACCAGCGACGCCTGACCAGCCTGATCGGCTACCGCATCACCCGCACCGAACTGCAGGTGCGGCGGCTGTTCCAGGACTGCGTGCGCGCCTTCGAGCTCAAGCCGGTGGAGTATTCGCTGCTGGTGCTGGTGGACGCCAATCCCGGCATCAACCAACGGCAACTGGGCGAAGTGCTGAGCGTGTCGCCGCCGAACCTGGCGATCGTGGTCGCGCGACTGGTCAAGCGCAAGCTGCTGCGGCAGGTCCGCGGGCGCCAGGATCGGCGCATGCAGCACCTGCATCTGACCACCGCCGGCACGGCGCTGCTGGCGCAGGCCGAAGCCGAAGTGGTGCGCATGGAGCAGCAGCTAGGCACCGCGCTCGGCGCGACTTCCGCACGCGCGCTGCTGCAGGCGCTGGACAGGCTGGACGCGCTCGACCGCCTGTAGCCCTGTGCGTGGGCGCGGCCGGCCTGCGCCGCGCGCCCATCTTCCCCGTTGATGTCCCACCCGCCGCCAGCGTCCCGCTGACGCTGCGCGTCGCCGTGCGGCCGCGCCCTGCGCGCGGCGGCGCCTGTTCGCGTTTCTCTTCCCCCGCACCCCGCCGTTCCCCTTTCGCTTGGAGTGCCTGCCCGTGACCCGTGTTCGTCACCGTGTTCCCTCGTCGCCGCGCACCCGCCCGCGCGTGTCCCTGCTCGCCTTGCTGACCATCGTCTGCGCCGCCCCGGCGGCCGCGCAATCGGTGCCGCAGAGCGCCACCCTGCCGACCGGCATCAACACCGGCGGCACCAGCTTCTTCGACGGTTTCAGCAAACCCAATCCGGGCTGGACGGCGATCCAGTACCTGCGCCGCTACGACTTCGATGCGATCAAGGACGCGCACGGCGACGACGTGCCGGTGTTCCGCGATCCGCACATCGGCTCCTCGGTATGGGTCACCCAGGTGGCCTACCTCAGCGACTACAAGCTGTTCGGCGGCTCCCTCGGCATCACTGCGCTGGCGGCGCTGGTCGACCTGGACACCTCGTTCGCCTACGACAGCCCGGTGCGGCTGCGCGACAACGGCGTCGGCCTGGGCGACCTGACCATCGGCCCGTACCTGCAGATGGCGCCGGTGATCCGCGACGGCCGGCCGGTGTTCTCGCAGCGCTTCGAACTCGATGCGCTGGCGCCGATCGGCAAGTTCGACCGCAACCGCGACGTCAACCAGGGCTCGGGCTACTGGTCGGTGCTGCCGAGCTGGGCCTTCAGCATCCTGCCGACGCCGCGCTGGGAGATCAGCGGGCGGCTGAACTACATCTACAACTTCCGCGCCGACAAGGCCTCCAACGTACCGCAGGGCGATGGCTTCGTGTTCCGCAACGGCCAGGCCGGCGACGCCGCCTGGCTCAACTTCGCCAGCTCGCTGGAAGTGGTCAAGGACCTGCACCTGGGTATCAACGGCTACTACCTCAAGCAGTTGCGCGACAACCGCACCAATGGCGAACGCGTGGCCGACAGCAAGCAGACCCTGTTCTATCTCGGCCCCGGCCTGTCGTGGCGGATCGACCAGAAGAACATCTTCAACGCCAACTTCTACATGCCGGTGGAGGTCAAGAACGCGCCGTCCGGCCACAACGTCAACGTCCAGTACATCCACGTCTTCTGACCAACCCCGCAACGGACACGCGCTGCCATGAACCTGCACAACAAGACCCTCCTCGTCACCGGCGTGGCCTCCGGCATCGGCGCCGAGGTCTCGCGCCTGGCGCGCTTCCACGGCGCCACGGTGATCGGCATCGACCGCCAGCCGGTCAACATGACCCTGCACGGCTTCCACCAGGCCGATCTGGGCGACCCGGCCTCGATCGATGCGCTGGTGGCGCAGTTGCCCGAGCGCATCGACGCGCTGGCCAACATCGCCGGCGTGCCCGGTACCGCGCCGGTGGACGTGGTGGCGAAGGTCAACTACCTGGGCCTGCGCCACCTCAGCCAGGCGCTGCTGCCGCGCATCGTGCCCGGTGGCAGCATCATCAACATCGCCTCCATTCTCGGCGCGGAGTGGCCGCAGCGACTGGAACTGCACAAGCAGCTGGCCGCCGCCGACAGCTACGCCGCCGGCAGCGACTGGCTGGCGGCGCATCCGGTGCCGCAGGACACCTGCTACCAGTACTTCAAGGAAGCGCTGATCGTGTGGACGCTGCTGCGTTCGCGCGACTGGTTCGCCGACCATTCGGTGCGCGTCAACAGCGTCGCGCCCGGCCCGGTGTTCACGCCGATCCTGGGCGATTTCGTCACCATGCTCGGGCCCGAGCGGGTCCAGGCCGATGCCGGCAAGATGAAGCGCCCGGCCTATGCCGACGAAGTGGCCGAAGCGGTGGTGTTCCTGGCCTCCGATGCGGCGCGCTGGATCAACGGCGTCAATCTGCCGGTGGACGGCGGACTGGCCGCCACGTCGATCTGAGTACGCCCCCGCCCATTCTTTCCACGAGAGTAGACATCATGCACAGCACCGAACCCCTGGCCGCCGCATCCACCTGGAGCGAGCGCATCTTCAATGGCGAGTGGATCGCCGCCCAGGGCGGCGTCCTCGAGGTGATCGAACCCGGCAGCGGCAAGGCGCTGCACCGCGTCGGCCAGGCCAATGCGGCCGACGTGGCCACGGCGGTGGCGCAGGCGCGCGAGGCGCAACGCGCCTGGGCGGCCACGCCGCCGCGCGAGCGTGCGGCGGTGTTCCATCGCGCCGCGCATGTGCTGCAGCAGCATGCGGCGGCGGCCGCGGCGCTGATCGCCCGCGAGACCGGCGGCATCCTGCCCAAGGGCGAGCACGAGGTGCGCGAGGCGATCGTGCTGCTGCAGCAGGCCGCGGCGATGCCGCTGCAGGCGCAGGGCCAGGTGCTGCCTACTGCGCCGGGCCGGCTGAGCCTGGCGCGGCGCCTGCCGCTGGGCGTGGTCGGGGTGATCTCGCCGTTCAACTTCCCGCTGGTGCTGTCGCTGCGTTCGGTGGCGCCGGCGCTGGCGGTGGGCAATGCGGTGGTGCTCAAGCCCGATCCGCGCACGCCGTACGCTGGCGGTTTCGTCATCGCCGAGGTGCTGCAGCAGGCCGGCCTGCCGAAGGGCCTGCTGCACGTGCTGCCGGGCGGCGCCGACGCCGGCCAGGCACTGGTCGAGGCGCCCGGTGTGCCGATGATCGCGTTCACCGGCTCCACCGCCGCCGGCCGCCGCATCGGCGAGCTGGCCGGCAAGCACCTGAAGAAGACCGCGCTGGAGCTGGGCGGCAAGAATTCGCTGATCGTGCTGGAGGATGCCGACCTGGACAAGGCGGTGTCGGCGATCGCCTTCGGCGCGTACTTCCACCAGGGCCAGATCTGCATGGCCACCGGCCGCGTGCTGGTCCAGCGCAGCATCGCCGCGGAGCTGACCCGGCGCCTGGCCGAGAAGGCGCGGCACCTGCCGGTCGGCGACCCGGCCACCGCGCACGTCGCGCTCGGCCCCATCATCGACCAGCGCCAGTTGCAGCATGTCAAGGAGGTGGTCGATGCCTCGGTGGCGGCCGGCGCCGTGGTCGAGGCCGGCGCTACGCACGAGGGCCTGTTCTACGCGCCCACCGTGCTGTCGAACGTGCGGCCGGGCATGCCGGCGTTCGAGGAGGAAGTGTTCGGCCCGGTCGCCAACGTGATCGCCTTCGACAGCGACGACGAAGCGGTGGCGCTGGCCAACCAGACCGAATACGGCCTGTCGGCCGGCATCCTGTCGGCCTCGGTCGGCCGCGCGATGGCGCTGGGCGAACGCCTGCACACCGGCCTGCTGCACATCAACGACCAGACCGTGGCCGACGAAGTCACCAATCCCTTCGGCGGCACCGGCGCCTCCGGCAACGGCACCAGCATGGGCGGCCCGGCCGACTGGGGCCAGTACACGCACTGGCAGTGGGTGACGATCCAGGACAGCGCACCGCAGTATCCGTTCTGAGTGTTGTGAGTCGCCGGGCGTCGCATCGGCGCCTGGCGATGCGTGATGGATGCAGTGCTCGCAGGAGCGATGTCTGCTCCGTTGCCTGCGAGTTGAGCTACGCGCGGCCAATACGGCGTCGGCCCCGCACTGTGGGAGGGACTTCAGTCCCGACGCCTCTGCGCTGACTCGCCATTGCCGCTGCGTTCGTCGCGGCTGAAGCCGCTCCTACACCGGACGACGCCGGTGTCTCCCTGTACATCCTTGTAGGAGCGGCTTCAGCCGCGACCGGGCCATCTCGACGAACCCCACGCGCTCACCCCTGCGCCCGCTGCCGGAACTGCATCGGCGAACATCCGGCATGGCGGCGGAAGCAGCGGCTGAAATACGCCGCATCCGCATAGCCCAGCACTTCGGCGAGTTGTTGCACGGTCAAGGTGGTGTAGACCAGGCTGCGCCGCGCTTCGAGCATGATCCGGCGTTGCAGCAGTTCCAGTGCCGAGGCGCCGGCCAGGCGCCGGCACAGCGCGTTGAGATGGCTGCGGCTCAGTCCGAGCCGGTCGGCATAGCGGGCCAGCGGCCAGTGTTCGCGGTAATGCGCGTCGATCAACGCCGTGTAGGCACGCACATGGCACGCGCCGCGGTCGGCGTCGTGCGGATCGGCGTGGGCCTGCGCCAGTGCGCCGCGCGCCGCCCACAGCAGGGCCTGCGTCGCCAGCGCCTGCAGCATCGGCTCGCGGCCGGGGCGGCGCTGCGCGTGCTCGACGGCGATGGCGGTGAAGCAGGCGTCGAGCATCGGTTGCTGGTCGCCGGCGGGCAGGCACACCGGCTGCGCCAGCGCCTCGTCCAGGCTCGGCCATTGCGCCGCCAGGCGCTGCCGCAGCGGCGCCGACACGGTCACGATGTGGCCGCGCACGTTGCGCTGGAAGCGAAAGCCGTGCACGCACAGCGGCGGCAACAGCAGCAGGCATGGTCCGCGCAGGCGCTGCTGCGTTCCGTCCAAGTGCAGGCCGGCGCTGCCGCGCTGCAGATACAGCAGTTGCAGCAGATCGTCGTGGCGGTGCGGGCGGATGTGCCAGTCGTGCAGGCGGCTGCGCGCGGCGATGGATTCCCAGTGCAACAGGTCCGGTGTCTCGCGGTCGCCGGTCTCGCCGTACAGGCGGAAGGCCGGGACCGTGACGGGCGAAGTGGCGGCAGCTGAAGCGGTACGGGGCATCGGCGAAAAGTACCGGAATCGGTCGCAATGATCCATGTCCTCGGCGCGCCGCAGCCGGAACACTGTGCGTCGGTCCCATCCTGCGGAGGACGCATGCGTACCCAGGTCGCCATCGTCGGTGCCGGCCCGGCCGGACTGCTGCTCGGGCAGTTGCTGCACGGCCACGGCATCGACACCGTCATCGTCGAGCGGCAGACGCCCGAGCACGTGCTGTCGCGCATCCGCGCCGGTGTGCTGGAGCAGGGCACCGCCGACCTGCTGTGCGCCGCCGGTGCCGGCGCGCGCATGCAGCGCGAAGGCATCGTCCACCATGGCTTCGAGCTGGCGCTGGAGCAGCGGCGCGAACGCATCGAGCTGAGCGCGGCGACCGGTGGCCGTGCGGTCACCGTCTACGGCCAGACCGAAGTGACCCGCGACCTGATGGACGCACGCCGTGCCGCCGGGGCCACCACGCTCTATTCCGTCGAGGACGTGCAGCTGCACGACATCGACGGGCCGCAGCCTTGGCTGAGTTTCGTGCAGGAGGGCGCCACGCAGCGCCTGGATTGCGACTACGTGGTCGGCTGCGATGGTTTCCACGGGGTCAGCCGCCGCGCGATCCCGGCCGAGGTGCTGCGCGTGTACGAGCGGGTCTATCCGTTCGGCTGGCTGGGCGTGCTGGCCGACACCCCGCCGGTGGCAGACGAACTGATCTATGCGCGCAACGCATGCGGCTTCGCCCTGTGCAGCATGCGCTCGCCCACCCGCACCCGTTACTACGTGCAGGTGGCGGCGGAAGAGCGGGTGGAGGACTGGTCGGACGATCGCTTCTGGGACGAATTGCGCCGGCGCCTGCCCGACGACGTGGCGCAGGCGCTGGTCACCGGCCCGTCGCTGGAGAAGAGCATCGCGCCGCTGCGCAGCTATGTCGCCGAACCCATGCAGTATGGCCGCCTGTTCCTGGCCGGCGATGCCGCGCACATCGTGCCGCCGACCGGCGCCAAGGGGTTGAACCTGGCGGCCGGCGATGTCGGCCTGCTCGCGCACCTGTTCGCGCAGGCGCAGCAGGAGCGCAGCGATGCGCCGCTGCAGCGCTATTCGGAACTGGCGTTGCAACGCGTGTGGAAGGCCGAGCGCTTCTCCTGGTGGATGACCACGATGCTGCATCGCTTCCCGGACGAGGACGCGTTCAGCCGCCGCCTGCACGATGCGGAACTGGACTATCTGCTTGGAAGCGCCGCCGGTCGCGCCACGATTGCCGAGAATTACGCGGGACTGCCGTTGGCGGTTTAGAGCGGGGATTGGTGAGTCGGGATTGGGGATTCGCAAAGCCGCGCCCCAGGCCCCCTGCGCACGTCGATCGTGTCCTTCTCCGCTTTCTTCCAATCCTGAATTCGGAATCCCCACCTCGACAGGAGAGTCGTCGATCATTGTGATCGATGATGGCGATCAAGCGCGCCGATGGATGATCGTGCAGAGCGCCAATGCATCGCGGCGCCATGCACTGCACGCGAACCTTCAGGTGCGTGTTACCGCGCCATTTCTGATATCCAGGTAACTGTGGCGATTCTCCCAGACCAGGAAAAAAGCCGATAAAACTGCCGGTTTTTCGCGATTTCATGGATTGCGCAAGGGCTGCACGTTGCTACGCTGCAGCCGCGGCGGTGCCCTCGTTGCCACGCATCGCGGTAGCGCAGCGTCATCGCGCATTCCCCTGTCCCCCATCGGAGCGTCTTCCATGAAGATCCGTTTTCAGGCCTGTCTGCTTGCGCTGCTGCTTGCGCTTCCCGCCGCGTCCGCGTTCGCGCAGACCGCGGTCACCGCCAATCCCAACCATGAGCAACTGCTGCACGGCGAGGACTGGCGTACCAGCGCCAACAAGCGCCTGGTCTACGACTTCTGGCGCATCGTGTTCGAAGCCGGGCACACCGAATATGCGCCCATGTACATGGCCAAGGACTACATCCAGCACAACCCGAACGTGGCCAATGGCCGCGATGCGTTCCTGGCGTTCCTGACCTCCTTCGTCAAGCCGACGCCGATCCAGCCGCGCGTGCAGTTGCCGCTGGTGGCGATCCTGGCCGAGGGCGACTACGTGACCCTGGTGTCGGTGCGCACGCTGCCCGATCCCAAGGACGCCAGCAAGACCTACACCACCACCTGGTTCGACATGTTCCGCATCCAGAACGGCAAGATCCAGGAGCACTGGGACGCGGCGACCAAGTGAGGTCGCGGCGCGCGCGTTGATCGCTGGCAGGTGCCGTCCACCCGCGTGGACGGCACCTGCGCGCTGAGAGGGGGATGTGCGCAGGCGTCAGAACGCGTCGGCGCGGTAGCCCGTGTCGATGCTGACGCTGCCGCCGAGCGCACGCGAGACGCAGGCGCACAGCTTGCGGTTGCTGTGGCGCTGTTCGTCGCTGAGGAACACGTCGCGGTGGTCCAGCGGGGCGGCCGCGTCCAGCACCTCGACCACGCACAGGCCGCATTCGCCGCGGCGGCAGTCGGCCATGACTTCCACGCCGGCCGCGCTCAGCGCGTCCAGCAGCGATTCGTTCTCGGCCACCTGCACGGTCTTGCCCAGCGCCGGCACCTGCACCACGAACGGCTGCGCTGGTGCGTTGCCGCTGTTGCCGAAGGTCTCGAAGTGCAGGCGCGCACGCGCGCGGCCGTCGTCGCGCCAGCGTTGCCGCAGTTCGTCCAGCAGCGGCAGCGGGCCGCAGGCGTAGACGTCGGCGTTGCGCGGCCATTGTGCGATCTGTGCAGCCAGCTCGAGCTGGCCCAGGTGTTCCGGGCAGAACAGTTGCAGGCGCTCGCCCAGCAGGTCCTGCAGATGCTCCAGGTAGGCCATGCTGGCGCGGCTGCGGCCGGCGTAGAGCAACTGGAACGGAATGCGCCCGCGTGCCAGCCGCTGCGCCATGCCCAGGATCGGGGTGATGCCGATGCCGCCGGCGACCAGCACGATGTGCTCGGCGGTCTCGTCCAGGGCGAAATGGTTGTTGGGCGAGGAAATCTCCAGTTGGTCGCCCGGCGCCAGCGCCCACATCGCGCGCGAACCGCCGCGACTGTCGGGCACCGCGCGCACCGCGATGCGGTAGTGGCCATCGGCGGCAGGCTCGCCGACCAGCGAGTAGGAGCGTTCGTGCCAGGCCTCGCCGATGCGCACGCGCACGTCGAGATGGCTGCCCACGGTGAACGGGCGGCTGGCGCGGCCGGGATCGAGCACGATCTCGCGCACGTCCTGGCACGGCGTGGCGACGGCGACGACGCGGGCGGTGGTCCACTGGGTGTCTTTGCGCATGGCGGGGTCCAGCAGGCGGGAAGAGGAGGTTGGTACGGCGCGCGCCGCGATCAGGCCGGCGGACGCCGCCGCAGCAGGCGGCTGCCGGGAATCTGTCCGAGTGCGTTCTGGTCGTGCAGGGCGTGGTGCGCGTTGCGCTGCGCCAGCCGCGCGTGTTCGCGCATCAAGGCCTCGGCGCGTGTGCCTTCACGGCGCACGATCGCATCCAGCACCTGGCGGTGCTGGTCCTGCGCGATCGACAGCACGGTGGCGGCCTGGCCGCGCTCGAGCACGAAGCTGCTGGGCGAGGCGAACGGCAGTTGCGCGACGCGCGCGAACTCGCGCGAGAGCAGCGCACTGCCGGCCATCTCGAACAGCAGCGCGTGCCACTGCGCATTGCAGTCCACATAGCGGGCAAAGGCCTCCTCGCTCAGCGGTCGCGTCGCCAGGACGACGTCGATCTGCGCCAGCAACGCCTGCGCCCGCGCCAGCAAGGCCGGCTCGGCACCGCGCTCGGCGGCGCGGCGCGCGGCCAGGCCTTCCAGGGTGCCGCGCAGTTCGATGGCGTCGTCCACGTCCGCTTCGTCGAACGCCTGCACCGCGTAGCCGCCGCCACGCAGCGGCTGCACCAGGCCTTCCTCGGCCAGCCGCTGCAGGGCGGCGCGCACCGGCGTGCGCGAGACGCCCAGGCGCTCCACCAGAGCGACCTCGGACAGGCGCTCGCCGGCGGGCAGGGCGCCGGCCAGGATCAGCTCACGTACTTCCAGCAGGGCGCGGGTGGTCTGTGCGGCACTGGAGCGGAACGGATGCGCGGCGGACATGGCGGTGGCTCCGGGATCCTGGCGGCGGTTCATCCGACCATGCGCAGCTGCAGGTCCTGGTTGCGCTGCTCGGCGGCGACCATGCGTTCGATCAGCCGCCGCGCCCACATGCCGCCGGCATCGACGTTGAGGTTGTAGAACACGTGGTCCGGATGCGCGTCGATGGCGCGTTGTTGCGCCTCCAGCACCAGCTCGTCCTCGCCGAACACGCCGGTCACGCCGTCGCGCAGGCGCGTGGTGATCGATTGCTCGTGCAGCGAGTGGTTGCGCACGAACGCCCAGAAGTAGTGACAGGTACGGTCGGTTTCCGGGGTGATGGTGTTGAGTACGTAGCCGTTGACCCCGCGCGAGCGATCGCCCTGCGGCGCGCCGCTGCCGGCCACCGCCACGCCGACGTCGATGGCGATGGTGCAGGGCGCCTCGAAGCGGATGATCTGCCAGCGGTCGACCTTGCCGCGGTAGCCGTGCGCGTGTTCGATCTGCCAGGCCCAGAACGGCGGCGGGTCGATGTCCAGCATCCAGCGCGAGACCACCGTGCTGCGTTCGCCGTGGACCACGTCGAACGGCGCCTCGGCGACCTCGTCCTGGCCGATGCTGGAGCCGTGCACGAAGGTCTCGTGGGTCAGGTCCATCAGGTTGTCCAGCACCAGCCGGTAGTCGCATTTGACGTGGATGGTGCGGCCGTCGCCGGCCCAGGCCGGGTCGTCGTTCCAGTGCAGGTCCGGCACCAGTGCGGGATCGGCCAGCGCCGCATCGCCCGGCCATACCCAGACGTAGCGGTGCCGTTCCACGGTGGGGAAGCGGCGCACGCAGGCGGACGGATTGATGGTGTCCTGCGAGGGCATGTGCACGCAGCGCCCGTTCGCGTCGTAGACCAGGCCGTGGTAGCCGCAGACCACGTCATCGCCGCGCAGCCGGCCCATCGACAGCGGCACCAGCCGATGCCAGCAGGCGTCCTCGAGCGCGGCGACGCGGCCGCTGCTGGTGCGGTACAGCACGATGTCCAGATTGCACACCTTGCGCGGCAGCAGCGCGTGCTTGACCTCGTGATCCCAGGCGATGGCGTACCAGGCATTGAGCGGAAATGCCGGAGCGGACGACTGCATGGCGGCGACCTCGATTGTGTATACAACAGGCTGGGGAAAGATCCTTGCGTGTTGCGGACGGAAGGCGAAATAGCGCCGCCTTCACGCCATCGCCCGATGCGGGGGCGATGGCTGAATGTATACAACAGGGTAGGGCCGGCGCACCGTTGCCGCATCGTTAAATTGTTCGTTTATCGAACTATGCATCCGATAATCGGATTGACCGCCCGCCGGAGCGGGCCTAACGTGGCCTCCCGGAGCGACCTGGAGGAGGATGTCGTGGCAGACCTTGTAATGCGATTGCGCCGACGCGCGCTGCGCCCCCGGCCGGCGACGGCGGAGCGGCGCCGATGATCGACAAGACCCTGGCCTCGTGCGCCGACGCGGTGGCCGACATCCACGATGGCGCCACGGTGATGATCGGCGGCTTCGGCACCGCGGGCATGCCCGATGCGCTGATCGACGCGCTGATCGCGCAGGGCGCGCGCGAGCTCACCATCGTCAACAACAACGCCGGCAACGGCGAGACCGGGCTGGCTGCGCTGATCAAGCACAAGCGCGTGCGCAAGATCGTGTGCTCGTTCCCGCGGCAGAGCGATTCGCAGCACTTCGACGCGGCCTACCGCGCCGGCGAGCTGGAACTGGAGCTGGTGCCGCAGGGCAACCTGGCCGCGCGCATCCACGCCGCCGGCAACGGCCTGGGCGCGATCTTCACCCCCACCGGCTACGGCACCGAGCTGGCCGCCGGCAAGGAGACCCGCGAGATCGACGGCCGCCATTACGTGCTGGAGTATCCGATCCGCGCCGACTTCGCGCTGATCAAGGCGCATCACGGCGACCGCTGGGGCAACCTGGTGTACCGCAAGACCGCGCGCAACTTCGGCCCGCTGATGGCGATGGCCGCCACCTGCGCGATCGTGCAGGTGGAACAGGTGGTGGAGCTGGGCGCGCTGGATCCGGAAGCGGTGGTGACCCCGGGCATCTTCGTGCAACGGCTGGTGGCGGTGCGCACCGCGCAGGAGGACGCATGCACGCGTTGAACGGGCGCGGCATTGACCGCAACGCGCTGGCCGCACGGGTGGCACGCGATATTCCGGAGGGCGCCTACGTCAACCTGGGCATCGGCCTGCCGACCGCGGTGGCCAACTTCCTGCCGGCGGACAAGGAGATCTTCCTGCACAGCGAGAACGGCCTGCTCGGCATGGGGCCGGCGCCGCCGCCGGGGCAGGAGGACCTGGACCTGATCAACGCCGGCAAGCAGCCGGTGACGCTGCTGACCGGCGGCTGCTATTTCCACCACGCCGACTCGTTCGCGATGATGCGCAGCGGGCGCCTGGACGTGTGCGTGCTCGGCGCGTTCCAGGTGTCGGTGCATGGCGACCTGGCCAACTGGAGCACCGGCGCGGCCGATGCCATCCCCGCGGTCGGCGGCGCGATGGACCTGGCGATCGGCGCCAAGCAGGTCTACGTGATGATGGAATTGCTGACCAAGCGTGGCGAACCCAAGCTGGTCGACGCGTGCAGCTATCCGTTGACCGGGCTGCGCTGCGTGTCGCGGGTGTACACCGACCTGGGCGTGTTCGCGCTGGGGCCGGACGGCGCGCGCGTGCTCGAACTGGTCGAAGGCGTGAGCCTGGACGACCTGCGCCAGGCCACCGGGCTGGCGCTGACCCTGGCCGATTCCACGGAGGCGGCATGAACGAGGCCTACATCATCGACGGCGTCCGCACGCCGATCGGCCGCTACGGCGGCGCCCTGGCCGGGGTACGCGCGGACGACCTCGGCGCGGTGCCGCTGCAGGCGCTGCTGGCGCGGCAGCCGCAGCTGGATCCGGCGCAACTCGACGACGTCTACCTGGGTTGTGCCAACCAGGCCGGCGAGGACAACCGCAACGTCGCGCGCATGAGCCTGCTGCTGGCGGGCCTGCCGTTCGGCGTGCCGGGCAGCACGGTCAACCGCCTGTGCGGCTCCGGCCTGGATGCGATCGGCACCGTCGCGCGCGGCATCCGCGCCGGTGAGCTGGGCCTGGCCATCGCCGGCGGCGTCGAGTCGATGTCGCGCGCGCCGTGGGTGATGGGCAAGGCCGACAGTGCCTTCGCCCGCAACCAGCAGCTCGAAGACACCACCATGGGCTGGCGCTTCGTCAATCCGAAGCTGCAGCAACTGTATGGCGTGGAGCTGATGGGCGAGACCGCCGAGAACGTGGCCGCACGCTACGGCATCTCGCGCGAGGACCAGGACGCCTTCGCCCTGCGCAGCCAGCAGCGCACCGCCGCCGCGCAGGCCGCCGGCTTCTTCGACGGCGAGATCGTGCCGGTGACCGCCCCGGGCAGGAAGCGCGGCGAGACCGTCGAGGTCAGCGTCGACGAGCATCCGCGCGCCGACACCACGCCCGAGGCGCTGGCCAGGCTCAAGCCGATCTTCCGCCAGCCGGGCACGGTCACTGCCGGCAATGCCTCGGGCATCAACGATGGCGCCGCCGCGCTGCTGCTGGCCAGCGACGCGCAGGTGCAGGCGCTGAGCCTGACGCCGCGCGCACGCGTGCTGGGCTTCGCCAGCGCCGGCGTGGAGCCGGCCTACATGGGCATCGGTCCGGTGCCGGCCACGCGCAAGCTGCTGGCGCGGCTGGGGCTGTCCATCGGCGACTTCGATGCGATCGAACTCAACGAAGCCTTCGCCGCGCAGGGCCTGGCCTGCCTGCGCGAACTCGGCGTCGCCGACGATGCCGCGCACGTCAATGCCAACGGCGGCGCGATCGCGCTCGGTCATCCGCTGGGCATGAGCGGTGCGCGCCTCGCCCTGACCCTGCTGCGCCAGCTCGAGGCCAGCGGTGGTCGCCGCGGCCTGGCGACCATGTGCATCGGCGTCGGCCAGGGCGTGGCGCTGGCGATCGAGCGGCTGTAGCCGCTCGCCCCATCGACGCTGCGCCCCGCACGCCTGCATCATCCTTCCAGCCAACCGGCTCCGCGTGGAGCCAGCGAGACCGCACGATGCGCGACGACACCCCCATCGATCCCCTGCTCGGCTATCGGCGCCCGTACCCCGGGACGCAGCCGGCCTACCTGCACCCGCCCTACGCCTCCACCGGCGCACGCGGCCCCACCCGCGATCCGATCGCGATCCCGCTGACCCTGTCCGAGGCCACCGGCCCGACCCTGGACCGCACCACCCTCGGCGAACACGCCGCCGATCTCACCGCCGGCTTCCCCGGCGCACCGCTGGGCGAGCGCATCATCGTCAGCGGGCGCCTGCTCGACGAGAACGGCAAGCCGGTGCGCAACAGCGTGGTCGAGGTGTGGCAGTGCAACGCCGCCGGCCGCTACCTGCATGCCGGCGACCAGCACGACGCGCCGCTGGATCCCAACTTCACCGGCACCGGCCAGGTGCTGACCGACGACCACGGCCGCTACCGCTTCACCACCATCAAGCCCGGCGCGTATCCGTGGCGCAACCACTACAACGCCTGGCGCCCGGCGCACATCCATTTCTCGCTGCACGGCGACGGCATCGGCCAGCGCCTGGTCACGCAGATGTATTTCCCCGGCGACCCGCTGCTGGCGTTCGACCCGATCTTCAACTGCGTGGAGGACCCCAAGGCGCGCGAGCGCATGGTCTCCGCGTTCGACTGGGAGACCACCGCCAACGAGTTTGCGCTGGGCTACCGTTTCGACATCGTCCTGCGTGGACGCAAGCAGACTCCTTGGGAGTGAGGCGATGAGTTTCCAGGCAACCCCCTCGCAGACGGTCGGCCCCTACTACCGCATCGGGCTGGAGCCGCTGTACCGCACCGAGATCGCGCCGGCGCAGGCGCAGGGCACCCACGTGGAGATCGTCGGCAGCGTGTTCGACGGCAACGGCGCGCCGGTCGGCGATGCGCTGCTGGAGATCTGGCAGGCCGATGCCGCCGGCATCTACGACCATGCCGCCGATCCGCGCCGCGGCGACCACGATCCCGCCTTCCACGGCTGGGGCCGGGTACCGACCGACGCGCAGGGCCGCTTCGCCTTCCGCACGGTCAAGCCCGGCCGTGTCGCCGGGCCCAAGGGCCTGCAGGCGCCGCACCTGGTGGTGCTGGTGTTCATGCGCGGCCTGCTGCGCGCCGCGCCGACGCGGCTGTACTTCGGCGACGACGACCTGGACGGCGACGCGATCCTGGCGCAGGTGCCGGCCGAGCGCCGCGCCACCCTGATCGCGCAACCACAGGCGCCCAACCGCTACCAGTGGGACGTGCGCATGCAAGGTGAGCACGAGACCGTGTTCTTCCGCTACTGAGCGCAGCGACATCCCGCACAGGCCGCAGCGGTTACGCTGCATGATCTCTCCACCGCCTACGAACCGATGAGCGTCTCCGAGTCCCTGTTGCGTCCGCTGTTCGGCGATCCGGCCGTCGATGCGCTGTTCGACGACCGTGCGCGCCTGCAGGCCATGCTCGACGTGGAAGCGGCGCTGGCGCGCGCGCAGGCACGCTGCGGCGTGATCCCGGCCGACGCGGTGGCGCCGATCGCCGCCGCCTGCGATGCCGCGCACTACGACCTGCCGGCGCTCGCCGCCGCCACCGCGTTGGCCGGCAATCCAGCCATTCCCTTGGTCAAGGCGCTCACCACGCAGGTCGCCGCCGCCGATGAAGACGCCGCGCGCTGGGTGCACTGGGGCGCGACCAGCCAGGACATCATCGACAGCGGCGCGGTGCTGCAGCTGCGCGCCGCGCTCGACCACGTGGAAGCGCAACTGGACGCGCTGTGCACGGCGCTGGCGGCGTTGGCGCAGCGCGAGCGCGACACCGGCCTGCCCGGGCGCACCTTGTTGCAGCAGGCGGTGCCGGTGACCTTCGGACTGAAGGCTGCCGGCTGGCTGGACGCGCTGCAGCGCAGCCGCCGGCGCCTGCAGGCGCTGCGCGAGGATGCGCTGGTGCTGCAGTTCGGCGGCGCCGCCGGCACCCTGGCCGCGCTGCAGTCGCAGGGCCTGGCGGTAGCCGAGGCGCTGGCGGCGGAGTTGCGCCTGCCGTTGCCGGCGCTGCCCTGGCATGCGGCGCGCGACCGCATCGGCGAGATCGGCGCGGCGTTCGCGCTGCTCGCCGGCAGCCTCGGCAAGATCGGTCGCGACGTCGCCCTGCTGATGCAGTCGGAAGTGGCCGAGGCGTTCGAGCCGGCGGCGGCGGGCAAGGGCGGCTCCTCGGCGATGCCGCACAAGCGCAATCCGGTCGGCTGCGTGGTCGCGATCGCCGCGGCCACGCGCGCGCCCGGCCTGCTCGCGACTCTGTTCGCGGCGTTGCCGCAGGAACACGAGCGCGCGGTCGGCGGCTGGCATGCCGAATGGGAGACCCTGCCGGAACTGGTGCGGCTGAGCGCCGGCAGCCTGGCGCAGGTGCGGGTGCTGGCCGAGGGCCTGGAACTGGACCGCGCGCGCATGGCCGCGCATCTGGACAGCCACGGCGGCCTGCTCTACGCCGAGGCGGTGGCGGTGACCCTGGCTGCGCACCTGGGCAAGGCCGCCGCGCACGCGTTGGTGGAAACGGCGGTGCGTCGTGCGCTGGCCACGCAGCAGCATCTGCGCGTGGTGCTGGCCGCCGAACCGCAGGTGACCGCGGTGCTGGCGCCGGCGCAACTGGATGCGCTGTTCGCCAGAGACAGTTGGCGCGGCATGGCGACGGTGTGGATCGAGCGCGTGCTCGCCGCGCAGGCGCGCGGGTGAGGCGCAGCGTCGTGCCGGCCTGCCGCAGCGTGGGCGGCACGTTCTAGACTTGCGGCAGCCGTCCGGTTCCCCGCCGCGACGGCCCCTTCCACTTTCCCTGCGAGCGCCGCCCATGCCCATCCTCGACCTGCCCACGCATCGTCTGCATTACCGCATCGACGGCAGCGAAGGCCGTCCGTGGCTGACCCTGTGCAACTCGCTCGGCACCGACCTGCACATGTGGGACGCGCAGATCGCCGCGCTGTCGCCGCACTTCCGCGTGCTGCGCTACGACCGTCGCGGCCATGGCGCGTCCACCACCCCGCCGGCGCCCTACACCATCGCCGACCTCGGCGGCGACGTGGTGGCGCTCTGGGATGCGCTGTCGATCGAGCGCAGCCATTTCTGTGGCCTGTCGATCGGTGGGCTGACCGGGCAGTGGCTGGGCCTGCACGCGGGCGAGCGCCTGCTGAGCCTCACCCTGTGCGCCACCGCGGCCAAAATCGGCAGCGCCGAGAGCTGGCAGGCGCGCATCGAGCAAGTGCGTGCCGAGGGCCTGGCGCCGCTGTGCGACGGCACCCGCACGCGCTGGTTCACCCCGGCCTTTGCCGAGGCGCAGCCGGCGACCGTCGAGGCGATCCTGGAGAGTTTCCGCGCCACCGATGCGCAGGCCTACATCGGCTGCTGCCAGGCGCTGGCCGAGGCCGACTTCCGCGCGCGCCTGGGCGAGATCCGCGTGCCGGTGCTGGCCGTGGCCGGGCACGACGATCCGGTATGTCCGCCAGCCGATCTGCAGGCCATCGCCGCGCAGGTGGCGCAAGGCGAGGATGCCGAGGTGCACGGTCGCCACCTGTGCAATGTCGAGTCGCCGCACGCCTTCAACGATGCGTTGCTGCGCTTCCTGCTGCAGTAGTCAGCGCCCGCTTTTCCCCACGTTTCAGGAGTCGCCCCGATGCACGAGAACGAACGCTACGCCGCCGGCCTGCAGGTGCGCCGCGCGGTGCTCGGCGATGCCCACGTCGACCGCTCGCTGGCCGCACGCACGCCGTTCACCGAGGAATTCCAGGAGTTCATCACCCGCACCGCCTGGGGCACGGTGTGGACCCGCGAGGGCCTGCCGCGGCACACGCGCTCGCTGCTGACCCTGGCGATGATGGTGGCGCGCGGCCACGACGAAGAATTCAAGCTGCACGTGCGCGCCGCGCGCAACAACGGCGTCAGCGCCGACGAGATCAAGGAAGTGCTGCTGCAGGCCGCGATCTATTGCGGCGTGCCCGCGGCCAACCACGCCTTCGCCCTGGCCGCGCCGATCCTGGCCGAGCAGGCCGCCGAAGGCGGCGCATAGCGCGCGCCGCGCGCGCTCAGCGCACCTTACGCACTTCGGTGACCGCCGGGCTCAGCCGCGTGCCATCGGCGGCGCGCGGCTGCATGCGCGCGACCGGCTTGCCGTTGCGCGTGTCGATCAGCACCGAATGGCGCTCGCCGTGGTCGAACAGATGCCGTTCGCCCCATTGCCGCAGCGCCAGCACCACCGCGAACAGGTCTTCGCCCTTGGCGCTCAGCGCGTACTCGCGGTAGGCGCTGCCGTCGGACGCCTCGCGCGTCTCCAGGATGCCGGCCTCGACCAGCTTGCGCAGCCGGTCGGCCAGGATGTTGCGGGCCATGCCCAGGCTGCGCTGGAAGTCGCCGAAGCGGCGCACCCCATCGAAGGCATCGCGCACGATCAGCAGCGACCAGCGGTCGCCGATCAGGTCGGCGCTGCGCGCCACCGGGCAGGGCGACGCGGGCAGGGCAGGGCGGGACGGCATCGGCGTTTCCGGTCGGCGCTCGGCGGCAGTGGTTGCATTTTAAAACCTATCGGCCTAGCCTGAAACAAGTTTCGTTTTGAAACTGGAATGGGCGAATCTTCGATCATGCACTCCGTCACCGCGGTGCCCTCCATGCCGCGTCGTCTGGTCTGGCTGTTCGCCATTGCCAGCGGCCTGAGCGTGGCCAACGTCTATTACGCGCAGCCGCTGCTGGATGCGCTGGCAACGGATTTCCGCATCGGCCCAGCAGCGGTGGGCGGCGTGGTCAGCGCCGCCCAGGTCGGCTGCGCGCTGGCCCTGCTGTTGCTGGTGCCGCTGGGCGACCTGGTGGAGCGCCGGCGTCTGATGGCAGCGCAGGCGCTGGGATTGGTCGCGGCGCTGATCGCGGTGAGCGTGGCGCGGTCGGCGCCGGTGTTGCTGGCCGGCATGCTCGCCGTCGGCATGCTGGGCACGGCGATGACCCAGGGGTTGATCGCCTATGCCGCCAGCGCCGCGGCGCCGCAGGAGCAGGGGCGGGTGGTCGGTGCGGCGCAGGGCGGTGTGTTCATCGGCCTGTTGCTGGCGCGGGTGTTCGCCGGCGGCGTCAGCGACCTGGCCGGCTGGCGCGCGGTCTATGCCGGCGCCGCGGCGCTGATGCTGGCGCTCGCGCTGCCGCTGTGGCGCTGGTTGCCGGCGCTCCCGGTGCCGCCGCAGCCACTGCGCTATCTGCGCCTGATCGCGTCCATGCTGACGCTGCTGCGGCAGGAGCGTGTGTTGCAGGTGCGCGGCGTGCTGGCGCTGTTGATGTTTGCGGCGTTCAACATCTTCTGGAGCGCGTTGGTGCTGCCGTTGCGCGCACCGCCGTACGCGTTCTCGCACACCGCCATCGGCGCCTTCGGTCTGGTCGGCGCGGTCGGTGCGCTGGCGGCAGCGCGGGCCGGGCACTGGGCCGACCGCGGCCATGCCCAGCGCACCAGCGCCGCGGCGCTGGTGGTGCTGGTGTTGGCCTGGTGGCCGCTGTCGTGGCTGCCGCACTCGCTGGCCGCGCTGCTGCTCGGCATCGTCCTGCTCGACCTGGCCGGGCAGGCGCTGCATGTCACCAGCCAGAGCATGATCCTGCGCGGCCGTTCGCACGCGCACGGCCGGCTGATCGGCCTGTACATGCTGTTCTACGCGGTGGGCAGCGGACTGGGCGCGATCGGCACGACCGCGACTTACGCGCAGGCCGGCTGGGTGGGCGTGTGTCGCCTGGGGGCGGCGGTCAGCCTGCTGGCGCTGCTGTTCTGGTGGGCGACGCGGCGGCTCGGCGCGGCGCCCGCGGCGCTCAGTCCAGCACCCGGCTCAGGCGCTGCGCCGCCTGCCGCAGTGCCGGCAACACCGTGCTCTGCAGGCTGCCCAGGGTCATCCGCGCCACCGAGCTGCCGACGTTGAGCGCGGCGACCACGCGGTCCTGGCGGTTGCGCACCGGCACCGCCACCGAGCGCAGGCCGATTTCCAGTTCCTGGTCCACCACCGCATAGCCGTCGCGCTGCACGCGCTCGAGCAGGGCCTGGAACTGCGTGCGGTCGGTGACGGTGCGTTCGGTGCGCGGGCGCAGCGGATTGCGCTCCAGGTAGCTGTTCAAGGTGTCGCCCGGCTGCGCCGCCAACAGCACCCGGCCCATCGAGGTGCAGTACGCCGGCAGGCGGCTGCCGGCGCGCAGGCCGATCGACATGATCCGCACGGTTTCCGCACGCGCCACGTACAGCAGGTCGTCGCCGTCGAGCACGCCCAGCGAGCAGGATTCGTGCAGGTCGTCGCGCAGCGCATCCAGCACCGGCTGCGCCGCCACCGACAGCGCGGCGGTGGACAGGTAGCCGCTGCCGATGCCCAGCGCGCGCGGCAACAGCACGTAGCCGCGGCCGTGGGTACCGGCGTAGCCCAGCTTCTCCAGCGTGTACAGCACGCGCCGCACCGCCGCGCGCGGGATGCCGGTGTCGGCGCTGAGCTGGGCCATGCTGACGTCGCGGCTGTGCTGGCCGAAGGCGCTGAGCACAGCCAGGCCGCGCGCCAGCGAGGTCATGAAGTTCGGGTCGCCTTCGCATTCGCCGATGCGCCGCATCAGCTCCGCGGCCAGGCCGCGCTCGGGCGGGGTGGGAGCGGTGGCGGCACGCGCGGTGCGGCGTGCGCGAGGGGGACGCGGGGAATCGGACATGGAAGCGGCGGCGGCGGCGATGCGTCCGATGGTAGTGGTTGCATCAGTGGGCGTCGATGCCGAAGAGGCAGACGGGCGCGGCGGCAGCCGCTCCTACGGTTCTTTTTCGTCCGACACGCAAATCTCAAGCGAAAGCAAAGGCTTTCGCCCTGACGGGCGAGTTACTTTTCTTTGCTCGCGCAAAGAAAAGGTAACCAAAAGAAAGCGCGCCCTGCCTTGCGCCCTCCGCGCTGCGCGCTCCGGGTCCGCGTCCATCACGGGGATCCGCGGAAGGGGCATCCTGCCCCTGCCGCGGACGGCGCACATCCTTGTGCGCCGCCCTTCGGGTTTTTCCCCGCGCTGGCCGCCGCTTCGGAAGGGAACCCGGTAAGTCAAAAACAAGGGCAAAAGCAACAGCCGAAACCAAGCGATCGCGACTCCTACAGCGACTGGCGATGATCGGTGTCCGGGCGCGATGTGGGGAGGGACTCCCGTCCCTTTTTGTGGGATCAGTCCCGACTGATTCCGAGGTAGATCGTCCGTCTACTCCGTTCGTCGTGGTCGCATGACAGTTGACTCCCACAGATGCACCAGCCTCGGACCTTGTGGCCTCAGTCGCCCAGCCGCACCACCAGCTTGCCGAAGTTGCCGCCGCTCAACATGTCGATGAAGGCCTGTGGCGCATTTTCCAGGCCGTCGACGACGTGTTCGCGATAGCGCACGCGGCCATCGGCGAGCCAGGCGCCCATTTCGCGCAGGAACTCCGGATACAGCTTGACGAAGTCGCCGACGATGAAGCCGCGCAGGGTCAGGCGCTGGCGCAGCACCTGGCCCATCAGCGCCGGCAACCGGTCCGGCCCCGGCGGCAGCGCGCCGTTGGCGTTATAGGTGGCGATGGTGCCGCACACCGGCACGCGGGCGAAGTCGTTGAGCAGCGGCAGCACCGCATCGAACACGTGGCCGCCGACGTTCTCGAAGTACACGTCGATGCCGTCGGCCGCGGCGGCGCGCAACTGCTCGGCGAAGTCCTTGGCGCGGTGGTCCAGGGCCACATCCACGCCCAGTTCCTCGCGCAGGTAGCGGCATTTTTCCGCGCCACCGGCGATGGCAATCACCTTCGCCCCGCGCAGCCTGGCGATCTGCGCCACGGTGGCGCCGACCGGGCCGGTGGCCGCGGCGACCGCCACGGTCTCGCCCGGCTGCGGCTTGCCGATCTCGTGCAGGCCGGCATAGGCGGTGAAGCCGGGCATGCCGTACACGCCGAGCGCGGTGCTCGGCGGCAGCGGCGAGTGGGGATCGAGCTTGCGTCGCAGGCTGGCGCCGTCGACGACCAGATGGGTCTGCCAGCCGCCGTTCTGCACCAGCACCAGATCGCCCGGCGCGTGGTCGGGGGAGTTGGATTGCAGCACCTCGGCCACGGTGCTGCCGACCATGGTCTCGCCCAGTTGTACCGGCGGCGCGTAGGAGGGCGCATCGCTCATGCGCCCGCGCATGTACGGGTCCAGCGACAGCCAGCGATTGCGCAGCAGCACCTGGCCGGGGCCCGGCGCCTCGAGCGGCGCCTGTTCGGTGCGGAAGTTGTCGGTGCCCGGCGCGCCCTGCGGGCGCGAGGCCAGCACGATGCGGGTGGTCTGGGTGGGGGCGGTCATGCGGTTTCCTCACTTGCGGTATTCAATTGCGCGATGTCCTCGGCCGACAGCTGCAGGCGCGCGGCGGCGAGCAGGTCCTGCAGTTGCTCCAGGCTGGTCGCGCTGGCGATCGGCGCGACGATGCCCGGCCGTGCCATCAGCCAGGCCAGCGCCACCTGCGTGGGCGTGGCGGCATGCTTGCCGGCGATGTCGTCGAGTGCGGCGAGGATGCGCAGGCCGCGCGCATTGAGATAGCGCGCGACCACGCTGGCGCCGCGCGCCTGGCTCTTGCCGGCGTCTTCGGCGCGGCGGTACTTGCCGCTGAGGAAGCCGCTGGCCAGCGCGTAGTAGCACAGCACGCCCAGGCCCTGTTCGCGCACCAGAGGTTCCAGTTCGGCCTCGTAGCCGGCGCGGTCATAGAGGTTGTATTCCGGCTGCAGCGTCTCGTAACGGGGCAGGCCATACTGCGCCGAGACGTTCAACGCCTCGCGCAGCCGCGCGGCGCCGTAGTTGGAGGCGCCGATCGCGCGCACCTTGCCCTGTTCGATCAGCCGCCCGAATGCTGCCAGCGTCGCTTCCAGCGGTACCGAATCGTCGTCCTCGTGCGCCTGGTACAGATCGATGACGTCGGTCTGCAGGCGCTGCAGCGAGTCCTCCGCGGCGGCGGCGATGTTGTCGGCCGACAGGCCCGGGCGTTCGGCCCACTTGCCGACCTTGGTCGCGATCAGCACCTTGTCGCGCTTGCCGCTGCGCTTGAGCCACTGCCCGATCAGCGTTTCCGATTCGCCGCCGTGGTTGCCGGGGACCCAGGCCGAGTAGATGTCGGCGGTGTCGATGAGATTGCAGCCGGCCTCGACGAAGGCATCGAGCAGGGCGAAGGAGGTCTTGGCGTCGGCGCTCCAGCCGAACACGTTGCCGCCGAACGCCAGCGGTGCCGCATGCAGGCCGGAGCGGCCGAGTTCGCGCGTGTGCAGCATGGAAAACGTTCCACTTTGGGGGAGGCGACAGGATAGTCGCCAGGGGTTGGGCGGTCGTCAAATGCTCGCGAAAACATCGTTCTGTAGACGTGATTCGCGCTAACGGAAGCGCAACATTCGGCGCTACCGGGCCGCGTGCTAGGCTCGCGCCACCTCTCTTGCGGATGCCTGCCATGACGCTTCGAACCTCGCTCGCCTGCGCCTGCACCCTGGCCGTCGCCACTGCCTTGCTCGCTCCCGCGGCGCAGGCGATCAAGCCCGCCGACACCGCGACGCTGCCGGCGCCGGACGCGGCGCTGCAGACGGCGATCGACGGCAGTTGGCGCGACCGCGCCAACGTCGCCCGCGACGCCTACCGCCATCCCGGCCAGACCCTGGCGTTCTTCGGCATCAAGCCGACCCAGACGGTGATCGAGATCACCCCGGGCAGTGGCTGGTATTCCGAGATCCTGGCGCCGTACCTGCGCGAGCGCGGGCAGTACATCGCCGCGGTGGTCGATCCGGCGGCCGTGCCGGAAGGCCGCGGCCGCGATTACCAGCAGAAGGCGCGCGCCGGCCTGGAGCAGAAGTTCGCCGCGGCGCCGGCGCAGTACGACCACGCGCGCATCGTCGCGTATGCGCCGAACGCACCGGTGTTCGGCCCGCCCGGCTCGGCCGACCTGGTGCTGACCTTCCGCAACGTGCACAACTGGCGCATGGCCGGCCAAGCCGAGGGCATGTTCAAGGGCTTCTACAACGTGCTCAAGCCCGGCGGCGTGCTCGGCGTGGTCGAGCACCGTGCCAAGGCCGACGTGCCGGCCGACGACAAGAGCGGCTATGTCGGCCAGGCCCAGGTGATCGCCATGGCCGAGGCGGCCGGCTTCAAGCTGACCGGCAAGAGCGAGGTCAACGCCAATCCGCGCGACACCAAGGATTATCCGGGCGGCGTGTGGACGCTGCCGCCGAGCAACCAGCACGAGGCCGCCGACGACGCCAAGTACCAGGCGATCGGCGAGAGCGACCGGATGACCCTGAAGTTCGTCAAGCGCTGAGTTGGCGCACGGGCGACGCGGCGCGGACGCATGGGACAATGCCTGCGCCGCGCCGTGCGGCGCAGGCCCGCCGCCGTTCCCGCCGATGCTGATCGCCTTCAACAAGCCCTTCAACGTGCTGTGCCAGTTCACCGACCGCAGCACGCCGCCGCGGCGCACCCTGGCCGAGTTCGGCCTGCCCGCCGACGTGTATGCGGCCGGACGCCTGGACTACGACAGCGAGGGCTTGCTGCTGCTGACCGACGATGGCGCATTGGCGCACCGTCTTACCGATCCGCGGCACAAACAGCCCAAGACCTACTGGGTGCAGGTGGAAGGCGCACCGCAACCGGAGCAACTGCAACGCCTGCGCGACGGCGTGCTGTTGAACGATGGGCCGACCGCGCGGGCGGAGGTGACGTTGCTGGAGGCGGCGCCATCGCTATGGCCGCGCGATCCGCCGGTGCGCTTCCGCAAGAGCGTGCCCGATGCCTGGCTGCAGGTGGTGTTGCGCGAAGGTCGCAATCGCCAGGTGCGGCGGATGACCGCAGCGGTCGGCCTGCCGACGCTGCGCTTGGTGCGCGCGGCGATGGGTGCGCACCGCCTGGACGGACTGGCACCGGGCGCGTGGCGCGCGCTGTAATGCGTGCGGTGCCGCGCGACGCGTATAGGAGCGGCTTCAGCCGCGACCGAGCGTTACCGATGTTTTCCGGTCGCGGCTGAAGCCGCTCCTGCGCTAGAGGCGCATGGCTGCAGCGAATCCATAAAAAAGCGACCGGGATCTCTCCCGGTCGCTGCGTATGGCACTGCGACGACCGTCAGGCCGCGCGCGCAATTCACTCTTCGGTGGCGTCCTGCGCGGCCGCGGTGCGGCGCGTGCCACGGGTGCTGGCGGCGCTGCGGCGCGCACCGACATTGCCGCGCTTGTTGGCCGCTTCGATGCGCTGGGCATTGCCTTCGATCGGCGCACCCTTGTCGCGCTGGCGCTTGCGGTAGATGGCGTAACCCAGCAGGCCGACGCCCACCGCGGCGGCGGCGATGGCCACTGCCGGATTGCGACGCACCGCGGTACGCGCGACCTTGGTGCCGGTCTTCACCGCACCCAGCGCAGCGCCCGCCTTGAGCGCACCCACCGCCTTGCCGGACTGCAGCCACTTGTTCGCCTGCGGGCCGAAGTGCTTGAGGCTGTCGCCGGCGTGGCTGGCGAGATCCAGGGCGCGATCGGTGATGATGGTCAGCTTGCTCATGGGCGTCCCCTACTGGCAGGAATGAAGGGCTGCAGTGTCGCCCGCATTCCGTATACGGGGCGTTAGCGCAGCGCCGTGGATTCGTCTGCCCGCTGAATGCGGCACGTGTCGCCCTAGGTGCCGCGCGGCTTGGCGCGGTGGCTGGCGGTGGCGGTCCACGGGTCGTCCGGCCACGGGTGGCGCGGATAGCGACCCTTCATTTCCTTCTTCACTTCCGGATAGGTGCTGGACCAGAAATTGCGCAGGTCCTGGGTGACCTGCAGCGGCCGCCCGCCGGGCGAGAGCAGGTGCAGCAGCAGCGGCACGCGGCCGTCGGCGATGCGCGGGGTGTCGGCCAGGCCGAACAGTTCCTGCAGCTTGACCGCCAGCACCGGCGGCTGCGGCTGCCCGGCATGGTCCAGGCTGTAGTCGATGCGCCGTTCCATGCCCGAGGGCACCGCGATGCGCACCGGGGCATTGCGGTCGATGGCCTGGCGGCGGTCCCAGGGCAGTCGCGCCTTCAGTGCCTCGCCCAGTTCGTCCTCTCCGAGCGCGTCGAGCCGGGTCTTGCCGGCGAAGGCGGGGCGCAGCCAGTCGTCGAGGCTGTCCAGCAGCGCGGCATCGCCCAGGTCCGGCAGGTCCAGTTCGGGCATCCACTGGCGCAGCCCGGCCACCCGCGCACGCCACTGCGTCAGACCCTCGCCCCAGGGCAGCGCCTGCAGTCCCAGCTCGCGCACCGCCTCGGTCAGCGCCGCGGCCGCCTGTGCCGGTGCGACGCGGCCGGCGGGGCGACTGTCGAGCACGATGCGATCGAAGCGGGTTTCACGCAGCGCGCTCAGTGCGCGCCGCTCGGTATCCCAGCGCACCACGTCCTCCTGCGCGAAGCGCTGCGGGAACTGCGCGCGCAGGTAGCGCTCGTCCACCGGCGCGGCGCGCAGCAGCAGCGCGTCCTTGGCCTCGTGGCGCAGTTCGGTGGCGACCAGCCAGGGCTCGCCGCGCAGGTCGCTGTTGTCGAACATGCGCGCGCTGCGGCCGTTGGCCAGCAGGTAGCGCAGCGGATCGTTGGGATGGCGGGTGCCGATGCGGTCGGGAAAGGCGTGCGCCAGCAGATCGCCGAGTTCGTGCGCCTCCACGCTGTCCGGTGCGGCGGCATCGATGCGCAGGCGCCGCCGCCACTGTTTGGCCGCCGCGTCGATCGCCGCCAGCGCGCCGCGGTTGGCGTCGTGCGGCACGCGGCCGCGGCGGAACGCGGCCAGGGCGCGCCAGCGCGCGGCCAGTGCGTCGCCGCCCTGGCGCAGCGGGTCGCGCGCTTCGATCAGGGCGGCGAGGTCGCAGGCCAGCGCCTGCGCGCGCGCATCGCCAGCGGCCAGCAGCATCGCCGCCAGCCGCGGATGCGTGCCCAGCGCGAGCATGCGCCGGCCGCTGGCGGTGATGGTCCCGTTCGCACCGAGCGCGCCCAGCCGCTGCAGCAGCTCGCGGGCGGCGGCCAGCGCGCCGGGCGGCGGCGGATCGACGAAGCGCAGCCCATCGCTGCCCCAGGCGGCCAGTTCCAGCGCCAGCCCGGCCAGTTCCACCTGCAGAATCTCGGCGCGGCGTTGCGCTTCCAGGCGCTGCGACTGCGGCCACAGCCGGTAAGCCCAGCCGCTGGCGACGCGGCCGGCGCGGCCGGCGCGCTGGTCGGCCGAGGCCTGGGCGATGGTGGTGACGTCCAGCCGCGAGAAGCCGCTGTTGGGATCGTAGTGCGGCTCGCGCGCCAGCCCGGCGTCGATCACCACGCGCACGCCGGGCAGCGTCACCGAAGACTCGGCGACGTTGGTCGCCAGCACCACGCGCCGCCGCCCCTGCGGATCGGGCTGCAACACCTTGGTCTGCTGCTCCACCGGCAACTCGCCGTGCAGCGGCAAGACCTGCACCTCGCGCCCTTCTCCCTGCGGGAGAAGGTGGCGCGCAGCGCCGGATGAGGGTACGCCAGAGGCGGTGCCGGCTTGGGTAGAGCCCGACGCGGCACCTGCTGGAGCAACACCCACCACCGCACCACCCCCCACCCCCGCCGCCTCCAGCGCCGCCTGCACCCGCCCGATCTCGCGTTGCCCGGGCAGGAACACCAGCACGTCGCCCGGATGCTGCTGCAGCGCGTGCTCGACCGCGCGCCGGGCCTGCGCCTCCAGCGACTCCTCGCGCCGCGCCGGGAAATGCGCGATCTCCACCGGAAAGCTGCGCCCGGCGCTGGACAGTCGCGGGGCGTCGAGGAACTGCGCCAGGCGCTCGCCGTCCAGGGTGGCCGACATCACCACGATGCGCAGGTCCTCGCGCACCTGCGCCTGCACGTCCAGGGCCAGCGCCAGGCCCAGGTCCGCGGCCAGGTGGCGCTCATGGAACTCGTCGAACAGCAACGCGCCGACCCCGTCGAGCATCGGGTCGTCCTGCAGCATGCGGGTCAGGATGCCCTCGGTGACCACCTCGATGCGGGTGCGTGCGGACACCTTGTTCTCGAAGCGGATGCGGTAGCCCACCGTCTCGCCCGGCGCTTCGCCGCGCTGCCGGGCCATGAAGGTGGCGGCGCTGCGCGCGGCGACCCGGCGCGGTTCCAGCATCACGATGCGCCGGCCCTGCAGCCACGGCGCGTCGAGCAGCGCCGGCGGTACCTGGGTGGTCTTGCCGGCGCCGGGTGGGGCTTCCAGCACCAGGCGCGGGTGGGCAGCGAGGCTGTCGCGGAGTTGCGGCAGCAGCGGATCGATCGGAAACACGGCGGACGTCATCGGCAAAGGATACGTGGCCGCCGCGCCGCCGTGGAGCGGCGACAGGCGCGTGGCCCGTACAATTGGCTGCTGTCCCGGCTGATTCCCGCGCAAGCGCATGACCCTGATCGACATCGGCGCCAACCTCACCCACGAGTCCTTCGACCGCGACCGCGACGCTGTGTTGCAGCGCGCCCGCGCCGCCGGCGTCGCGCAACTGGTGGTCACCGGCGCCAGCCGCGAGCACTCGCCGCTGGCGCTGCAATTGGCGCAGCAGCATCCGGGCGTGCTGTACGCCACCGCCGGCGTGCATCCGCACCACGCGGTGGAGTACACCGCCGAGTGCGACGCCGAACTGCGCGCGCTGCATGCGCATGCCGAGGTGGTGGCGGTGGGCGAATGCGGCCTGGACTACTTTCGCGACTTTTCGCCGCGGCCGGCGCAGCACCGCGCGTTCGAGCGGCAGCTGCAACTGGCGGTGGACACCGGCAAGCCGCTGTTCCTGCACCAACGCGACGCCCATGCCGACTTCATGGCGCTGATGCGCCAGTTCGACGGCAAGCTCGGCCCGGCAGTGGTGCATTGCTTTACCGGCAGCCGCGAGGAACTGTTCGACTACCTGGACCGCGACTGGTACATCGGCATCACCGGCTGGCTGTGCGACGAGCGCCGCGGCGCGCACCTGCGCGAGCTGGTGAAGCACATCCCCGCCGAGCGGCTGATGATCGAGACCGATGCACCGTACCTGCTGCCGCGCACGCTCAAGCCGACGCCGAAGGACCGCCGCAACGAACCGGCGTTCCTGGCGCACATCGTCGAGGAACTGGCACGCGACCGTGGCGAAGACGTGGCGACGGTTGCCGCCGCCAGCACCGCGGCCGCACGGTCGTTTTTCCGCTTGCCGATGCCGGCCTGAGGACGTTGGCGCGGCGGGTTTCGTGTTTGGGGATTCGGGATTGGGGATTGGGGATTCGTAAAAGCGCGCTTGGCTGTACGCGTCTTTTGTTGGAGCGGCTTCGCCCGCGACCGGGCAAGGCGTCGCGGCGGATGCTCCGGTGGCCATGCCGATCCTCTGCGCGACCGTGCCGGCCGATGCGCCGGTGGAGATCCTGGACGGCGTGGGTTGGCGTCTTCTTGTGGGAGGGACTTCAGTCCCGACGCCTGACGGTGTCAGTCGGCGTTGGGCTTCATCCGTCGCGGCTGAAGCCGCTCCTACGTGGGCAACGGGAGTCGGCCTGACCGGGTGGCGCCCACCGGCCTCAATCGACCTGCGCGTCCTCGCGCTTGGCTTCCGCCATGGCTTCCGGCTCCAGTTCCTCGGCGCTGCGGTTGAGCTTGACGAACACGCCCCAGGCCACCAGCAGCAGCGCCGCGCACAGGCCCACGGCAGACGCGTAGGGCAGCTTGGACGGATCGTCGTGCATCAGTTCGAAGATCGACACCAGGGTCTCGATCGCCAGGGCGATGACGATGACCACGAAGAACCGCGACAGGTAGCGACGCACCCGGGTCGGTCCACTGACCTTGACGTCGCGCTGTACTTCTTCCTCGTAGATGGTCTGGCCCAGTTCCAGGGTCACCAGTGCCACAGTGAGCAGCCCGATCGCTTCCAGCACCACGTTGAAGCGGTCGCGCACCACCAGTTCGCCGCCCGGCGTCAGGCCGTGCCATAGCTCGAGCACGGCCATGCAGATCAGCCCGGCCGCGCACAGCAGGAACAGCAGGATGATGAGGAAATGCCCGCCGCGGAACAGTTTTTCCATGCGCGTGACCGTCGCTCGCCCCCTGTGTGGTGGGCGAGCATAGGCGCCAGGCGCGTCAGCGGCGCGCGAAGACGCAGGACCGCCCTCGGGACGGCGCGGGTACGACCTTGCCCGGAACACCGTGGCTGGCGTGCGCAGGGCAGGGGCACGCTGCGCGTGGTGCCGGCGTCCCGCGGCAAACCTCAGCGCGCGGGCAGACCGGCCTGGTAGGCCTGCAGGTGGCAGTACGCGGCCATCAGCAGCGGTGCTTCATTCCCGGCGGTACGGGCGCGGACCAGCATGTCGCCGACGATCTGCTGCGCCTCCACCTGCTGCCCGGCCTCCAGATCGCGCAGCATCGACGCCTTCATCGGCGAGCCTGGCTGGGTCAGCAGGTGCAGCGCGCTGGCCTGCGCCGCCTCCGGCACCGGTTCGCCGGCCGCCGCGGCCACCGCCGTGCATTCGGTATACAGGCCGCGCACCAGCGTCACCCCATCGTCGCTGGCGACGATGCGCCCGATCGGCGCACGCATCAGACAGGTGGCCGCGGCCAGCGCGGTGAGGAAGGTGTACTTGATCCATTGCTCCTGCGCGATCCGCGGCGTGGCCAGATGGTCCACGTCGGCTTGCGCGCAGGCCTCGGCCAGGGCGCGCACGCGCGCGCTGTCGGTACCGCGGCCGTCGCGCTCGCCGAAGGTCAGCGAGGCCGGCTTGGCCAGGTGCTGGATCGCGCCGTCGGCATCCAGCACCGCGCTGATGAAGCACAGCCCGCCGACGACCCGCTCCGCACCGAAGCGCGCATCCAGCGCCGGATAGTGGCGCAGGCCATTGAGGATCGGCAGCACGCTGGTGTCTTCGTGGACCGCCGGTGCCACCGCCTCCAGCGCGCTCTGCAGGTCGTAGGCCTTGCAACTGAGCAACACCAGATCGAACGGCCGCGCCTGCGCGGCGCCGGGTAGCGTGTCGGCGGTGAGCGTGCTCACCGCGATCGCTGCATCGCCGCGCGGACTGCGGATGCGCAGGCCGTCGCGCTGCAAGCGTGCGGCCCGCGGCGGCCGCACCAGGAAGCTGACATCGACGCCGGCCTGGGCCAGGCGTCCACCGAAGTAACCGCCGGTCGCGCCGGCGCCGAGAATCAGGATACGCATGAGACGTGGATCGCCATGGAGTGGGAGGCGTCCGGCTGCGGGAACGCATGCCGGCAAACGAGCGCGCGTGCGGTCCTGTCGACGATGCGGCGCAATCGGTCATGCCGTTGCGCCGCACCACGACCCGCACGCATCAGGATGACCGCATGCCGCGGTACCCGGTGCGGCTCAGCTCTTCTTCACCAACTCGACGCGGCGGTTCTGCGACTTGCCTTGCTCGGTCGCATTGTCTGCCACCGGATCGGCATCGCCGAAGCCGGCCGCGCTCAGGCGCGACGCGTCGATACCCTGCGCGACGAGCGCGGCGACCACCGCCTTGGCGCGTCCTTCCGACAGCGTCTTGTTGTGCGCGGCATCGCCGGTGCCGTCGGTATAGCCGTTGACGGCCAGCTTCAGCGCGGCGTCCTGCTTGAGCAATTGCACGACCTGCGCGATCTGCGGCTGCGAGTCGGGCAGGATGTCGGTCTTGTCGGTGGCGAAGTTGACGTGCAAGGCCACCTTGCCGGTCTTGTCGATCTGCGTCTTCAGTTCGCTGGCCGGCAGCAGGCTGGCGGTGACCTGCAGCGGCTTGGTCTCGGCAATCAGCAGGCCGCCACCGAACTGGTCGGTGCACAAGTGGATCCAGATGATGCGATCGGCGCGGTGTACGACGTATACCTGCGTGACACCATTCCAGACGTCGCCCAAGCCACTGTTGTACTTGATGGCGAAGTCGCGTGGCCATTCATTGATTTTCTTTCCTGCTGCTTCCGGAAGCTTGCCGTCGAAGATCTTCTTGCCGCCCATGGCGGACACGACGGCTTCGATATTGCGCTCGAGTTCCAGATCCGAAAACGTTTTTCCTGCCTCGGATCGGATATGCGCGGACCACACCCTGCCTTCCACCGGCTCCAGACGATCACCTGTCCAGAAAGGCACTTGATCGAAATCAGCAATGTCTGGTTTCGTTCCGGCTACGTATCCGCTCGGGAGGGCGATGTAAGGAAAGTCTCCCAACGGGACGTCGGACACCGGCAGGCTGGCAGGGTCGAACGCCGTGCTGGTGGCAACGTGCTGCGTGGATGCGTCCTGCTTCGCGCTGGCGGTCGCCGCGGGGGGTGTCGCCTGATCGTCGGGATGCGCGGGCTGCTCATGCTTCTTGCAGGCGCTCAGGCTTGCGATGACGGCCAGGGCCAACGTCGCCGCTACTGCTCTTTTCACGGAGATACTCCTTGTCGGGGGACGAACCAAACTAGTGTAACGGTGCGATCGGCCGATCTTGCTGCAGAACCATGAACCCGCGTCGACCAGACGTGGGCGACGTGCGCATGGATTGCAGGTGACGCGGGATCAGTGCGCGAGATCGGGCGGCTGGAACAAGGCATCCGGCTGTGGGCCGTAGTCGACGCGTTGGATGTCCCAGTGCTGTTGCTGTTCCAGCCCGGTTTTGCCGCGATAGGCGAGTACCAGGCCGGTCTCGCGGTCCAGCCACATCGTGCCTTGCCGGGTTCTGCCCGGCCCATCCGGATTGGCCAGGCGGTACCGCCACTGCACCGCGTCGCGGCCCGCGCGCAGGCCGCGCTCGCCACGCTGGCAGTCGGCGAACATCCCAAGTCCCGCGCAGGGTTGCTCCGGATCGAAGCGTAGCGGCCAGCGCATGCCGGGAACGGGCATGGCACCCCCTTGCTGGCCCACGATCCAGCCGGTGGGCGCATCCTTCGCCAGGATCAGCGCATAGGACCGACCGCTGGCGTCCTGGAACTGGATGCGCAGCGCGCCATCGCGGAAGAACACCGTCGCCGGCTGCGCCGCGCCGCGCGGCTGGATCCGGCTCAGGCCGCCAAGCTCGTTGGTGCTGACCTGGGCGACGCCGGAGAATGCGGCGTCCTCGGCGCACGCCGAGCCGGCAATGATCTGGCACAGCAGTGCAACGCACGCAAGCAGCGCGAGACGGGGCATCACTTGTCGAGGTTGCCCTGTTGGGAGATGGGCGATTGCATGCGCACGATGGCGTAGCTTTCGATCGGCAGGCGCCGGGTGAACGTTTGAAGGGGGGAGGACTCAAACGTCCCCGGCTTCAGATACTGAGAATTTCCCCCCAATACCCAATCGACAAAGGGAACCACCAACGGCGCGTCGTAGACGACCTTGATCTTGAGAATGTTGGCGTCTTGAACATTGACCCCGCTGCTCCCGATTGCGGTGCTGCGGTAGGCCAGCGTATCGTTGGGCAACGCGTAACTGCCGTCGTACTGGCGCTCCTTGAAGTTGTTCCATGCGGCACGGGTTGGATTGATGACGGTGATGTGGCCGTGCATCTTCAGCGTCAGGTCGAGTCGGGCTGCAAGACGCGCAGTTTCCACGCCCATTAGGCTTTTGTCAGTGGCGTACAGCGGCATCATGCCCTTCTCGAAGGCGGCACGCATTTCTCCTCGATCGACCCCGCTCACCGCGCCCGCGCGCGCCGCCATCAGCGCGGCATAGTCCAGCGTGGACTTCATGCGGTACAGCAGCACGGCCTGGATGACCGCAAGCAACAGGAACAGCAGCACCGGGGTGATGATCACCAGTTCCACCATGGATTGGCCGCGCATCGACGTGCGGCTGCGCAGTGTGCGGGCGCGTGCATTCATGACCGGGCTCCCTGAGAGGAAGGCGCCGGCGCGGTGGCGCGCCAGTGCCAGTGTTCGCCGCGTTGCGGTTGCAGGCGGTCCAGCGCACCGCCATGGAACTCGATGGTCGCCACGGCCCGTCGGCACAGTGCCGTGCGATATGGCCTGACGTTCTCGCGCCACTCCAGCACGATATCGTCGTGGCCCAGGAATACCAGATCCAGCGGGTAGCCCATGCCGATGGTATGCACGCTGGCGCAGGGGCGGATCAGCAAGGCCTCCGAGCCGTCCGTGGCCAGTGCCGGGCGCGCCAGCAGCCCGCGTGCGCGCGACCACCAGGTATCCGCCGCCCACACCTGCGGGATAGGGATGCCGGCGCTGCGCTCGATGCATCCGCGCTTCACAGGATGCCCTCCTGCACCATCTTCAAGTAGATGAAGTAGCCCAGGAAAAGGAAGATCAGCGGAAAGAAGAACATCACCAGCGGCAGCATCATCTTCACCGGTGCTTCCAGCGCCAGCTTCTCGGCACGCAGGAAACGTTCCTCGCGGCGCTGGTTGGCCTGTGCGCGCAAGGTGTCGCTGAGGTTGGCGCCGACCTTGTCGGCCTGGATCAGCGCACTGGTAAAGCTGGTGATCTGCGCGATGTCCATGCGCTCGGCCATGCGCCGCAGTGCCTCGGCGCGCGGCAGGCCGGCGCGCAGGTCGCGCAGCATGCGCGAGAACTCCTGCGACAGCGCGCCGGACGGTCCCTTGGCGACCGCCTGCTCGATGCCGCCGGTCACGTTCAGACCGGCCTCGACCGCCATGGTGATGAAATCCAGGTAGATCGGCAGGTCGCGCACCACCGTCTTCTGTCGCGCCTTGCGCCGCTCGCCCAGCCACAACGCGGGATACAGCCAGCCCAGCACGCCGCCGAACAATAGGCACATCAAGCCCGAACCGATGCCCAGGTGGCCGAGCATGCCGGTGCACAGCAGGAAGAAGGCGATCACCATCAGCGCGCTGGCCATGCGCAGGCCGTAGAACTCTTCCGGCGTCAGCGTGTAGTCCTGGCCGGCGGCCTGCAACTGGCGGTGGGTTTGTTCCAGTTGCGCCACGCTCAGGCGCGGCGCGATGCGCCGGGTCAGCACCGTCACCAGCGGCCACATCAGTTGCATCAACCGCGGCAGTGGATCGTAATAGGTGCGGTCCTCCAGCTCGACTTCGCGGATCACCCCGCGCGTGCCGATGACCACCAGCGCGACGGCGCCGGCGGCAAGAAGCGCGACGAGGGCGAGCATCCAGGTCATACGTCGATCGTCATGATTTTCTTGCAGAGACGGTAGCCCAGGTATTCCATGACCAGGCAGATGGTGATCACCACCCAGCCGTGCCAGCGATGGAACATCGGCTGCATGGTTTCGCTATACATCACGGTGAGGTAGCCGATCAGGAACACCGGCAGCATCGCCATGACGATGCCCTGCAGGCGGCCCTGCGCGGTCAGCGACTTCACCTTCTTCTCCATGGTCAGGCGGCGGCGCAGCGTCTCTGCCAGGGTCGCCAGGGTCTCGGCCAGATTGCCGCCGACCTCACGCGAAATATTCACCGCCGAGACGAACAGCTCCGCATCGGTGATGGGCACGCGCTTGCTGAAGTTCTCCATCGCTTCTTCGGCGCGGATACCCATGTGCTGCTCGCGCAGCACCAGCGCCAGCTCCTGCGCCAGCGGCGGTTGGCCGTCGTGGACCAGCACTTCCATCGCCGGTGCGAAGCCGACGCCGGCGCGCAGGCTGCTGGCAAGCATCTGCAGCGCGTCCGGGAGCTGCTCCTGGATCTGCTCCAGCCGACGCTTGCGCAGGAACGCGTAGATCTTGCGCGGGGCGAAGATCAGGAAGATGCCGATCAGCACCGCGATGACCAGGCTCCCGGTCAGCATCCACACCAGCAGCGGCACGATCACCATGATCACGGCGCTGATCATGTAGACCTGGGCCGGATCCAGGAACAGGAACATGTCCGTCAGGTTCATGCGGGCCTGGTCCATGAAGCTTTCGCGGTAGCGCTTCAGGAACTGCTCGCTGGACCGCGCGATCAGCAGGAATGCCGTCACGGTCCCGGCGAACACCAGCAAGGCGATCAGCCACAGAGCCATCAGCGCGCGCTTCCCTGGTTGCGGAAGATGTCAAGGTTCACCGACACGCCGCGTTCGGCAAGTTCTTCGTAGAATTCGGGTACCGCACCGGTCGCCACGAAGTTGCCGGCGACCTTGCCGTCGGGGCCGTGGTAGGTGGTGGGCTTGAACAAGAACAGGTCCTGCATCTGGATGGTGCCGCTTTCGATGCCGGTGATTTCGGTGATGTGGCTGACCTTGCGCGAGCCGCAGGGATAGCGGCGCTGGTGCACGATCAGGTTGACCGCCGACGCGATCTGCTCGCGCACGACCGTCATCGGCAGCTCCATGCCGGCCATCATCACCATCACCTCCAGGCGCGAGAGCGTCTCGCGCGGGTTGTTGGCATGCGCGGTGGTCAGCGAGCCTTCGTGGCCGGTATTCATCGCCTGCAGCATGTCCAGACACTCGCCGCCGCGGCACTCGCCGACCACGATGCGGTCCGGGCGCATGCGCAGCGCGTTCTTGACCAGGTCGCGGATGGTGATCTGGCCCTTGCCCTCCATGTTGGGCGGGCGGGCTTCCAGCGCCACCAGGTTGGGTTGGACCAGTTTCAGTTCCGCTGCATCCTCGATGGTGACCACGCGGTCGCCGTCCGGGATGAAGTTGGACAGGATGTTCAGCAGGGTGGTCTTGCCCGAGCCGGTACCGCCGGACACCACGATGTTGCGGCGCTCGCGCACGGCCATGATCAGGAAGTCCAGCATCGCCTGATTCAGCGAGCCGAACTTGAGCAGGTCCTCGCCCATCAGCCGGCGTGTGGCGAACTTGCGGATGCTGATGCTGGGCCCGCGCAGCGCGACCGGCGGGATCACCGCATTGACGCGGGAGCCGTCCTTGAGGCGCGCGTCGACCAGCGGCGAACTTTCGTCGATACGCCGCCCCAGGGGCGTAACGATGCGTTCGATCGCGGCCAGGCAGGCACGTTCGTTGGAGAACACCACCTCGGACTTCTGGATGCGCCCGGCACGCTCGATGAAGATGTCGTCGTGCGAATTGACCATGATTTCGGTGACGGTTGGATCGTCGATCAGGTCTTCCAGCGGCCCCAGCCCGATCGCCTCGTCCAGCACCTGCTTGGCCAGTCTGCGTGGGCTGATGTCGGCCGGCAGATCGCTGAACTCGCGTTTGAGGATGTCGTCGATCAGGTTGATGGTGCTGTCGCGCAGCGCGCTGTCGTCCATGCTGCGCACGTCCATGCGCCGCAGGTCCATCTGCCGCACCAGCGCCATGTGCAGCTTGGTGCGCCAGGTGGCGATATCGGAGGGCGGAGGCCCGGCCACCACCATGTCGGTCGCGGCGGGCGCCGCCGGCTGGTGATCGGGCGCGGCATCGGTGGCTGCCGCGGGCGCTTCCGTGGCCCTGACCGCTGCGCCGTCGTTGGCGGCGGGCGTCTGCCGGGCGATGCGTGCATCGTCGCCACTGACCTTCAGCATGTACTGGCCGATGCGGATCTCGTCCTTGCCGTCGATCGGCCCCTGCTTGGCCAGCACCACCTTGCCGTTGAGCGTGATCGGCTCGCGCCCGCCCAGGGGGAGGATGAACACGCCATCGTCCTCGCGCAGCAGGGTGGCGTGCTTGCCGGCGATGTTCCAGCCCTGCAGCATCACCAGGTTGGCATCGGCGCGACCGATGCCGCACTCGCGGTGCATGCACTTGACCTGGCGCGTGTCGCCCCCTGGCGTATTGATCAGCACTGTGAACATGGCGGTGAACCTTGCGCTCCGTGGGGTGGATTACTTGATCAACTTGTCTTGGCGGGGGCTGATTTCATCCTGCAACTCCTTCTCGATTCCCTGGGCGCGCTGCAGATCCTGCAGGTTCTCCGGCGAGGTCGGGCTGACGATGCGCGGGGTCACGAAAATCACCAGTTCGGTCTTGTTGCCGCGGAAGCCATCGGAGCGGAACAGCTTGCCCAGGATCGGGATGTCGCCCAGCAGCGGCAGCTTGTCCACGGCCTTGGAGGCCTCCCGATCGAGCAGCCCGGAGATGACGATGGTCTGGCCGGCATTGACGTTCAGTTCGGTCTCGACGCGGCGCGTCAGGAAGCCGGGCACACCCTGTACGGACACCGACGGATCGATCCGGCTGACCTCGGCCATGATCGAGGTATTCACCTGATTGGACGAGTTGACTGTCGGGTTGATGTTCAGGCGGATGCCGTACTCCTTGTACTCGATCTGTGTCTGGCCTAGGATCGACGGCACCACGATCGGCACTTCGCCACCGACCAGGAAGGTCGCATTGCTGCCGCTCTTGGCGCTCAGCTTGGGCTGCGCCAGCACCCAGGCCTTGCCGCGACTCATCAACAGGTTGATCTTCGAGGCGATCGTGGTGGCGATGCCGAAGTAGCCCTGCGGCCCGGGTAGCCGGGTCGGAAGACGGTCCTTGACATCATTGAACGTCTCGTTGTCCTTCGGAAGAACGCGGAAGTAGTTGTTTGTAGTGACATCACGAATCAAACCCCCGATGGGGCCGTCAATCGTGCTGTCCCAGCGGATGCCAAGATCCTCGACCGCGTTTTTGTTGAACTCCATGATGGAGACATCCATCTGCACCATCGGACGCATACCCACCGGATCCGGTCCCGCAAAGTTCAGAATCTGCGGATAGACATTACGCAATGCTTGAATCTTAGCGGTGGTTGCGGCATCGACGTCGTTGCCGGAGATCACCACGTTCGCACCGATGGCTCTGACCGTGATTCCAGGAATATCGCCGAGCAATTCGCGTACGGTCTCTGCCACCCCATCGGACTTGCTCCCTGTAACAGTGACGCTGACATCGCGCTGACTGCCGTCGGCCATCCACAGGTGCACATTGGTATTGCCGGGCTTGGTGCCGATCATCACCAGTTCGGACTTGCCGACCGAGAAGACGCTCAAGACCTCGCCGTCGCCGACCGCGATGCGCCGCAGCGCCCCGGGAACCCGCCGCACCACGGCCTCGCCGGCATAGATGCTTTGCGACGGCTGGATCAACGGGGCGACAGACGGCTTCTTGTCCCCGGCCAGGGCGACGCCACCACCGCCCGACGAGGAGCCGCTGTTGCCGAGTTCCTGGATCTGGGATTCCATCGTCTGCTTGAGCTGGTCGACCTGGCGTCCTTGCGCCATCAGTCGCGCTTGTTCTGCCGACGGTACATCCGCTGCCTGTCCGCCAGCCGGCATCACTGCTGGCGTGGTCGCCGGCGCGCGCTCGGCAGGCCGTGACGCAGCAGTAGTAGTGGCGGCCTGTTGTGCCGATGCGTTCCATCCCCCGATGCCCGCCAGCAGCAAGCCGGCCAACCATGGCGCCGATGTCCCGGCCTTGCTCCTGCGACGGCGTGTTGTCTGCGTCATGCTTAACCCTTTCCGCCAATGATGAACTCAACGCGGCTGCTTCCGCTGCCCGTGTTTGCCGGATCGCCCGATCCCAGCGATCGCAACAACTGACTCTCGCTCATGCCCGTCGCCGCGCCGGGCGAGGTGTCCTGTACTTCGCGCAGCAGCACGCGCACCGCGCCCACCTTGGAGGCGACGGCCAGCTGCTTGGCCTGATACTGGTCCAGCTCCAGGGTGACGCTGGAAAAGCCGGTGGAGGTGCTGGATTCCTCGCCTTCCTTTGGCGCCGGCGTTTCGCCGATGCGGCTGCCGGTAGCCAGGACCTTGATCTTCTGCAGCAGCGGGAACACCTGCGCGCCCGATGCCTGGCTGCCTGCGGCGCCATTGCTGCCGGTGGAGGCGTCCTTGACGAAGAAGATGTCGATCAGGTCGCCCGGTGCGATCATGCCCGAGATCGAATTGTTCTCGTCCACGCTCATCGTGTAGGCGACCTTTCCCTTGGGAATCAGCTTCGAGAACTGGTCGTACAGCGGAACCAGGGCACTGGCGCTCAACGGCGCGCCGCCCCGTGCCGGCGCACGCAGTATGCGGCCTTCGAACTGGGTGTGGTTGTCGGGCGTGACCGCATCGGCGGGCGCGAATTCGGCAGGGATCGTGCGCAAGGCCAGATCGCTGCCCTGCAGGATCGCACCCTGCGGCAGATCGTTCACCGGGACCGCGACGTCGACCATCGGTCGATTGTCCTGGGTGCGTTCGGCGACGGTGGTGCGGATGTAGCTGACCGCGATGAAGGCGGCCAGGCCAGCCATCACCACCGCGATCAGGATGAAAAGGACGTTCTTGCTGAGTTTGGGTTTCTGCATTGAAGAGGCGCCGTCGGCGAATTATCTCGAGAGGGATTCAGGCCGACAGCACGTCGGAGACCGAAATGGCATAGACGAAGGCGGAATACAGCTCTTTCAGGGCCGTGACCACTTCTGTGATCAAATCGGGCTTGGCGATCAGCACGATTACCAGCGCCATCACCACCACGGTGTATTCGATCGTGGACTGGCCGCGCTGCAGGCGCCGGCTGGGTAGGGCGTGTACGTTCATTCGACCACCGCCACGATCACGGTGCCGGTCTGCCCACGGCTCGAGGTCACGGTGACGCGATTGTCCTGCCGGGTGAAGCGGGAGACACAGTGCGGGCTGCTCGCGGTACAGGCCGAGGAGGAGCCATCGCGCGCATAGCCCTGCCCGGCGAAATACCGTGCGTAGTACTGCTGGTTCTGCAGCGGCGTGTAGCGGTTGAGCATGCTCAGGGTCCTGACGTGACGCGGGGTATCCATGTAGACGATATCTTCGGCCACCTGCGTGTCGGGCAGCCGGCCGAAGCCTTTGCCGACGCCGTCGGCCGGAAGATCCTTCTTCGGAAGTTCCATGACGCCGATCTGCCCTTGCGTGTAGGTGGCGTTGCCGCTCAATTCCACCGTGATGTAGTAGCCATCCTTCGTCATATGCCCAAGAACGGTCTTGTTACCCATCGGCGTAGTCACGACCATGCTTCCCCACTCCTTGCGATAGAACTGCTCGACCTGCTGCGGCGACTGCGCAATACGGAAACGGCTCGCGCGCATTGCTATGCCGTTATAGAGCATGTGCTCCGAGACGATCTCGCCCGAAGCCTGGTCGGGGACAGGAACCTCCGGCCATTCCAATGCGAGGGCTGGCTGCGCTGCCAAGGCGGAAAGGAGCAAGACAATCCCGCTCGCGAACAAGTGGTTGGGCACTTGCGGAATCACGGCTTACCCGGTTTGATCGGATAATTGGCGAGCTTGTCGGCAGGAACGACATCCGGTTCGATCGTACCCAACTCCAGATCGCCAAGAGAGCCGACCATCGGCAAGATTGGCTTCAATGGCTTCATCAAATCGAAGACACCATCAAGTCCCTCGAAGTACGAGACAGGGGCCAATGGCCGCACGGTGGCGATGACGCTGCGCGCACCAGTTCGCGGGCCGGAGGCATTCCATGCATCGGTAAGCAAAGTTTGATGGCGCTTCTCGACCAAGTTGAGATTGTCCAGCGGTTCGAGAAAACGGGCAGGGCGGCCATCTGCGGTCTTCAGGTCGCGATAGTTCAGCATCACTTCTGCAGTGACGTAGCCGCTCTTGTTGGGGGGGAATGCGTTGTCGAAGTAGTTCTTCGGTAGCAGTGTGGCCGCTTCATCGACATAGCCAGGCGAGCCAGTGTTGGAGGTGCGGGTGATCGAAAGGTCACGCTTCTCCAGCAGCTTCCGATTCGAAAAGGTATTGAGCATTTGATCGGAGAATACGCCGCTGTTGGTATTGGACGCGCGACTTGTGATGGGCGTATCGGCATCGGCGAAATTACGATCCAATGCTTTGCTCTGTAGCATGGCGCGGCCTGGTGGCTGATAGTTTCCGGCCACAGTGGCTTCCCATGCGGCATTACGGGCCGCCTGCATCGCCATCTGCTTGCTGTGTCCGAACTTGGCGATGACTGGAATCAACAGGAACAACGGCACCAGCACGGCGGCACACACCGCCAGCTCCACCATTCCCTGTCCGCGCATCCGGCGCGCTGGTGAAAAGAACGTCGTCTTCATCCTGCGTTCTCCTAGTTTTCTTCCTTCTCACCCGCCACGTTGGAAGGAATCAGGCCGTTGCCAAGGCTAAACGAGCGCACCTGCAGTACGCAGCCGTTGCCGCCCTGCAATGGCTTGGCGTCAAGCGGAATCGCCTGCAGGTACGCGCCGGCTCCATCGATGGTGCAGCTGGCGACATCAGCGGGCGATTCAGAGAAGCCCCACCTGGTGCCGCCCGACCACATGCAGACCTCCTGCCTGCCGTTCTGCCAGCGTGCGCAGGGTTGGCCCTTGATCTGACCGTCCCCGGCCAGCGTCCATCCCGTCGCTTGGACGGTTTGGCGATCCTGTGCGCGTGTCTCGCTGTCGATCGCCATGTACATTCCATCGGCGTTATCAATCGCGTCCTTGTCGACGTGTTCTTCAAGCTTAATTAGGCACGCTGTCTGGCCTGTATCGCCATCGGCGCCCAGGGTCCAGCTGACCTGATGAGCAAACTGGCGGTGCGCGTCGATCATGATCTCGACCTCGCCGGTTCCCAGCTTTGCCTCTTCTGCAGCCGAGAGCGCGCGTGTGGGCATACCGGAACCACGGCACGCATCGAGCTTAGCCTGATAGTTCTTGTGTTCTAGATTCTCGCCGTTCCTGCGGGACTCCCAAGTCAGGACAACATGCAGGGCAGGCAGCGACTTGACGCCGCTTCCAGAAGACTCGGAGGAAGTGTTGCCTTCACTGCCGCTTTCGCTCGAATCACGTGACTGGCAGCCAGCAGTGAATGCCAGCGACGCCATGCAGGCAAGTGATAGGGCACGGAATGGACTCGTCAATAACATCATGGAGCGGCCACCAGGATTGCTCGGTCGGAAGAGGGCGTTTTCACTAGGCGCGCTTGCCAATACGGACTGAACAGGCTGCCTTTTTCGAACTTGCTGTCGCCTCTGCCCCACACTGAGCGCCGGAATGCGGAGAGTTCGTAGGGGCGATTGAAGTAGACCTGTGCGCTTGCCATTGCACGCAGTTGGTCACTATGGGCCTGATCCTTAAGTTGCATACGCCCGCTTCCGATCTTCAGCGAGGAACTGGTGCGTGCCTTGTCGATCTGCGTGCCGACTTCGACGGTATAGATCGGTCCTGCTTTGTCGCCATCAGGTCGTTGCGAATAGGTATCCTTGACGTCGCGATAGCGTGGGCTGATGCCGTACTGATAAGTATCGAGAAATGCCTTGTCGCGCTTGAAATCGGGGAGCACGGCAGGGTCGCCTTCGATAAAGACGCCGGCGATGTCGCTACGTTTCGTACCGTTGTAAGCGCGATAGACGCGATTGTTTTCGTAGGGTGAATTCCATCCCCGGCCATTGTTCATGCCTGCGAAGAAGCTTGGCTTGCGTCCTTGCACTGCCTGAGTCCCTGCCCAACCGATAGGAATCTTGATGCTTGTGAACAGGAGAGGAATCTTCAGCTGGAAGGTGTCGACGGCCGACCAGCGGTCGTACTCGACCATGTCGGTGCCGCCGTTGTTATTGAATACGCCGAACGCCGTGCCGTCGCGGGCACGAGTAAATGTGTCTCTTGAAGCCATCACGACATTCCGGTAGCGCTCGCCGCCAGCGTTCGTGCCGTTCAGACCCTTGCGCCTGCCTGGGTTGTAGCTTTCCAGTTGGTTGCTCGCGGAAACGACGTTCTTCGCCAATACGCCCTTTCCCACAAGCGTCAGCTCTGCGTCGGGAACGTTGTCCTTGACGACTTTATTAGCCATGGCGAATACATTTGCTCCGGAGGCGTACTCTCCAACTGCAGCATCGGCAGCAAGCGCATAGGGATGATCTAGCACTTGATCCAGCGTAAAAATTCCGGGCTTCGCCATGGTGTCGATAAATACTCGGCGAAATGACTTGAGTGCGGTGTTGATTGCGGTCATCGCACGGTCGATAGCTGCCAATACCCCATTGAGGCCTGGAACCCAGAACAGCAGGACTTCTCCAACTTCAATGACATCTTCAAAGTGCACTGACGATGAGTGCACCATGGTCAACCATGAGTTGAGGCTGACGATCTGCGCGATCGCCACTTCGTTGGCGACGCGGCCGCGATTCAGATAGGCAGCAAAATTGCGCGCTCGTGCCTGTTCAACGGCGATGCTGTACGCCGCCGCATCGGCGGCATTGGTGAGTTCGACTTTTTTTCCAACAATCTGCCCAGTATTGAAAGTCACCAGCAGGCCTACACACAGCACCATCAGAAGCACCAGCACCATGGGCATTGCCTGCCCCCCCATTCGGGAGCGGACGCAAGCTGGCCCAGACGCGACCGTTGTGGTCGAGGGATCAGAGGCGGCGATGGTGACCATGATGGCTTCCTTCGGGCAACACCACACCTAGGGCACGACGCACGCGTCGGACCCGGCTGGTTCCATTGAATTGGGTTGCTGGAGTTCGTAGAAGCCTGCATTAGGCTCCCACTGCTATGACCAATAGCGGGGCCACCATCTGCCCGCTGCGGGGCAGATGGTGGCAAGGACATTACTTGTTGCCGTTATAAGCGGCCATGCCCTTGTCACTCTTGGCCTGCTCCTTGGCGTGACCGGCGTTGGTACCGGCGCGGCCGATCATCTCACTGGCGTCTTCCTTGCCCGACAGTTCCTGCGCCATACCGGCGACCTGGCTGCGGACGGTGCCGCCGAAGAACGTGAACACGCCGATCGCCGCGATCGCGATCAGGGCCACGATGATGATGTACTCGGTCATGCCTTGGCCTTGCTGCTTGCGGCCGAAGCGGATGGGCTTGCGTTGGATCTTCATCTGATTCCTCTCCTTGGCTCGATCGCCCAATTACCGGCAACACACAAGCGTGCCAGCGGCAACGTGTGGCGACATGGGTTCATTAAGTGAAGTCGTTCACGGAGACGAAGCTGGTCTCCGGCCCGCGCTTTACGTCCAGTAAAGAGATGGTGTGTAGCGGACGTGTGCACTGTAGCGTCGGGATATTGCCGTTACAAGAAAACTTGCGTTAATAAATTGGCGATTAATAGGATTCGCATCACACTATAGAGTCAAACTTTGGACGCGTGCGTTCCCGTACGGAATATACAATTGTGAATTCGGTGCACTCGCGCCGTGCGCTTCGTCAGATTCGACTGTGACGCATGGCGGATATGCCGGTGCCTGACACCGGCTGCAATCTGGGACGCGGCGTATATCGCGCTGCACACGCGGCGGCTGAGAACTTGGTGCGCTCAGATCCCGGCGAGGCGACGGTTGGCGGTGCAGTACGTGCCGATGCGGGGCTCGGGCGGGTCCCCTGGGTCGACGTCGCCGCCCACGAGGTGCCCTCACAGATAGCGAGCGCCGGTGCGCGGTGTCCTTGCCGCGCCGTGTTGGCGCGGCCTCGGGCGACGCGAGACGTTGCCAGTTGTAACGACGCCCGGCGGCGTCGTGCTTGGGGCGGCGTAAACCGCCTGGAGGGTAGGGCTGAGGGACGCTGGCGCGTCAGCTCCGCAACCCCACCCCACGCCGCAGCAGCCACAGCGCCAGCGCCGCCAGCACGGCGACGAAGCCCAGCATCAGGCTGTAGGCCACCCACACCGGCACGTCGCTGCTGCCGAGCAGGCCGTAGCGGAAGGCGTTGACCATGTAAAAGATCGGGTTGGCGTGGGTGGCGGCCTCGGCCCAGCCGGGCAGCAGCTTGACCGAATAGAACACGCCGCCCAGATAGGTCAGCGGGGTCAGGATGAAGGTCGGCACGATCGCCACGTCGTCGAACTTCTTCGCGTAGACCGCGTTGATGAAGCCGGCCAGGGAGAAGATGGTCGCGCCCAGCAGCACCGTGGTCAGGGTCACCAGCGGGTGTGGGATCCGCACCGGGGTGAAGAACATGGCGATGATCAGCACGATCACGCCGACCATCAGCCCGCGCAGCACCGCGCCGGCGACGTAGCCCCACAGGATCACCCAGTTGGGCATCGGGCTGACCAGCAGTTCCTCGACGTGGCGGCCGAACTTGGCGCCGAAGAAGCTGGAGCTGATGTTGCCGTAGCTGTTCTGGATCACGCTCATCATCACCAGGCCGGGGACGATGAACTGCATGTAGCTGTAGCCGCCCATGTCGCCCACGCGCGAGCCGATCAGGCCGCCGAAGATCAGGAAGTACAGGGTCATGGTGATCGCCGGCGGCACCAGGGTCTGGCCCCAGATGCGCAGGATGCGCTTGACCTCGCGGCGCACGATGGTGCCCAGCGCGACCCAGTTGCGCTGGGCGGGCGTGGCGTCGGAAACGGGGAGGGTGGAATCGGTCGGAGTGGTCATGGTCGTCGCCGTGGGGGCATCAGGGAGTGGCGGACGGCGTGGCCGCGCCGGTCGTGGCCGCAGCGGCATCGCGGTGTTCGCCGGTGAGGCGCACGAACAGTTCCTCCAGGCGATTGCTCTTGGTGCGCATGGAGCGCACGCGGATGCCGGCGTCGCCCAGTGCGGCGAACACGCGGTTGAGGTCCATCGCCCGCGGCATGTCCAGGTCCAGGGTATGCGCGTCCTGGGCGAGCAGGGTGGTGCCCTCGATCGCCGGCAGCTGCGCCGGCAGTTCGCCATCGATGTCCAGCAGGAAGCCTTCCACGTCCAGCTTGGCCAGCAGGGCGCGCATCGGGCCCTGCTCGACGATGCGGCCGCGGTCGATGATCGCCAGGTTGCGGCACAGGCTCTCCGCTTCCTCCAGGTAGTGCGTGGTGAGGATGATGGTGGTGCCGGCGGCGTTGATCTCGCGCAGCACGCGCCACATGTCGCGGCGGATCTCGATGTCCACGCCGGCGGTGGGCTCGTCCAGGATCAGCAGGCGCGGCCGGGTCATCATCGCGCGGGCAATCATCAGCCGCCGCTTCATGCCGCCGGACAGGGTGCGGCTCATCACCTGGGCCTTCTCCCACAGGTGCGCACGCTTGAGTTCGGCTTCGGCCAGGCGCTCGGCCTCGGCGCGCGGCATGCCGTAGAAGCCGGCGTAGTTGACCAGGATGTCGAAGGGCTTCTCGAACAGGTTGAAGTTGATTTCCTGCGGCACCAGGCCGATCAGGCGCATCGCCGCGCTGCGCTGGCTGCTCAGGTCGGTGCCGAACACCTCGACCTGGCCGGCGCTGAGGTTGACCAGCGAGCTGATGATGCCGATCAGGGTGGACTTGCCGGCGCCGTTGGGGCCGAGCAGGGCGAAGAAGTCGCCGGGCAGCACGTCCAGCGACACGCCATGCAGGGCCTGCACGCCGTTGTCGTAGGTCTTGCGCAGGTCGCGCACGCGCAGGGCGGGCGCCGGGGTCTGTGAAGAAAGAGCGGGTGCGGGAGTCAAGGCGGGCCTTCGCGCCGCATCGACGGCGCAGGAGAAGTGCAGCCGCTATTATAGAAGACCTCGCGGGGTCGCCCCCGGCCACAGACTGTTGCATCTCCGTGCCTGCCCAATTCCCGTTGAAACTGGTCGACCGCCACATGCTGGCCCCGGCCGTCGGCCACTATCGCTTCGTCCGCGACAACGGCCAGCCGCTGCCGTTCGTGCCGGGCCAGTTCGTGCAGGTGCACTTCCACTATGCCGATGGCACCGCCACCAAGCGCAGCTATTCGCTGGCCACGCGCCACGATCCGACGCAGCCGGCCGATGCCACGGTCGAGATCGCGGTCAGCTTCGTCGCCGGCGGCGCGGCCACCGCGCTGTTCGAAGGCCTGGAGATCGGCGGGCAGGTCTGCGCCAGCGGTCCGTATGGCCGCTTCTGCCTGCAGCCCGGCGACAGCAACCGTCGCTACCTGTTGATCGCCACCGGCACCGGCGTCACCCCCTACCGTTCGATGCTGCCGCTGCTCGAAGCCGCGATGGCCGAGCGCGGCGTGGAAGTGGTGTTGCTGCTGGGCGCGCGCACCCCGGCCGAGTTGCTGTACGGCGATGAATTCCGCGCTTTCGCCGATGCGCATCCCGGTTTCCGCTTCGTGCCGTGCTTCTCGCGCGAACTGCCGGAGGCGCCGCATGCCGACGTGCGGCATGGCTACGTACAGCAGTTCCTCGCCGAGTTCGCGCCGCAGGCCGAGGGCGACATCGCCTACCTGTGCGGCAATCCGAACATGGTCGACGCCTGCTTCGATGCGCTGAAGGAGGCCGGCCTGCCGGTGCCGCACATCCGCCGCGAGAAATACGTCAGCAGCAAGTAACGGCTGCTGTCGGCGCCGGACATCCTGCGTAGGAGCGGCTTCAGGGCACCTCTAAAAACCCCACCTTTGGCATCATTGGTCTGGAGAACACGCCGAGGACGCCACGATGATCAGCCTGTTTGCCGGCCACGAACGCGAAGCCAAGCGGCAGCAGATCGGCGATCCTCTGGCTCTGCTGTCACGGCATATCGACTTTGCCGGGATTGCTCACGCCGTAGACGCGAAGCTGTCCTTGGGTACCGGCAAGCGCGGCGGCCGTCCGGCTTGGCCGACGCAGATGATGATCAAGCTGCTGCTGTTGCAGCAGTTGTACAACCTCTCCGACGATGCGCTGGAGTATCAGGTGCTGGATCGGCGCAGCTTCCAGCAATTCCTTGGACTGGAACACAGCGGCAAGGTGCCCGACGCCAAGACGATCTGGGTGTGGCGCGAACGGCTCAAGACCAAGGATCTGATGGGCGACATCAGCACGGCGATCGGTGAGCAATTGCAACGTGCTGGGTTCATTGCCCGCGGCGGTCAGATCATCGACGCCAGCATCGTCAGCGCTCCGATCCAGCGCAACACGCGCGAGGAGAACGCGCAGATCAAGCAGGGCGATGACGTCGGCCAGGACTGGAGTGATGCCAAGCGTGCGCAGAAAGACGTGCAGGCACGCTGGACCAGGAAGCATGGGGTGACGTTCTACGGCTACAAGCTGCACGCCAGCACGGACCGCCGCTGGGGTTTCATCCGCCGCTACGACGTGAGCGCGGCCAACGTGCACGACAGCCGCCACTTCGAGCAGGTGCTGGACCCGGACAACACCGGCCGCACGGTATGGGCCGATAGCGGGTATGCCGATGCAGCGCGAGAAGCAGACCTGAAAAAGCGTGGTTACCGCCCCGCGATCCAACATCAAGGGCAGGCACGCAAGCCCTTGAGCGAGGCAGCAAAGCGCCGGAACCGTCGCATTGCCAAGGATCGGGTGTTCGGCGAGCACCCGTTTGCGCGCTTGGCCCAACAAGGCGGCAAGTTCGTACGCTGCATCGGCTTGGCGCGGGCAAAGGTGGTGATCGGGCTGAAGGTCGCCAGCCATAACGTGATGCGGCTGGCACGGCTACAGGAGCGGGCCATGGTGCCGGCGTGATCGGCTGAGGTGGCCGAGCGGCCACCTCAGCCTCCCAACCACCACGATCAGGCGCCGCTCTGGTGCCGTTGCGACAGATGCTGCCCCTGGCTCCAGGTCGTGGCAGGTTGTTCGAGGTGCCCTTCAGCCGCGACCGTTTCACCATGAAGATCCGTCCATGGCGAAGCGGTGTGCTGCCGGAATACCGATCGCGCTTCGTGTCCGTACCCTCACCCCAACCCCTCTCCCGGTGGGAGAGGGGCTTTGGCGTCTTCCTTCTCCCTTCGGGAGAAGGTGCCCCGAAGGGGCGGATGAGGGTACGGTCGCAGCCTCGCATGCATGGGTCAGCGTGGAGCTTCGCGCCCTTACCCTCATCCCAGCCCCTCCCCCGGCAGGAGAGGGGCTGTAGAGGGGCTGTGACGTCTCTCTTCTCTCTGGGGAGAAGACACCCCGAAGGGGATGAGTGTCGTCCGACACCGGAAGCCGGCTAGCCCGGCGGTGCCTCCATTCTGTCTGTAAAGGACGCTTGACAGTCGACCTTGGTGCGCGCATTCTGCTGTCAAGCGTGCTTGACAGGGGACAGGTCGGTACGCCATGTGGCGCGGCCGGAACGGGCGCCGGAGCGGGTCGAACTGAGATTGGGGACGGGGCATGGGCAACTGCAGGCGCAACGCGATCGTGGTGCTGTGCGTGAGTCTGGCGCTGCTGGCGGCGGGGACCTGGCTGCCGCTCGGCGGCAGCGACTATCTGCGTGGGATATGCATGGGCGTCGGCATCGGCGGCCTGTTCATGTCGCTGTTGATGTGGTGGTCGCGGGGCAGCCTGGCCGACAGCGCACCGCGGGCGCTGGCACGGCGCTACTACCGTGAGTTCTTCCCGCCGATGGGCGCCTACGTGGTGGTGATGCTGTTCTGGAAGCGCCTGCTCGACAGCGTCGACGCGCACTGGCTGCGCGTGGTGGTCGCGCTGCTGCCGGCATTGACGTTGGCGCTGGTGATCCGCGCGGTGGCGCGCTTCGTGCGCGACTCCGACGAATTGCAGCGACGCATCGAGCTGGAATCCATCGCCATCGCCGCCGGGCTGACATGTGGCGTCTATATGACCGCCGGCTTCCTGCAGGCGGCGCAGGTGATCGCGGTGCCGGCCTCGAGCGCGATGCTGTGGGTGTTTCCTGCGCTGTGCATGACCTATGGGGTGGTCAAGGTCGCGAACGCGCGCCGCTACCAATGAACAGCCGCATCCGCGAACTGCGCGAGGCGCACGGCTGGTCGCAGGGCGAACTGGGCGAGCGGCTGGGCGTGTCGCGACAGACCATCAATGCGCTGGAGACCGGCAAGTACGATCCGAGCCTGCCGCTGGCGTTCCGTATCGCGCGGCTGTTCGCGCACAGCATCGAACAGGTGTTCCTGTTCGATGAGGCCGAGTAAGCGCGCACTCCGTTCCATGCCCCACCGGGCACCGACGACGCCATGTTCCGGCATGGCATTCTGCAAGCCATGAACTCAAGGATGCGAACCATGCGACACCCCTCCCGGCCGTTCGCCATCGCGGCGGCCACCCTCTTGCTCGCCGCCTGCCAGGCGGCCCAGGCACCGGCGCCGCAGACGTCCGAGCGCAGCTACGGCGCGCTGCGCTTCCACCCGTGCACGCTGACCAATCCGGTGGCCTCCAACAACGTGCCGGCGCAGTGCGCGCGAATGGCGGTGGCGGAGAATCCGGCGGCGCCGAACGGCCGCAAGATCGAACTCAACATCGCCTGGTTGCCGATCACCGGCGAGGGCGGCAGCGACCCGGATCCGGTGTTCTTCCTCGCCGGCGGTCCCGGCCAGGCCGCCACCCAGGTCGCCAGCATCGTCGACATGGCGCTGCGCGAGACCCGCAAGCGCCGCGACGTGTTCCTGATCGACCAGCGCGGCACCGGCCATTCCAATCCGCTGAGCTGCCTGGGACCGGACGGCAAGGAGATGCCGCTGGCCGATCCGGCGCGCGCGCCCACCGCGAACGAACTGGTGGACTACGCGCGGCGCTGCGCGCAGTCGCTGCAGGGCCGCGCCGATCCGCGCTACTACACCACCACCCAGGCGATCGGCGATCTGGATGCGGTGCGCGCCGCGCTGGGCGTGGACAAGATCAACCTGATCGGCGGTTCCTACGGCACCCGCGTCGCCCAGCAGTACGCGCGCCGCTACGCGCCGCACGTGCGCAGCGTGGTCATCGATGGCGTGGCGCCGAACGACCTGGTGGTCGGTGGCGAGTTCGCCACCACCTTCGAGGATGCGATCGCGCTGCAGGCCGAGCAGTGCAAGGCCGACCCGGCCTGCGCCAAGCGCTTTCCCACCGATACCCGCACGCAGTTGCGCGCGGTGGTGGAGCGCCTGCGGCAGGCGCCGGTGGAGGTGGACTACCGCGATCCGGCCAGCGGCGAGAGCCGCCACGACCGGGTCACCGCCGACACCGTCACCAGCCTGGCGTTCTCGTTCTCCTATGCGCCGCAGACCGCGTCGCTGCTGCCGCTGGTGCTGGACGAGGCCGCCAACGGCCGCTACGGGCCGCTGATGTCGCTGGCGCGGATGATGGGCGGGCAACTGGACGGGCAGATGAACCGCGGCATGCAGTGGTCGGTGATCTGCGCCGAGGATGCCGACCGCTACCGCGCGCCGCAGACGCACGACACGCTGCTCGGCCCGGAAGTGGCGCAGATGTTCTTCGCGCCGTGCCCGGTGTGGCCCACCGGCACCCGCCCGGCCGACTTCACCGCGCCGTTCACCTCCACGCTGCCGGTGCTGCTGACCTCCGGCCAGCTGGATCCGGTGACGCCGCCGCGCTACGCCGAGCGCGTGCTTAAGGGTCTGTCCAACGGCCGTCACCTGGTGGTGCGTGGCCAGGGCCACGGCACCATGACCCTGGGCTGCATGCCCAAGCTGCTCGGCCAGTTCTTCGAGACCGCCGATGCCAAGCACCTCGATGCCACCTGCCTGGACGCGATGAGCGGCGTGCCGGCCTTCACTTCATTCAACGGATGGGAACCATGAGCTGCGCAGCGTTCGACAGGGAGGGGCAGGCATGATCGTCGCCGACAATCTGCACAAGGCATTCAAGACCCGCGCCGGCGCCGTGCAGGCCGTGCAAGGGGTCAGCTTCCAGGCCGCCGACGGCCAGATCACCGGCCTGCTCGGTCCCAACGGCGCCGGCAAGACCACCACCTTGCGCATGCTCTACACGCTGATGGCGCCGGACCAGGGCCAGGTGCGCGTGGACGGCGTCGACGTGGGCCAGGATCCGATGGCGGTGCGGCGCGCGCTGGGCGTGCTGCCGGATGCGCGCGGCGTGTACAAGCGGCTGACCGCGCGCGAGAACATCGCCTACTTCGGCGAGCTGCACGGGCTGTCGGCGGCGCGCATCGCCGAGCGCACCCGGCTGCTGTCGACGGCGTTGGACATGGACGACATCCTCGACCGCCAGACCGAAGGCTTCAGCCAGGGCCAGCGCACCAAGACCGCGATCGCCCGCGCGCTGGTCCACGACCCGCGCAACGTGATCCTGGACGAACCCACCAACGGCCTGGACGTGATGACCACGCGCGCATTGCGCGGGTTCCTGCGCGAATTGCGCGAGGAAGGGCGCTGCGTGATCTTCTCCAGCCACATCATGCAGGAGGTGGCGGCGCTGTGCGATCGCATCGTCATCATCGCCAAGGGCACGGTGGTGGCCGCCGGCACCGCCGACGAACTGCGCGCCCTGACCGGCGAATCCAACCTGGAAGACGCCTTCGTCAAGGCGATCGGCAGCGACGAGGGACTGCACGCATGAGCCTGCTCCGTACCGTATTCACCGTGATGCGCAAGGAATTGCGCGACCTCTCGCGCGATCGCCGCACCCTGGCGCTGGCCTTGCTGCTCGGGCCGCTGCTGTATCCGGCGCTGATCCTGGGCATGGGTGCGCTGGCCGAGAGCCGCGTGCGCACCCAGATCGACAAGCCGCTGGACATTCCGGTGATCGGCCGCGAACGCGCGCCGAACCTGGTCGCTTTCCTCGCCGCGCAGGGCCTGAACGCGGTCGCGCCGCCGAAGGACCTGACCGGCGCGATCCGCAGCCAGGACGTGGACCTGGCGCTGAAGATCGACGAGGACTACGCCAACGCCTGGCACGAAGGACGCCCGGCGCTGGTGGAGATCATCAAGGACAGCACCCGCCGCGACTCCGACATCCCGACCCAGCGGGTGCAGGCCGCGCTGAGCATGTACGGCCAGCAGGTCGGGGCCTTGCGCCTGCTGGCGCGCGGCATCGATTCGCAGGTGTCGCGGCCGCTGGACGTGGCGCTGCAGGACCTGGCCACGCCCGAAGCCAAGCGCGGTGCGTTGCTGGCGATGCTGCTGCCGGTGCTGCTGACCATCACCTCGTTCATCGGCGGCGCCTACCTGATCCTCGACGCCACCGCCGGCGAACGCGAGCGGCAATCGCTGGAGCCGCTGCTGGCCACGCCGGCCTCGCGCAGCGCCATCGTCAGCGGCAAGATCGCCGCGGCCTGCGTGGTCGGCCTGGTGTCGCTGCTGCTGACCCTGCTCGCGTTCAAGCTCAGCGCGCAGGTGGCCAGCGGCATCGGCCGCCAGCTCAACGTCAGCTTCGTGGCGATGCTGCAGATGCTGTTCGTGCTGCTGCCGATGCTGTTCATCGGCACCTCGCTGCTCACCTACCTGGCGGCCTCGGCCAAGAGCATGAAGGAGGCGCAGAGCCACATGACCTGGCTGATGCTGCTGCCGATGCTGCCGGGTTACGCGTTGATGGTGTATCCGCTGAAGACCACGCTGTGGCAGTTCGCGGTGCCGTTCCTGGCGCAGAACCAGATGCTGATGAAGATCATCCGCCGCGAAACGATCGATCCGCAGATCTGGGCGGTGTACCTGCTCACCGGCTTCGGCCTGGCCGCGGTGCTGTGGCTGGCGGCGGTGCGCCGCTACCGGCAGGAGCAGTTGGCGATCTCGCCGTGAGCCGGCGCAGCGCGCGGACCCCGTCCGCGCGCTGCGCTCGATCGCAGTGGAGCCGCGCAGGGGCTGCGGGCGTGATGCACACTCCCTGCGCGCACGGCGGATGCGTCCGCCTTCCTGAAGCATTCTCCGCAGCGAGCCTTGCATGTCTCCAGATCCACACGATGCCCCGGTACTGACGGCTGCCGGCGATGCCCGCCTGCTGGTGCTGGGCGAGGCGCGCATCCTGCAGCCGGGAATGCTGCGCTGGCTGCGGGCGGTGGCCTGGGCGATCGCCTTGCTGGCGCTGATGATCGTCGTGGCGACGGCGGTGCCGCTGCTGTGCGGCAGGCTCCTTGGGTCGGGCGCGGGCCCGCTTGCCGCGTTCGCCACGGCAGTGACGGCCGCCATCCTCTACGCCGTGGCGGTGCGCCTGGGCGAGCGGCGCTGGCCGGCGGAACTGGCCTGGCGTGCGGCACCCTCGCAGTTGGCCGTCGGGCTGCTGCTGGGCGCGGCGATGTTCGCGGCGGTGATGGCGCTGATGGCGGCATTGAACGTGTACGCGATCCGCTGGACCGGACCGGCGCCGCTGTGGGGGCCGCTCGGCAAGGCGCTGCAGGCCGGCGTGGTGGAAGAACTGATGCTGCGCGCGATCCTGCTGCGCCTGCTGTGGCGCGCGTTCGGCCCCTGGCTGGCGTTCGCGCTGTCGGCGGCGCTGTTCGGGCTGGCCCACCTTGGCAATCCGAACGCCAGCGTGTTCGCCGCGCTGTGCATCGCGGTGGAGGCCGGGATCATGCTGGGCGCGTTCTACGTGCTCACCGGCCGGCTCTGGGTCTCCATCGGCGTGCACGCGGCCTGGAACTTCACCCAAGGCTATCTGTTCGGCGCGGCAGTGTCGGGCACCGACATGGGGCCGGCGATCGCGCGCAGCACGGTGCAGGCGGGCGTGCCGGACTGGCTGAGCGGCGGCGCGTTCGGACCGGAGGCCTCGCTGCCAGGGCTGCTGGTGTGCACGGTAGTGGGGGCGGTCGCGACCTGGGTGGCCTGGCGCAAGGGGCGCTTCGGCACGCCTGTGCGCGGCGCGGGCCGTGCGCCCGCGGCCTGAGCGCTTCCGCTCGGCGCAGTCATCGGCGATGCAGCGCGCCCGGCAGCCGCCGGGCACGCGTCGGCTGCGGCGGCTCAGCCGCCGGGATTGAACGCCAGCGTGCGGCGGGTGGTGATCGGCGCGCTGACCGGTTCGAAGCGCCAGCGCTTGGTCGCGTTCAGCGCCTCGCGGTCGAACACCCGCGGTGGCGTGGAGCGCAGCACGCGTGCGTTGGTGACCGCACCGTCGGTGCCGACGGTGATCTCCACCAGCACTTCGCCGGCGGTACCGGAGCGCAGCGCTTCGGGCGGATAGCGCGGGGCCGGGGTGCTGATCGGGCGCAGGGTCTGTGCCGTGGCGGCGGATGCCGGTGCGGCCGCGGGCGTCGCCGCCGGTGCCGGCGTCGCTTGCGCGGTGGCGGCGGGCGTGGCGGGGCGCGCGGCGGCCTGGCGTTCGGCTTCCTGGCGTGCGCTCTCGCGGCGCGCGGCTTCCTGTTGCGCGGCGATCTGCTGCGCTGCCTGCGCCTCGCTGGCCTGCTGCTGCGCCTGCTTCTGCTGCTCGGCGGCCAGCTTGGCCTTCTGCTCGGCGTCCTTCTTGGCCTTGTCGGTCTCGTCCTGGCTGCGCTGGGCCACCGTTTCCATGCCCTTGCTCACGCCCTGCTTGAGCCGCGGCAGCGCCGGTGCCTGCGGATCCATCTTCTCGATCAGGCCGATCAGGCGCTGCGCTTCCGGGAAATCCTCGCGGTTGATGCTCTGTTCGGCGGCGATCAGCGTGTACGGCATCAGGTCGGTCAGCGCGCTCTTGACCCCGGCGTCGTCGGGCTGCTTGTCGCGCAGCGCCAGGTAGTACTCGACCGCGTTGTTGCCGGCCGGCGCATACATGCGGTTCTCGCGCAGCGCCTGGCTGGCCGAGTCGTGCAGCTGTTCGGTGCCCATCGACTGCACCTTGGCCGACACCGGCGGCGGTGCCGGCGCGTTGGCCGCGGCGGTGGCCGGTGCGGTGGTGGGCGGCGCGGTCTCGTCCTGCTTGGAGCAGGCCGCCAGCGCAGCCAGCAAGAGAACGGGCGCGACACGGCGCGCCTTGGCGAGTGTGGTGAGTTGCGACATGCGTCCCCCTGAATCCCCGGTGTTGGCAATCAACGATGCGATGGCGGTGCGTTCGCGGCGCTGCGGCCCCCATGCCGCCAGCGCACCCCATCGGTCAATCTAGCATCCGCGGCCGCCGAGTGTGTGGCAGCCGCAGCGCTGCGGCGAAAAGCGTGACGTTGCGCGTCGTTCAGTGCGCCGGCCGCGCCGGCGCGGATCCGGACATGATCCGGTCAGTCCAGGCGATGCCGATCGCCGACAGGATGAAGATGCCATGGATGATGGTCTGCCACAGCACGCCGGTGGCGGTCAGCGTCGCACAGCTCTTCAGGTCCACCGTGCCCACGGCGCTGGCCAACTGGTCCGGCGAGCACATCGGCATGCCGCCGAGCGCGCCGACCGCGATGAAGGTCTTGAGCAGGTGGATCGAGGAGATGCCGATGATCGACAGCGCCAGCTTGACCTTGAGCACGCTGGCGTTGACGTGGCTCAGCCACTCCGGCTGGTCCGGGTGGCCTTCCAGGCCCAGCCGCGACACGAAGGTCTCGTAGCCGCCGACGATCACCATCACCAGCAGGTTGGAGATCATCACCACGTCGATCAGGCCGAGCACGATCAGCATGATCTGCTGCTCGCCCAGGCGCGGCGCCTCGTGGATCAGGTGCCACAGTTCCTTGCCGAACAGGAACACGTACACGCCCTGGGCCACGATCAGCCCCAGGTAGAGCGGCAACTGCAGCCAGCGCGAGGCGAAGATCAGGTTGGACAGGGGGTGCAGGCGGGGCCGCTCGGGAGTCATGGTGTGATCTGGAATGCTGCGTTGCGGGAGCGGCCAGGGTACCCGGCCGGCGATTACGCTGCCAAGCCGGGGGCCGCCGCTACACTCGGGATCCCCTGTCCAGGAACGCCGCCATGATCGATCTGTACTACTGGCCCACCCCCAACGGCCACAAGGTCACCCTGTTCCTCGAGGAAGCCGGGCTCGACTACACGCTCAAGCCGGTCAACATCGGCGCCGGCGAGCAGTTCGCGCCCGAATTCCTGGCGATCTCGCCCAACAACAAGATGCCGGCCATCGTCGACCACGCCCCGGCCGACGGCGGCGCGCCGCAGAGCGTGTTCGAGTCCGGCGCGATCCTGCTCTACCTGGCCGAGAAGACCGGCCGCTTCCTGCCGGCCGATCCGCGCGGGCGCGTGCTCGCGCTGGAATGGCTATTCTGGCAGATGGCCGGCCTCGGCCCGATGACCGGGCAGATGGGCCACTTCAACGTCTACGCGCCGGAGAAGATCGGCTATGCGATCGAGCGCTACGGCAACGAGGTGCGGCGCCTGCACGGCGTGCTGGACAAGCGCCTGGCGCACAGCGCCTACCTGGCCGGCGACGAGTACGGCATCGCCGACATGGCCAGCTACCCGTGGATCGAGGTGTACAACGGCCTGACCCCCGACTACGCCGCCTTCCCGCACCTCAAGCGCTGGCACGAGGTCATCGCCGCGCGTCCGGCCACCCAGCGCGCCTACGCCCTGAAGGAGCAGGTGAACCCGAACGCGGGCAAGCCGCTCAGCGACGCCGAGCGCAAGCACCTGTTCGGGCAGCGCTGAGCCGGCGCGCTTCTCAAATCCCGGGCGCACGCGCATCATCCGTGCGCTCGGTGCTCCATCAGGAACCTTCATGCGCTCTCTGTTCGCCGCTCTTGCCCTCATGCTCGCCACCCCCATCGTTCCCGCCCACGCCGAGAAACTGACCCTGGAGGCCATCACCGGCAGCAAGCCGCTGTCCGGGCCGACCCTGATGAAGCCCAAGGTGGCGCCGGACGGCTCGCGGGTGACCTTCCTGCGCGGCAAGGACAGCGACCGCAACCAGCTGGATCTGTGGGAGTACGACATCGCCAGCGGGCAGACCCGCATGCTGGTGGATTCCAAGCTGGTGCTGCCCGGCACCGAGACCCTGAGCGACGAGGAGAAGGCGCGCCGCGAGCGCCAGCGCATCGCCGCCTACACCGGCATCGTCGAGTATCAGTGGTCGCCGGATGCGCATGCGCTGCTGTTCCCGCTCGGCGGCGAGCTGTACCTGTACGACCTGGGCAAGACCGGCAGCGCCGCGGTGCGCAAGCTCACCCACGGCGAAGGTTTCGTCACCGATCCGAAGATTTCGCCCAAGGGCGGCTACGTCAGCTTCGTGCGCGGACGCAATCTGTGGGTGATCGACCTGGCCAGCGGCCAGCAGCATCAGCTCACCCACGATGGCAGCGAGACCATCGGCAACGGCGTGGCCGAGTTCGTCGCCGACGAGGAAATGGACCGCCACACCGGCTACTGGTGGGCGCCGGACGACTCGGCGATCGCCTTCGCGCGCATCGACGAAACCGAGGTGCCGGTGCAGAAGCGCCCGGAGGTCTACGCCGACCACACCGAGGTGGTGGAGCAGCGCTATCCGCAGGCCGGCCAGCCCAACGTCAAAATCCAGCTCGGCACCATCGCGCCGCGTGCCGGCGCGGAGCCGAACTGGATCGACCTGGGCAAGAACCCGGACATCTACCTGGCACGGGTGGACTGGCGCGATCCGCAACGGCTCACCTTCCAGCGCCAGTCGCGCGACCAGAAGCGCCTGGAGCTGATCGAGGCGACCCTGACCACCGGCAAGCAGCGTGTGCTGATCACCGAGACCAGCCCGACCTGGGTGCCGCTCACCTACGACCTGCACTTCCTCAAGGACGGGCGCTTCGTCTGGGGCTCGGAGCGCAGCGGCTACGAACACCTGTACCTGGCCTCGGAAGACGGCCGCACGCTGCGCCCGCTGACCCAGGGCGAGTGGATGGTGGACGAACTGCTGGCGGTGGACGAGGCGGCCGGCAAGGTCTACTTCTCCGCGACCAAGGAGTCGCCGACGCAGACCCAGCTGTACGCGGTGCCGCTGGCCGGCGGCGCCATCGAGAAACTGTCCAAGCCCAACGGCACGCATGCAGCCAGCTTCGCCAAGAACGCCAGCGTGTATGTCGACAGCTGGTCCAACACCACCACGCCGCCGCAGATCGAGCTGTTCCGCGCCAACGGCGAAAAGATCGCCACCCTGCTGGTCAACGACCTGGCCGATCCGCAACACCCGTATGCGGCCTACCGCGAGGCGCAGCGTCCGGTCGAGTTCGGCACCCTGACCGCCGCCGACGGCAAGACCCAGCTGCACTACCGGCTGATGAAGCCGGCCGGCTTCGATCCGGGCAAGCGCTATCCGGTGGTGGTCTACGTGTACGGCGGCCCGGCCGCGCAGACCGTGGTCGATGGCTGGCCCGGCCGTGGCGATGCGTTGTTCGACCACTACCTGGCCCAGCATGGCTACGTGGTGTTCTCGCTGGACAATCGCGGCACGCCGCGCCGCGGCCGCGATTTCGGCGGCGCGCTGTACCAGCACCAGGGCACCGTGGAAGTGGACGACCAACTGCGCGGCGTGGCCTGGCTGAAGTCGCAGCCTTGGGTGGATGCCGCACGCATCGGCGTGTACGGCTGGTCCAACGGCGGCTACATGACCCTGATGCTGCTGGCCAAGCACAGCGAGGCCTATGCCTGCGGCGCCGCCGGCGCGCCGGTCACCGACTGGGGTCTGTACGACAGCCACTACACCGAGCGCTACATGAACCTGCCCAAGGCCAATCCCGACGGTTACCGCGACAGCCGCGTGGCCGCGCACCTGGACGGGCTGACCTCGCAACTGCTGTTGCTGCACGGCATGGCCGACGACAACGTGCTGTTCACCAATTCCACCTCGCTGATGAGCGAACTGCAGAAGCGCGGCAAGCTGTTCGAGCTGATGACCTATCCGGGCGCCAAGCACGGCCTGTCCGGCAGCAACGCGCTGCATCGCTATCGCACCACCGAGGCGTTCCTGGCGCGCTGCCTGAAGCCCTGAGTGCGCCGTTCCGCTTCGACCTTCCCGCTTCCGCACGACAAGGAGTGACGTCATGTCGAGTCCGCCGCCGCTGCCCGGCATGCCCGGTCCCACCTCCACCACGGCGCTGCCACCGGCCAGGCGCGGCTGGTGGGCGCGGCACTGGAAATGGGCGGTGCCGCTGATCGCGCTGGTGCTCGGCGCCCTGCTGCTGGTGTCGATCGCGGTGTTCGCGCTCGGCCTCGCGCGCGTCACCAAGTCCTCCGAACCGTACCGGGTCGGCGTGATGGCCGCGCAGCACGATCCGCGCGTGGCGGCCGCGCTGGGTGCGCCGATCAAGGACGGCATCATGCCCAGCGGCAACATCAGCACCAGCGGCGCCGGCAACGGCAATGCCGCCCTGAGCGTGTCGCTCCACGGCACGCGCGCCAACGGCACCCTGTACATCGAAGCCGAGCGCCATGCGGGTGAGTGGCACTACACCACCTTGCAGGTCTTGCCGGATGCGGGTGAAGCGATCCCGCTGCTCGATGCGCTCGGGCAGGACGCCGACAGCGACGACGACGGGGAGGCGGACGGGATGGCGGTCGAGGCGCCGCCGGTGCCCGCGGCGGACGTGCACAGCGCCTCGCCTGCCGAGTCAGACGCCACGCAATAGCGGGCGCAAGCGGTTGGCCGCGCACATCGTGTGCGGTCGACAGCATCCACGGGCACGCGATGGCGTATCGCCGCGAGTCTGCATTGACGCAGCCACGCTGTGGCGTCACCACCGCCGCATGCTGCATCGCCGCGCGGTGGCGGCCATGACCTCCGGCAGATGGCCGATCCGGTAATGCCGCGTACGGTCCCTGCATCGTTCTATCGGAGCTGCGCCATGAAGCCACGTGTCCTCGCCATCGCCCTGACCCTGGCGCTGGCGGCACCTTCGCCGTTTCCTGCGCTGGCGGCAGCGGCCGCGCCGGCTGCCGCGTCGGCCACGCACGCGCCCGCTTGGGTGGAGCGCAGCAATGCCTTCGCGCAGATCCTGCTGCAGGCGCAGGCGCCGTTCCAGGCCGAGGAGGTGAGCTTCTTCGGCGTGCCGGGTTTCGACGACCAGGTCTCCGATTTCGGTCCCGACAACGCGCGGCGCTTCCGTGAGGCCACCAGCGCCGCGCGCCGCACGCTGCAGGAAAAACTGCAGGTGGAGCGCGATCCCAACGTGCGCCAGGACCTGGCGATCCTGATCCATGCCGCCGACCAGTCCATCGAGGGCAGCACGCTCAACGAGCGCTTTCTGCTGCCATGGACCGACGCGCCGCAGCACGTGTTCGGCGGCATCAACAACCTGTTGTCCGAGCAGGTACCGGCGGCGCGCCGCGCCAAGGCGCTGCTGCGGTTGCAGCGTTACGTCGGCCTGGCGCCGGGCAGCGCCTCGACCCTGCAACTGGCGCGGCAACGCTACGAAGAGAAGCGCGCCGACGGCAACCTCCTGCAGCCGACCAGGCGCGAGGTCGAGCAGGCCTTGAGCAACGTCGACACCTACGCCAAGGGCATTCGTTCGCTGTTCGCCGAGTACAAGATCACCGGCGCGGAGGCGGCGCTGGCGGCGATGGACAAGCAGTTCCAGGACTACGCCACCTGGACGCGTACGGTGGTGTTGCCGCAGGCACGCGAGGATGCGCGCCTGCCGCCCGAGCTGTATGCGTTCCAGCTCAAGCAGGTCGGTATCGACATCGCCCCGCAGGTGCTGATGCAGCGCGCGCAGCTGGAATTCATGGAAACCCGCGCGGCGATGCAGCAACTGGCGCCGCTGGTGGCCGCGGCCAAGGGCCTGCGCGGCGACGATGCCCGCGACTACCGCACCGTGCTGCGCGCGCTCAAGCGCGATACCATCCCCGACGACAAGCTTGAGGCGCACTACCGCAGCGTCATCGACCGCATCGATCCGATCATCCGCCAGCAGCGCATCGTCGACGTGCCGCAGCGGCCGATGCAGATGCGCCTGGGCTCGCCGGCGGAAAGCGCCGCGCAACCGGCACCGCATTTCCGCCCGGCGCCGCTGGTCGGCAACACCGGCGAGCAGGGCACCTTCGTGCTGCCGCTGGGCAACCCGGACAGCGCCGGCAAGGGCGAGCACTACGACGATTTCAACTTCGGCGCGGCGGCGTGGACGCTGAGCGCGCACGAGGGCCGGCCCGGCCACGAGCTGCAGTTCACCGCCATGGTCGAGCGCGGCGTGTCGCTGGCGCGCAGCCTGTTCGCATTCAATTCGGTCAACGTCGAAGGCTGGGCGCTGTACGCCGAGGCCGAGATGGTGCCGTACGAGCCGCTGGACGGGCAGTTGATCGCCCTGCAGTTCCGCCTGCTGCGCGCGGCGCGGGCCATGCTCGACCCGATGCTCAACCTCGGCCTGATCGACCGCGAGCGTGCGCGCCTGGTGCTGGAGAACGACGTCGGCCTGTCGCCGGCGATGGCGCGGCAGGAACTGGACCGCTACATGGTGCGCGCCCCCGGCCAGGCCGGCAGCTACTTCTACGGCTACAGCCGCATCCTGGAACTACGCATGCGCACCGAACTGGCGCTGGGCGCCAGGTTCGACCGGCTGAAGTTCAATAACTTCCTGCTGGACCAGGGGTTGCTGCCCCCGGACCAATTACAGGAGGCTGTGGAGACCCAGTTCATCGCCAACACGCGTGGCAGCGCGGCGCCCTGATCCTTTGCATTTGGAGCGACGCACCGTCTGTGTGCGTCGCCTTCCAGCCTGATCCGTTGTGCGCCCGAACGAACGCTAGTGTTTGAAGGGAACCAGTTCCGGGGGCTTTGTTCCCTTCCACTGTCCTTGCTTCAATGCACCAGGACAGATGCTCTGGTATTGAGCAAGCGCTGCGATCGCAGTCGTCGTCCATCCAACGCAGTGATGCGTCGAGACCGGTGTTGGATAGGGGCAATACGGCGACACCGGCGCCCAGGTTCCCGAGATGGGGTCCACCGGCTTCCAGTTGTAGTCAGGAATGTCGCAGCCCTTGGAACAGAACAGGAACGGGTCGTCCATGCGGCAGACCAGCGTCTGGTGCGGCGTCGATGCGATCGCGCTGGTCTGCAGCCCGGCAGCGGCGACCAATATCCATATCCAGCGTTTCATAACGATTCCTTCTGTCAATGATGGTGTCCACCGAATACCCAGGCTGACCATTTGGCAGTGCAATCTTCCTCATCCGGCGCGCCAGACGCATTGCGCCGACAGCGCAGCCGGAAAAATATGGTAGCCCACCAGTAGCTTACCAGGGGTTTTGGGGTGCGAAACATCGCAAGCGGCGGCGCCTGCGGCGTCCAGCACCGACGCTGGCCTTGCGCTCGGCGGACGCGGACACGCTCAGGCACCAATCGATCGCCGTGGTGGCATGCGCCGTCAGGGTTCCCGGGGCGGTGCGGCTCCGGGGGGCGGGACAGGCTGCGGGGCGGACGGCACCTGCGCCCCCGGCGGCACCCAGATCGCCATGCCGGCGGCGCGCTTCTGCGTGGTGGGGATGCCGATGCCCAGGCCACCGCCGACGTGGCCGCCATAGCTGCCCGCGCCGACCGACAGGCCGCCGCCGGAGCGCTGCGAACCCACGCCCATCAGCACCACGCCGTTGGCGCCGAGCTTGGCCGCGTCGCGCTTGAGCCGGTCCACCGCTGCGTCGGTCTGGCCCTGGGTGCCGAAGCCGGCCGCGCTGGAGGCCTCCAACTGGGCGATATCCACCGCCCCCGGCGGCGGCGCGGAGTAGATCTGCACCAGCGCCGGATCGATTGGCGGCCGCGCCGCGCCGACCATCACCTTCGAGGAACTGGCGCAGCCGGCCAGGCTCAGCAGCAGCGCCAGCGGCAACAACGGTCGGATCTTCATGGCCTTGCCCCCGTAGTTGGATCTCACGCGATCATAGGCGGGCCGGGTGAATCGCGCCGAACCCACCGCTGTCGCACCCTGGCAGGGCGCCGTGATCCCCATGCCAAGAGTTGGGTTGCCTGGCCTGCGCCGCGCGCTATGGTGCAGGCTCACATTCGCACGGAGGCCGGCATGGGCCTGATCAGTCTGCTGTGGGGCATCGTGGCGTTGCTGTGGATGATCCTGGCCTTCATCCCGCTGCTCGGCTGGGGCAACTGGCTCCTGATCCCGTTTGCCGCGGTCGGCGCGTTGATCGCCGCGATCGGGCTGTTGTTCACCGCCGCGCCCAATCGCGGCCGCGCCAAGACCGGCCTGCTGCTCAACGCGCTGGTGATCGTGGTCGGGGTGATCCGTCTGAGCCTGGGCGGCGGCGTGCTCTGAGCCGCGTGCCGGGCGACCGGCATGCTGTGTTGCAGCATCCTGCGCTGCGTGCCGCGCCGGCGGGAGTAACATGCGCAGCCGACGGCGGCCCGCGCGCGGGCTGCCCTGCGTTCATGCCGGTGCCGGCGGCGCGGCCTGCGGTGCCTGGCGGCACTGGCCGCGCGACTGGCACGGCCTCCCAACATCCGCCCACCCAGGAGCCTGCACGTGGCCCATCCCCACTATCGTCCCCGGCGCATGCGCCGCGATGCCTTTTCGCGCCGCCTGATGCGCGAACACACCCTGACCGTCGACGACCTGATCTGGCCGGTGTTCGTGCACGACGTGCCTGGGCGCACGCCGATCGCCTCCATGCCCGGCGTGGAGCGGCTGTCGATCGAGGAACTGCTCAAGGAGGCCGAGGCCGCGCTGGAACTGGGCATCCCGGTGATCGACCTGTTCCCGGTGATCGACCCGGCAGGCAAGTCGCTGGACGCGGCCGAGGCCTGGAACCCGGACGGCCTGGCGCAACGCGCGGTGCGCGCACTGAAGGCGCGCTTCCCCGAGCTGGGGGTGATGACCGACGTGGCGCTGGATCCGTACACCAGCCACGGCCAGGACGGCATCATCGACGACCGCGGCTACGTGCTCAACGACATCACCGTCGAGGCGCTGGTGCGGCAGTCGCTGTCGCATGCGCAGGCCGGCGTGGACATCGTCTCGCCGTCGGACATGATGGACGGGCGTATCGGCGCGATCCGCCGCGCGCTGGATGCCGACGAACACCTGCACGTGCGCATCATGGCCTACTCGGCCAAGTACGCCTCGGCGTTCTATGGCCCGTTCCGCGAGGCGGTGGGCAGCGCCGGCAACCTCGGCAAGGCCGACAAGACCACCTACCAGATGGACCCGGCCAACGGCGACGAGGCCTTGCGCGAGATCGCCCTGGACCTGGAAGAGGGCGCGGACATGGTGATGGTCAAGCCCGGCATGCCCTACCTGGACGTGGTGCGGCGGGTGAAGGACGAATTCCGCGTGCCGACCTTCGCCTACCAGGTCAGCGGCGAGTACGCGATGCTCAAGGCGGCGATCGGCAACGGCTGGCTGGACGAGCGCGCCTGCGTGCTGGAGTCGCTGATGGCGTTCAAGCGTGCCGGCGCCGACGGCGTGCTGACCTACTTCGCGCCGCAGGTGGCGCGCTGGCTGCGCGAGGCGCGCTGAGCCGGCGTCTGCCTGTGCAAGCGGCTGCAGCGCACGTCCGATAACGATGGTCGGCGTGCTGTAGGAACTGCTTCAGCCGCGATCGCGCTTCAATGGGAACGCCCGGTCGCGGCTGAAGCCGCTCCTACGCGCGTCAGGCCGATCGGGCGGTCGCCGGCAGACAGCCAAGTCCCTGCAGCGTCGCCTCCACCGCCACATCCAGCGGTGTGTGCGGTTCTTCGCCCAGCAGTTCCAGCAGCCGCGCGTTGCGCATGCGCAGCGGGTGCCGCCACAGCGGACGCATCTCGTGCAGTTCGCGCGCCAGCGGCCAGAACGGCACGGCCAGGGTCAGCAGCGGCCACGGGAAACGGCGCGTGCGTGGCAGTGCCAGGCCGTGGTGCTGCGCGACCCGCGCGATCGCCGCGGCCATCTGCGTGCCGTCGGCGTCCCAGTGCCCGTCCATGTGCAGGCGGGCGAAGGCCGGCAGGCGTGCGCGCTGCTGCAGCAGCGCCAGCATGGTCCGCGCCACGTCCGGCACATAGGCCCACTGGTGGCCAACGCCCGGATCGCCCGGCAGGGTCACCGTCGCGACCGGTCGCCCGGGCCGCACCAGCCCCTGCGCGAACCAGCTGTTGCCCACGCGCGGGCCGAAGAAGTCGCCGGCGCGCACCACGATCGCCCGTGCGCCTTGCGTGGTCGCGCTCTGCAGACGCTGCTCCAGCGCCACCCGGATCGCGCCCTTGCGCGTGACCGGGGCCTGCGGCGCGTCTTCGTCCGGCGCCGGATAGGCGTCCGGCCCGTAGTTGTAGACCGTGCCCGGCAGGACCACGGTGGCGCGCTCGGCGATCGCCGCGGCCGCGGTGTTGTCGATCATCGGCAGCACCAGCTCCGACCAGCGCCGGTAACCGGGCGGGTTCACCGCATGCACGATCACCGCGCAGCCCCGGGCCGCCTGCAGCACGTCTGCGCGTTGCAGCGCATCGCCGCGGAGCCAGTGGATGCCGTCGCGCTCCGCGCTGGGGTGGGCGAGGCCGCGCTGCAGGGCGCGCACCTGCCAGCCGGCGTCGCGCAACTGTCGCGCCAGTTCGCCGCCGATGCCGCCGCTGGCGCCCAGCACCAGGGCCGTGGAAGAAGAAGAGGACATGACAGCGCTCCGTTGGGGTCGGCGCTCAGTGTCGGTGCCGGTGCCGCTCAAGAAAATTGGCGAATACCGCGGACCGGCTATACATTTCTGTATGGACAACGCGATCGGCTGGGAACTCTACCGGTCCTTCCTGGCGGTGCTGGAGGAAGGCTCGCTGTCGGCGGCGGCACGGGCGCTGGGGCTGACCCAGCCCACCGTCGGCCGTCACGTGGCGGCGCTGGAACAGGCGCTGGCGGTGCCGCTGTTCGTGCGTTCGCAGACCGGCCTGCTGCCCACCGATGCCGCGCTGGCCTTGCGCGGGCATGCGCAGGCGATGGGTAGCCTGGCCGCGTCGCTGCAGCGCGCGGCGGGCCGCCACGGCGATGCGGTCCGCGGCACGGTGCGCATCGCCGCCAGCGAGGTGATCGGGGCGGAACTGCTGCCGCCGGTGCTGGCGGCCCTGCGTCGCGCGCATCCGCAGCTGCGGCTGGAACTGGTGCTGAGCAACCGGGTGCAGGACCTGCTGCATCGCGAGGCCGACGTGGCGGTGCGCATGACCCGGCCCACGCAGGACGTGCTGATCGCGCGTCATGTCGGCGAGGTGGCGGTGGCGCTGTTCGCGCACCAGGACTATGTGGACCGGCACGGTCTGCCGCAGGCGTTGGAGGACCTGCCGCAGCACGCGCTGATCGGCTTCGATGCGGAGACGCCGTTCCTGCGCGCGGCGCGCAGTGCCCTGCCGGCATGGCGGCGCGAGGCGTTCGCGTTGCGCGCCGACAGCGACCTGGCGCAACTGGCATTGCTGCGCGCCGGCTGTGGCATCGGCTTCTGCCAGGTCGCGCTGGCGCGACGCACGCAGGCGCTGGTGCCGGTGCTGCCGCAGCAGGTGCGCGTGGGCCTGGAGAGCTGGATCGTGATGCATCAGGACGTGCGCGGTAGCGCCGCCTGCAGCGCGGTGTTCGCCGCACTGGTCGAGGCGATGACCGCGCACACCGCCTGAGGCGCGTGCGCGTGCGATGGCGGCCGGCTGGCGCACACGCGCCGCCGGCCGCCCCCACCCGGACAGGGGGTCAGGCCGCTTTTACCAATCCCGAATCCCCACTCCCGAATCCCTGCCTTATTACGGCAACGTCAGCGCGATCGGATTGGCCTTCATGCTGGCGCTGATCGCCGGGAACGGATCCACGCCGGACATGGTGATGACGTCGTTGATCGACACCACGTCGCAGTTGATGGTGCTGTCGTTGACGCACATGTAGGCGGCCGCGCCGTTGCCCGGCTCGTACACCGCCTTCCACACGTAGTCCGGGACCTGCACGTTGTCGGCGCCGATGCTGCTGCGCGTGCCGCTGTCGAAGGCCGGGCCGGTGACCACGTAGACCTCGCCGCGCTGCTTGGCCAGCTGGCGCACCTGCTCCTCGATCCGCGCCCACTCGCCGGTGTTGAGCTTGTGGTCCTGCGGGACCACGTTGGCCATCGAGAAGGTTTCCTTCTCCGAGTTGGTGGTCGAAGCGTCGCCGGCCGGGGTCATGTGGCCGCGGTCATAGCCGGAGTTGGTGTAGTCCGAGGTGTGCGAGCGGTCGGCGGCGGGGATGCCGGTCTCGTCGTGGAAGGAGCCGACGCGGCCGATCGATTCGGCACCGGCGACCTGCTGGTCGGTGATGTGCTCGGCCGAGTACAGCGGACCCTTGGTCACGCCCGAGGCCATCAGCACGTATTCGGTATGGCAGACCTCGGTGGTGCGGCTTGTGATCGACGCATCGAGCGTCGGCGCCTTGCCGCCGGCGTAGAGCGTGGGGCAACTGGTGGCGGCGCTGGCCGCCTGGGCGGCGAACAGCGCAAGCAGGGCAAGACAACCGCGCAGGGAGACGGACATTGCAGGAACCTCGGGGGTGGTCGATGGAGGTGAAGAAACTGGCCACGTTCGATGTCCGTCAGGTGACCGCTGGATGTGCTGCCAATGGCAACTGCGCCGCGGGTCACGCTTGGCGGTAGACGCCGCAGGGCGACGTATCAATCGCATGCGATAAGCGTTCTCATTTACAATGCGCGACCGCCCCGTCCCGCACCGCGCCGCCGTGATCAAGTCGCTGTTGTTCCAGTTGCATTGGCTGCTCGGCATCAGCGCCGGTCTGGTGCTGTCGGTGATGGGGCTGAGCGGGGCCACGCTTGCCTTCGAGGACGAGATCGTGCGCCTGGCCAATCCGCCGCTGGCGGCCATCGCCGCACGCCATGCCGCCGGCGAGCAGCCCTTGCCGCTGGCCGAACTGGCGCGGCGCCTGGACCTGGACGGCGCGCACCGCAGTAACCGCCTGCTGATCGATCCCACCGGCACGCGGCCGTCCGCGGTGCGCCTGCCGGGCCGCGACGGCGGCCGCCTGTACTTCGACCCCTACACCGGCGCGGTGCTGCCGGCGCCGCGCCTGGACGGGTTCTTCTCCTTCGTCGAAGACCTGCACCGGCGCCTGGCCGCCGGCGAGCGCGGCAAGGCGGTCACCGGGGTTTGCGCCTTCGTGCTGATCTTCTTCTGCCTGTCCGGCCTGTATCTGCGCTGGCCGCGGCGCTGGTGGAGCTGGCGCGCGTGGTGGGCGGTGGAGTGGAACCGGCAGGGGCGCAGCTTCCTGTGGAGCCTGCACTCGGTGATCGGTACCTGGTGCCTGCTGGTGTACCTGCTGATCGCCGCGACCGGGCTGTACTGGTCCTACGACTGGTACCGACAGGGGCTGGTGGCCATGCTCGGCGGCGATGCCGCGCCCAAGGAGAAGGAGGGCGGCCGTGGCGGCACGCCGCCGGCGGTGGACTACGCGCGGCTGCAGGCGGCCCTGGCGACCGTGCCGGCGGCGCAGCGCGCTTACCTGGACCTGCGCCTGCCCGGTCGCAGCGGCCAGCCGATCGTGGCCCGTTACCTGCCGCCCGATCCGGCGCACGACCGTGCCTACGACAGCGTGGAGGTCGATCCGGCCAGCGGCCGCGTCCTGCGCCACCTGGAGTATCGGCAGCAACCGCTGGGCCGGCGCCTGCTGACCAGCATGTTCGCGCTGCACAGCGGCAGCTTCTTCGGCCTGCCCGGGCGCGTGGCGATGCTGCTGGCGAGCCTGTGCATGTCGCTGTTCTTCGTCACCGGCTGGATGCTGTACCTGGATCGCCGGCGCAAGAAGCGCGCCTTGCGCGCAGCGCGGCGCGCGCTGCCGGGATTGGTCGGCGATGCCGCCGGCTCCTGGCTGGTGGGCTTCGCGAGCCAGAGCGGCCTGGCCGAGCGCCTGGCCTGGCAGACCGCCGCACACCTGCAGGCCGCCGGCCTGGCGGTGGAGGTGCGTTCGCTGGCGCAACTGGAGCTGGCGCACCTGCGCGGCGCGCAGCGCGTGCTGTTCGTGGTCAGCACCTTCGGCGACGGCGAACCGCCGGACGCGGCGCGCAGTTTCGTCCGGCGCGTGCTGCGCCAGGCGCAGGCCTTGCCGGAGCTGCGCTACGCCATGCTCGGCCTGGGCGACCGGCAGTATCCGCAGTTCTGCTGCTTCTCCCGCGAGGTGCAGCGCTGGCTGGAGGCGCAGGGCGCGCAGGCGCTGTTCCCGCCACTGGAAGTGGACAATGCCGATCCGCAGTCGCTGGCGCAGTGGCAATGGCAACTGTCCGCGCTCACCGGCGTGGCGGCGTCGGCGCCGGTGCTGCAGGCGCCGGAACCGCTGGACTGGCGCCTGGCCGGCCGCGTCCTGCTCAATCCCGGCAGCGCCGGCGCGCCGGTGTGGCGCATCGACCTGGTGCCGCCGCCGCAGGCGCACTGGCATGCCGGCGACATCCTGGAAGTGCAGCCCTGCCACGCCGCCGACGCGGTCCGCGCCTGGCTCGTCACGCAAGCGCTGGATGCCGAACAGACGGTGCAGGCCGATGGTGTGCCTCAGCCGTTGTGGCAGGCGCTGGCATCCCGCGCGCTGACGCCGCCGGCGCCGGACGACGACGTGCAGGCCTGGGTGGACGCGCTGCCGAATCTGCCGTTACGCGAATACTCGATCGCCTCGGTGCCGGCCGACGGCCTGCTGCAGCTGGTCGTGCGCCTGACCCTGCGCGACGACGGCAGCCCCGGGCTCGGCGCCGGCTGGCTGTGCCAGCACGCACCGCTGGGCGCGGTATTGCGCGCACAGGTACGCGCCAACCCGGGGTTCCGCCGGCATGGCGCTGCGCCGATGCTGCTGATCGGCAACGGCACGGGGATCGCCGGCCTGCGCAGCCTGCTGCGCGAGGCCGAGCAGGCCGGCGTGCGGGAGCACTGGTTGCTGTTCGGCGAGCGCAACGCCGCGCACGATGCGCTGTTCGGCGACGAACTGCAGGCGTGGCAGGCCGCCGGCCATCTGCAGCGCCTGGATCTGCTGTTCTCGCGCGACCAGGCGCACAAGCGCTACGTGCAGGACGGGCTGTGCGAATCCGCCGACGCGGTCCGCGACTGGGTCGCGCGCGGCGCCACCGTGTACGTCTGCGGCAGCCTCGCCGGCATGGCGCGCGACGTGGATGCGGCACTGCGCGAGATCCTGGGCGAGGACGCGCTGGATGCGCTCAGCGCCGAGGGGCGCTACCGGCGTGACGTGTACTGAGGCGCTGCGCCGATCGCGGCACGATCAGGGGCTTTTGCTTGCCTTGATCGTCGCTGATGAGGACGGTGGGAGCCATTTCAGGGAGCTTCTGATCCGGTGAAATGCACGCACGTAGGAGCGGCTTCAGCCGCGATGCGTTGTTGTTGGCGGCGCTGTTCGCTCGCGACAAGCGAATAGGGCGATGCGTCCAGCTGCCATGCGTCGGGACTGAAGTCCCTCCCACAACGGCCCTTTCTCACGCCGCTCGCCCGCCGGCATGGCAGCAGCCCGGGCATCCCGGAAAATGCCCGGGCGTGGTCGCCGGACGGGGGGCTGCCGCCACGTACTCCTTGGGCGAACCTGTGCGACTGCGCTCGACCAATTGCCACCGTGCGTCGCGCCGTCGCGCAATCCGCTTACCTGCAGTCGTCGCTACCGGTGGCGGCCGGTGCCTTGATCCGGTACAGGTCGCGCTTGCCGGCCCTGGGCGCGCGGGCGCTGCCGGACAGCAACAGCTCGCTGGGCTTGGACGCATCCAGCACGGCGCCGGCGGTGTGGCCGTCGCGACTGTTGAACGACAGCCCCAGCGGCTGAGGATTCGCGTAGCGGCCGCCTGCGCATTGCGCCAGCAGCACCTGGCTGCTCGCATTGCCGTGCGCACGCGCGAACAGCAGCGCGCGGCCGTCGCCCAGCCACGCCGCGCCGGTCTCGTCGTCGGCGCTGTTGACCCCGGCCAGCGCCTGCGGTTGCGCGAACGTCTGGCCCTGCAGGCGCGCCACGAACAGGTCCAGGCCGCCGGCGCCGCCATGGCCGTCGCTGGCGAACAGCAACCGCGTGCCGTCCAGCGACAGGGCCGGCGCGCGCTCGTTGCCCGGCGAATTCACCGCCGCGCCCAGGTTCTGCGGCGCACCGTAGCTGCCGTCGGCCAGCAGCGGCGCGCGGTACAGGTCGCTGCCGCCGTGGCCGCCGGGACGATCGGAGGCGAAGTACAGCCAGTGTCCATCGGCGCTGAAGAACGGGTCGCTGTCCAGGTTCGGCGAGTTGAGCGGCGCCGGCAGCGGCTGCGGATCGCGCCAGCGTCCGTCGCGCAGCACGGCCTGCCAGAGATCGCCGCCGCCGGGCCCGCCGGCGCGGTCGGGACTGGCCCAGACGATGCGCTGGCCGTCTGCCGATACGCTGGCGCGGGTCTCGTCGGCAGCGGTCGATACCACGCCCATGCCCTCGATGCCGAATTCGGAAAGCGCGAACGCACACGGCGCGCAGAGTAAACTCGCGGCCAGCGCGAGCGGCAGGGCAGGGGTCCGCATGAGGGATTCCATGGAATGTCGCCGCCAGTCTAAAACAACCAACGAGCGCTCCATGCCCAACTCCCGTTTTGCCGTGTTCGGCCATCCCGTCGCCCATTCGCTGTCGCCGCGCATCCACGCCGCCTTCGCCAAGCAGACCGGCATCGCCCTGCAATACGAGGCGATCGACGTCCAGGCCGACGGGTTCGCCGCGGCGCTGGCCGCCTTCGCCGCCGACGGCGGTGTCGGCGCCAACGTGACCCTGCCGCTGAAGGAAGCCGCGTTCGCGCTCAGCGTGGTGCACAGTGCACGCGCGCAGTCGGCCGGTGCGGTCAACACGCTCAGCTACCGCGATGGCCAGTGGCACGGCGACAACACCGACGGCGCCGGCCTGGTGCGCGACCTGACCGACCGCAACGGCCTGGACCTGCGCGGCCGCCGCGCGCTGCTGCTGGGCGCCGGCGGCGCCGCGCGCGGCGTGGCGCCGGCGCTTCTGGAGGCCGGCGTGCAGCAACTGGTGGTGGTCAACCGCGCGCCGGAACGCGCCGATGCGCTGGTCGATGCGCTGGGCGAGCCGGCACGCGCGATCTCGCGCTACTGGGAAGACCTGCGCGAGCTGGGCGATTTCGAACTGATCGTCAACGCCACCACCATCGGCCGCGACCCGGCCGCCAGCTTCACGTTGCCGCTGTCGCTGATCAACAGCATGACCCTGGCGGTGGATCTGAACTACGGCGAGGTCGCGATCGCGTTCCTGGCCTGGGCACGCGCGGCGCGCTGCCGCGACACCGTGGACGGGCTGGGCATGCTGGTGGAACAGGCCGCCGAGAGCTTCGAGGCATGGCATGGCGTGCGCCCGGACACCGATCCGGTGTACGCCGCGCTGCGCGAGCGCGATGCGGTCCTGGTCAGCGCCGACTGACGCCTGCGTCTTCATCGAGAGGAACGACTGCGTGGACACTGGACTTGCGATGCAATTGTTGACGACCCTGCTGTTCCAGCTGCCGGTCGTGGTGGTGTATGTGGTGGGCATGGCGCTGCTGGCCACGCGGCGCCCCGGCCGGCCGCGCACCTTGGCCCTGTGTGGGTTGAGCATCATGCTGCTGGTGATGCTGCTGGGCACGACGCTGACGATGTTGCCGATGTTGGCGATGTCGCGCGGCGCCAGCCTTTCCGAGTTCGCCATCTGGTCTGGGATTCTGCGCGCGGTCCTCGGCCTGATGTTGGCGGTGGGCGTGCTGTTGGTGGTGCTGGCGCTGCGCTTCGCCCTGCCACCGCGCGTGGCGCCGCCGCACTGACCGATGCCACCGGATGCGAGGGAGGACGCGATGCTGGCAACGGGGCTGCACCCGCTTCTGGACATGAGCGTACTGACCGGCGCGCTCGGCTTGCTGGCGCGCCTGTTGCTGCCGCTGATCGCCCTGCTGCTGCTCCCGCGGCTGGCGCCGGGCCGCGCGCGCACCCTGGCCCGGCTCGGGCTGACGGTGTTGCTGATGGACGCGATCCTGCCGCGCCTGTTGAACGCGGTGCTGGGCTCGGTGGCGCTGCTGTCTCCGCAGTTCCGCGGCGTCCATCCGGACGCTTCCGCGCTGGTGCATCTGCTGGACGATGCGCTGTACGTGGCCGGCCTGGCGTTGCTGCTGCGCGCGTTGTGGCTGGCGCTGCCGCGCAAGGCCGCGCCGCCGCTGCCATAGCGCGGCGCGCAGCACCGTTCAGTTCCCGCGTTTCAGTCCCTGCGACGGGACGTGAGAAAATGCCGGGATGACCGATTCCGCTTCGCCGTCGACGCCGCCCGCGTCCGGCCCGTCCCCGCGCCAGCTCACCGAACCGGTCAAGCTGGCGATCCGCGATGCCTACGCCAAGCTGCAGGCCAACACGCCGGGCTTTCGCGTGCGTCGTGCGCAGAGCCAGATGATCGGCGTGGTCTCGCGCGCGCTGGGCACCTCCGGCGGGGTGGGCGTGGCCGAGGCGCCCACCGGCGTCGGCAAGAGCCTGGGCTATCTGACCGCCGGCGTGCCGATCGCCCTGGCCAGCAAGAAGAAGCTGGTGATCAGCACCGGCACGGTGGCGTTGCAGTCGCAGCTGGTCGAACGCGACATCCCGGCCTTCCTCAAGGCCACCGGGCTGGAGGCCACGGTGGCGCTGGCCAAGGGCCGCACCCGTTACCTGTGCACGCGCAACGTCGCCGAGCTGCATGGCGAGGCCGCGCAGGACAGCATGTTCGAGGACGAGGCGCCGCTGTACGACCGTCCGCTGAGCCCGGCCGAGGCCGAGCAGGCGCGGGCGCTGGCCAAGGCCTACGCCGACCGGACCTGGAACGGCGATCTGGATGCCGCGCCGGAGCCGGTGCCGCCGTCGCTGCGCGCGCGCATCACCACCAATGCGGCCGGCTGCGCCGGGCGGCGCTGTTCGTTCGCGGTGCAGTGTCCGGTGCTGAAGGCGCGCAGCGAGGTGCGCGATGCGCAGATCGTGGTGACCAACCATGCCCTGCTGCTGTCGGCGCTGTCGCTGGGCGACAGCGACAACGGCCAGCCGCTGATCGCGCCGCCGTCGGACATGCTGCTGGTGCTCGACGAAGGCCACCATATCGCCGGCGTGGCCATCGACCAGGGCGCGGCGAACCTGCCGCTGGACGAGATGGCGCGGCGCACCGGCCGCCTGCAGGCGCTGGTCGGCGCCGCCTACCGGCTCGCCGACAAGGACCGCATCGGCAATCAGTTGCCCAACGAGGCGGTCGAACTCGCCGCGCGGGTGGCCAAGGGCCTGAAGGCGTTCCGCGCCGAGATCGAACGGGTGTGGGTGCCGGAGCCGGGCCAGGACGAGCCGATGTGGCGCGCGCCCAATGGCCGCCTGCCCGAGGACTGGAAGCCGCTGATCGATGCGCAGGCGCAGGACACCGGGGCGCTGCTGAACTGGGTGCAGGCCGCGCACCAGATGGCGGCCAAGTCCAAGCAGGAGGACGCGGCCAAGGAGCGCCTGCAGCGCAACCTGGGCATGGCCCTGGAGATGGTCGAGCAGCAGTACGCGCTGTGGCTGGGCTGGCGCCGCGAGGACCAGGACGGGCAGCCGCCGATGGCGCGCTGGATCACCGCCTCGCGCGATGCCGACCTGATCTGCCATTGCTCGCCGGTGTCGGCCGCGCAGGTGCTGCGCTCGCTGCTGTGGAGCGAGGTGGACGCGGCGGTGCTGACCTCGGCCACGCTCACCGGCGGCGGCGATTTCCAGGCGCTGGCGATCGACAACGGCCTGCCCGCGCACGCGGAGATGGTGTCGCTGTCCTCGCCGTTCGACCTGCCCAACCAGGCCGAACTGATCGTGCCGGCGTTCCCGGTGGCACCGGACGACCGCGAGGGCCATCCGCGCGAAGTGGCGCGCTACCTGGTGCGCGAGCTGGACTGGGGCAAGGGCTCGATCGTGCTGTTCACCTCGCGCTGGAAGATGCTCAAGGTGGCCGACCTGCTGCCGATCGCGCAGCGCAACCGCGTGCTGGTGCAGGGCGACGGTTCCAAGTCGCAGATGATCGGCGAGCACATGCGCCGCATCGCCGCCGGCGAGGGCTCGGTGCTGTTCGGCCTCAATTCCTTCGGCGAAGGCCTGGACCTGCCGGGCGAGGCCTGCACCACGGTGGTCATCACCCAGGTGCCGTTCGCGGTGCCGACCGATCCGCAGACCGCCACGCTCGGCGAGTGGTTCGAGAGCCGCGGCCTCAACGCCTTCAACCTGATTGCGGTACCGCACGCGCTGCGCACCCTGACCCAGTTCGCCGGCCGCCTGATCCGCACCGCCGACGACCACGGCCGCGTGATCATTCTCGATTCGCGGCTGCTGACCAAGCGCTACGGCAAGCGCATCATCGATGCGTTGCCGCCGTTCAAGCGGGTGATCGGTCAGCGGATGTGACGTCCGTTGGGCTGCCGATGTGACGCCGTGCGCCAAGCCGGCATCGCATGCGTGGGAACCCATAAGCACGCGGACAGGTCGCGCGCACTGGTCTAGTATCGCGGGCGACAGGGGGAAACATCATCATGCGAATCGCCACACGCTGGGCGTTCGGAGCGGCGTTGTGCGTGCTGACCAGCATCGCCGCGGCGGGTCCGATCGGTGCACCGACAGATGACGCTGCCGCGGCAGCGCCGGCCAATCCGGCCTATCGCACGCAACTGCTGCAGTTGATCAGCGACGACGCGCAGGCACGCGCCGATCTCAAGCGGGACTACTCGCCGCAGCGGCTGCAGCACGACACCGTATCGCTGCGCGCGTATGCACGCGAGGTGCGCATGGCGCAGAAGCAAAGCCAGGAGCGCCTGACCGATCTGATCCGGCGCCAGGGCTTTCCCGATACGCAGGCGGTCGGCGCCGAGACGGCGCACGCGGTGTTCCTGATCGCCCAGCGCATCAACGAGCCTGGCTTTCGCGCCGATTTCCAGCGCGGCATCGATGCGGCCGTGCAACGCGCCGCCTACAGCCAAGCCGATCAGGCACTGTTCGCCGATCGCAGCCGCGCGCTGAGCGCCAAGCGCTAGCGTCCGCCATCGCGGCGATACGCGGGGTACATCGCGCCGCGGTGCGCTCGCGGCTGCATCGCCAGGCATCGCCGCTGCCGCTGGCACGCGCGCGCGTCTACATTTTGCGGTCGATCTGCAGCTGCATCGTCGTCGGGTGACGCTGCGACGGCGCTGCAGCTGCAACGGATTGCGCGCTCTACCAATGGTCGCGATCACGGTGCGCGGGAGCGATTGGCCGCGTCGATGGCATCGATCGCAAGGAACGAATGTTCTGCGCGTCGCACTCCCGCCATGCTGCAGCTCCCTTCACGCGAGCCGACGCCATGCGCCCTGGATCCTTGTTGTTGCTTGTCCTGTTGTCGCCTTCCCTGATCCTGTCGGCCAGTGCCGCACAGTCCACGCTCACCCGCGACAACGGTGCGCCGGTGGGCGACAACCAGAACTCGCAGACCGCCGGGCCCAATGGCCCGACGCTGCTGCAGGACGTGCAACTGATCCAGAAGCTGCAGCGTTTCGACCGCGAGCGCATCCCCGAGCGCGTGGTGCACGCGCGCGGCACCGGCGTGCATGGCGAGTTCACCGCCACCGCCGACATCTCCGAGCTGAGCAAGGCCAAGGTGTTCGCGCCGGGTACGACCACGCCGGTGTTCGTGCGTTTCTCCTCGGTGGTGCACGGCAACCACTCGCCGGAGACGCTGCGCGACCCGCACGGCTTCGCCACCAAGTTCTACACCAGCGAAGGCAACTGGGACCTGGTGGGCAACAACTTCCCCACCTTCTTCATCCGCGATGCGATCAAGTTCCCGGACATGGTGCATGCGTTCAAGCCGGACCCGCGCACCAATCTCGACGACGATGCGCGCCGCTTCGATTTCTTCTCGCACGTGCCCGAGGCGACCCGCACCCTGACCCTGCTGTACTCCAACGAAGGCACGCCGGCCGGCTATCGCTTCATGGACGGCAACGGCGTGCATGCCTACAAGCTGGTCAACGCGCAGGGCCAGGTGCACTACGTCAAGTTCCACTGGAAGAGCCTGCAGGGCCTCAAGAACCTGGATCCGCAGCAGGTGGTGGCGGTGCAGGGCAAGGACTACAGCCACCTGACCAACGACCTGGTCGGCGCGATCAAGCGCGGCGACTATCCGAAGTGGGACCTGTACATCCAGGTGCTCGCGCCCGAGGACCTGGCCAAGTTCGATTTCGATCCGCTGGATGCCACCAAGATCTGGCCGGGCGTGCCCGAGCGCAAGATCGGGCAGATGGTGCTGAACAGGAACGTGGACAACTTCTTCCAGGAGACCGAGCAGGTGGCGATGGCGCCGGCCAACCTGGTGCCGGGCATCGAGCCGTCGGAGGACCGCCTGTTGCAGGGGCGCATCTTCTCCTACGCCGACACCCAGCTGTACCGCGTCGGCACCAATGGCCTGAGCCTGCCGGTGAACCGGCCGCGCGTGGCGGTGAACAACGGCAACCAGGACGGCGCGATGAACGCCGGCAGCACCAGCAGCGGCGTGAACTACGAGCCGAGCCGGCTCAGCCCGCGTCCGCAGGATCCGAACGCGCGCTACAGCCAGTTGCCGCTGTCCGGCACCACCCAGCAGGCCAGGATCGCGCGCGAGCAGAACTTCAAGCAGGCCGGCGAGCTGTTCCGCAGCTACAGCAAGAAGGAGCAGCAGGACCTGATCCAGAGCTTCGGCGAATCGCTGGCCGGTACCGATGACGCGAGCAAGCACATCATGCTCTCGTTCCTGTACAAGGCCGACCCGGCCTACGGCAGCGGCGTGGCGCGGGTGGCCAAGGGCGACCTGGCGCGGGTCAAGCAACTGGCCGCGCAGTTGCAGGATTGATGCGTCCCACGCGCGGCCCGGCGGCGCTATCGCCGCGCCGCGCACTTTCTTGCGGAGACTCCCCATGCGTCGTGTTGTCCTCTTCCTTCTTGGCCTTGCGGTCAGTGCCACGGCGGCCGCTGCACAGGCCGCGCCTGCGGCGCCCGATCCGGCGGCGGTGCAGGCGCAGTTGCGCACCTATTTCTTCGATGCCGCGCGGCAGGGCCGGCAGGACATGCTGGCCGAGTTCATCCGTGCCCATTACGACCTCGATACCCGCGACGACAAGGGCTACACCGCGCTGATCCTGGCCGCCTATCACGGCCAGCAGACGGCGGTGGAACAGTTGCTGCGCGCCGGTGCCGACCCCTGCGCGCAGGACAAGCGCGGCAACACCGCGCTGATGGGCGCGATCTTCAAGGGCGAGCTGAGCATCGCCAAGCGGCTGATGCAGGCCGATTGCGCGCCGGACCAGCGCAACAACGCCGGACAGACCGCAGCGATGTACGCGGCGCTGTTCCAGCGCACCGAGGTGCTGAAGGAGCTCGCCGCCAAGGGCGCCGACATGCAGGCCAGGGATGCGCAGGGCAACGACGTGGCCAAGCTGCAGCGCGGCGAGTTCGCGACCGCACCGGCACGCTGAGCGGCCCGGCCCGCCTCCGGGGCGGGGTGTCGGGCACGGCGATCGCACCGCGCGTGGATCGCAGGCCGCGGATCGGCGAAAATGCCGGGGTGGCCGGTTCCTCCGGCCCGCCGCGGCCCGTGCCGCTGCCGTTCCCGCTTCGGCGGGCGGTGGCGCATCCGGGTCGCGTGCTGCCCTGTCGGCGTCGTGCCGGCGCTCTGCCGCGGCCCGCCGTCGCCCATCCCGGATCTGTCTTGAACGCCACTGCCTCTGTTTCTCCCGACGACCTGCCCCTGGCCGAGCGCCTGCGCATTGCCCTGGACCTGCTCGAGGCCATCGCCGCCGATCGGCGCGTGCTCGATACCCTGCCGGAGGCCGAGCGCGTGCGCCTGCTGCAGGTGGTCGCCCAGGTCTTCAATCCCGAGCCCAAGGCGCGGCGCAAGCTGCTCAAGGAGCAGGCGCGCGAGCGCCACCAGGAGAAGGTGCGCAAGGCCGAGGAACTGCTGGCGCAGACCGGCATCCGCGCGCTGCGGCGCAAGCCGGTGTTCAGTACGCCCAACTATTTCCCGCCGCACACGCCCGAAGCGCTGATCCACGCGCAGGCCGCGGCGGCCGAGCCGGCTGCGCACTCGCCCGAATTGCGCCACTGCTACGTGTGCAAGCAGAAGTACACCGAGCTGCATCACTTCTACGACCAGATGTGCCCGCCCTGCGCCGAGTTGAACTACTTCAAGCGCACCGAGACCGCAGACCTACGCGGGCGCGTGGCGCTGCTCACCGGCGGCCGGGTCAAGATCGGCTACCAGGCCGGGCTCAAGCTGCTGCGCGCCGGCGCCGAGTTGATCGTGACCACGCGCTTCCCGCGTGACTCGGCCGCGCGCTACGCGCAGGAGCCGGATTTCGCCGAGTGGGGTCACCGCCTGCAGGTGTACGGGCTGGACCTGCGCCACACGCCCAGCGTAGAGGCGTTCTGCAGCGAACTGCTGGCGACCCGCACGCGCCTGGATTTCATCGTCAACAACGCCTGCCAGACCGTGCGCCGGCCGCCGCAGTTCTACGCGCACATGCTGGCCGGCGAAACCGCCGCGCTGCACGACCTGCCCGAGCACGTGCGCCGGCTGGTGGGCCAGTACGAAGGCCTGCGCGGCCCCGACCTGCTGCCGGCTGGTGGCACGTTGCCGGCCGTAGCCGGCAATGGACGCGCCGGTGCCGACGGCCTGCTGCGCGCCGCCGAACTGTCGCAGGTGCCGCTGCTGGCCGACGACCTGCTCGCCCAGCAGCACCTGTTACCGGAAGGGCGCCTGGACCAGGACCTGCAGCAGGTGGACCTGCGCGGGCGCAACTCCTGGCGCCTGCTGCTGGACGAAGTGTCCTCGGTGGAACTGCTGGAGACGCAACTGGTCAACGCGGTCGCGCCGTTCGTCCTCAACGCGCGGCTCAAGCCGCTGATGCTGCGCACGCCCGAGCGCGACAAGCACATCGTCAACGTGTCGGCGATGGAGGGGCAGTTCTACCGCAACTTCAAGACCACCCGGCATCCGCACACCAACATGGCCAAGGCCGCGTTGAACATGATGACCCGCACCTCGGCGGCCGATTATCAGAACGACGGCATCCACATGAACAGCGTGGACACCGGCTGGGTCACCGACGAGGATCCGGCCGAGATCGCCGCGCGCAAGGTGCAGGAAGAGCGCTTCCATCCGCCGCTGGACATCGTCGACGGCGCCGCGCGCATCGTCGATCCGATCATCCACGGCTTCAACACCGGCGAGCACGTGTGGGGCCAGTTCCTCAAGGACTACGCGCCGACGGACTGGTGAGAGGCGGCGCGGGAGCGGACTGCAGCAACGCGTCCGCTTCCATGTTCCGACGATCGCCGCGGCCATGCCGGCAGCGTTGTCGTGCTTGCGGATGTCAGTCGCCGGCGACCACACGCTGCATGGTGCCGCTGTAGCCCCAGGCGAATTGATACCACTGATCGGTCGGGGGAACGTCGAGATTGTTCACCGTGCGCTGCCAGTAGACGATCATCTCGTCCTTGGAGGTCCGCGCAAGCGTGAACGACGACGACTCGACCCAGACGCCGTCCTCATCGCGTCCCGAGGTGGTGCTGTAGATGAGCGCGTGTGGGCCGGAATTGCGCATGCGGAACTGCCCCGGCTTCATTTCCTGCCACGTTCCCCTGACCAGGTTGTACACGCGCACGTGCCAGCGCGAAACCACGAAGCGAAAACGCATGGGGAAGCCTGCGCTATCCACGTAATGCGGCGCGTCGAATCCGTCGAGCACGCCTTCCCATCTGCCTTGGAAGTCGAATCTGGCATCGATCGCGTGGTCCAGGACGGGGCGTGGCCGATACGTGTAGAGCGGTGCGGTGATGGTGGTGCAGGAGCTCGTCAGCAGGCACAACGCAAGCGCAACGGTCCAGGGTCTACATGCTTTCATGGCACATGGCATCCGATTCGATCGGCCAGCAGCCGGTTCGACATGGTGGGTGTGTAATAGACGCATCCGGATCGGGAAGATCGGGCGATGCGCTGGAAGTGTTGCTCGACGCCGCTCAACGGGATGGATCGGAGGCGGCGGTCGCCTCGTCTTGGTCACGTTCGCGGCCCCAGAACTCGACCATGATGGTCATCATGGTCCACACGATCAGCGTCGGCTGCACCTTGTCCGGCAGCAGTGCCTGGCCCTTGAGCATCACGTCGGTCACCTTCGGTAGCGCCAGCACCATCAGCAGGGTGTAGATCGCGTACGCCACCCGGTGGCGGCTGCTGGAAATGAACAGGATCGAGATGACCAGGCTGGCGAGCACGCCCAGGACCACACCGAACTGCCAGGCGTTGAGGTGTTCGGTGCCGGTGAGCACCAGGCCCAGGACGGCGCCGAAGAACATGTTCAGGCCGTTGAGATTGGCCTGGTACTCGTCCTTGGTCATGCGCCCGAGGCCGACCTTGCCGAACACGTTCCATCCCTTGCGCATGCTTGCTCCCCTTCGCGCTGTCGCATCCTGGCGCCGCCACGCCTATCCGCTGGCCGCGCGCCTCCCCGCGCCCACTGTAGCGAAGATCGCGCGCGTTCGTCGCCTGCCCGCCGCGAGCGTGGGGAATGCGGGTGCGTGCGCTAGCCCAGGGTCTGCAACTCGCCGCGTGGGCCGTCTGGTGTCAGGTACAGATGCCCGATGCCGATCGGCAGGCGGAAGCGACGCGGCCCGGCGCTGCCGGGATTGAGGTAGAGCACGCCATCGCGGGTTTGCAGCGACGGCGTGTGCGAGTGGCCGCTGATCACCACGTCCACGCCGTCGGCGACGTGGTCCAGTGTCTTCAGGTCGTGGCGCACGTGCAGGCGCACGCCGTCGATGTCCAGGTCCAGGGTCTCGGGCAGTGCCTGTGCCCACGGCGCTGTATCGATGTTGCCGCGGATCGCGTGCAGCGGCGCCAGCGCCCGCAGCGCCTCCAGCACCTCCGCTTTGCCGATGTCGCCGGCATGCACGATGGCGGCACAGCCGCGCAGCGCCTCCAGTGCCTCGGGCCGCAGCAGGCCATGGGTGTCGGCGATGACGCCGAGATGCAGCGGTCGAACGGGACGCATCGGTGTTGCTTCCTGGGGCATGACCAGCGTGCAGCCTACCGATTCGGAAGTGCTGGTGTGGTCGACATAAGCGTGCGCGCCAGATTCGGCGGAGGTGGCCGCGCCAAGCATCGTGCGCGGATGTGCGGGGTGGATCAACGCCGGTATCGGCACCTGGGCGCATCGCCGGCACGTCGCAGTGCATCCCGGCGTTGCAACAGCGAGTGTCCAGGAACCGCGCCCTCGGACCGCCTTGCATTAACCCGCACGTAGCGGCGCGCGGCTCCATGGCGGCATGCGCACGCGTCGTGTTGTACCGTTGCCACGCGCGCCGCCCACGCTGTCGTACCGCATCGCAACGCGGCGCCGTTTCTTCTCCAGCAGACTTCGACCGATGACCGCTCCCGCACCATCCCCAGCCGCCGCCGATGCCGCGCCGCACGGCGCCGCCGCCGTGTTCCGCGTGGTCACCGGCAACTTCCTCGAGATGTACGACTTCATGGTCTATGGCTTCTATGCCACGGCCATCGGCCATGCGTTCTTCCCGGCGAAAAGCGCGTTCGCCTCGCTGATGCTGTCGCTGGCCACGTTCGGCGCCGGTTTCCTGATGCGGCCGATCGGCGCGCTGGTGCTGGGCGGTTATATCGACCGGCACGGCCGCCGCAAGGGCCTGATCCTGACCCTGGGGTTGATGTCGGCGGGCGTGCTGCTGATCGCCTTCGTGCCCGGCTACGGCACCATCGGCGTGCTGGCGCCGGTGTTGGTACTGCTTGGCCGCCTGCTGCAGGGCTTTTCCGCCGGCGCGGAGCTGGGCGGCGTGTCGGTGTATCTGGCCGAGATCGCCACGCCGGGCCGGCGCGGCTTCTACGTGGCCTGGCAGTCGGCCAGCCAGCAGGTGGCGGTGGTGTTCGCCGCTGCGCTCGGCGTGGCCCTGCATGCGCTGCTGTCCGACAGCGTGATGGACAGCTGGGGCTGGCGTGTGCCGTTCGCCATCGGCAGCCTGATCGTGCCGCTGATCTTCCTGATCCGCCGCTCGCTGCAGGAAACCCCGGAGTTCGCCGCGCGCCAGGCGCCGGACCTGGCCGGCATCGCGCGCTCGCTGCGCGCCAATGTCGGCTTGATCCTGGCCGGCGTGGGCATGGTGATGATGACCACCGTGTCGTTCTACCTGATCACCGCCTACATGCCGACCTACGGCCGTGCCGAGCTGCACCTGAGCGAGCTGGACAGCCTGGTGGTGACCGGCTGCATCGGCCTGTCCAACTTCGTGTGGCTGCCGGTGATGGGCGCGCTGAGCGATCGCATCGGCCGCAAGCCCCTGCTGGTGTTCGCCAGCGTGGCGATGCTGCTGACGGTGTGGCCGGCGCTGCAGTGGCTGGTCGACGCGCCCTCGTTCGGGCGGCTGCTGCTGGTCGGCGAGTGGCTGTCGCTGCTGTACGGCGCCTACAACGGCGCGATGGTGGTGGCGCTGACCGAGGTGATGCCCGCCGAGGTGCGCACCACCGGCTTCTCGCTGGCCTACAGCCTGGCCACCGCCACGATGGGCGGCTTCACCCCGGCGGTGTCCACCTGGCTGATCCACACCACGCACAGCCGCGCGGCGCCGGCACTGTGGTTGTCGCTGGCGGCGCTGATCGGCCTGGTCTGCACCTGGCTGCTGTTCCGCCGCCAGCGCGGCGCCGGCACCTTCCAGGCCGCCTGAGCGCGGCACTGCGTGAGGCAGGGCAGGGCAGCGGCAGTCCGTCGCGCCCTGCGCAGCGCGCGCCGGTCTAACCCAGATCCAGCGCGGCGGTGAGGTCGCCCGGCACCACGCCGCTGGCGGCGTGCATCGCGCGTTCGCGTTCGACCAGGCCCGGCAACGGCTCCAGGCCGAAGCGGCGGGTGATGAAGCGCAGGATCGAGCCGGTGTCGTAGACGCTGTGGTCGACGTGGCCGCGCCTGGCGTGCGGCGACACCACCAGCGCCGGGATGCGCGAACCCGGACCCCAGCGGTCGGCCTTGGGCGGGGCCACGTGATCCCACCAGCCGCCGTTTTCGTCGAAGGTGATGAACACGACGGTCTTCTCCCACAGCGGGCTGGTGCGCAGCGCCTCCACCACCATCGCGATGTGGCGATCCCCGGCGGCCACGTCGGAGTAGCCAGCGTGCATGTTGAGGTTGCCTTGCGGCTTGTAGAACGTCACCGGCGGCAGCGTGCCGGCCTGCACGTCGGCGAGGAAGCGGTTCTCCGGAGCGCTGTCGCCCAGGCCGCCGTCGCGCAGGCGCCGCGCCCGTGCCGGCGTGCCCGGTGCGAGGTTGGCGAAGTAGTTGAACGGCTGGTGGTGGATCTGGAAGTTGGGGCTGCCCGGGAACTCGCTGGTGTCGCCGGTGTCGCCCTTGCCCTGCACCGCCAGCCCCCAGCCACCGGCGTACCAGGCCCAGTCCACACCCTTGGCGTCGAGCGCATCGCCGATATGGCGGTGGGTCTGCGCCGGCAACGTGTTGGGGCTGTTCGGGTCGGCGTAGTCCGGGCGCGTCGGGTCCTGGCTGGTGCTGGGCTGGAACGGCGGGCTCAGGGTGTTGATCGCCCAGAAATCCGGGGTCAGCGCGCCGTTGCGCACGAAGCGCGGCCGGCCGTTGAGTGCGGTGCCCGGCGAATCGTCCTGCACCGCCAGGCGGATCTCGTCGGGCCGGTCGCTGGCCAGCACGCTGATCTGCGTCCGCCCCGGGCTGCTGTCGGCCTTGGGGTAGTACGGCGCCTGCGCGGCGATCAGGTACTGGTGATTGAGGAACGAGCCGCCGAATGCACCCATGAAGAAGTTGTCGCACAGCGTGTACTCGCGGGCCAGGCTCCACAGCCGCAGCGTGGCCGGCGCGTCGGCGTAGTGGCCCATCACCAGGCCGCCGGCGTCGCTCCACGCGGCGAAGCCGTCGTTGCGGCCGCCATTGATTTGCATCTGGTTCTCGTAGAAGCGATGCACCAGGTCGCGGGTCACGATGCCGTGCGGCAGCAACTGACCGTCGGGCGTGCGCAGCGCGAACGGCGCGTTGGGCAGCGGCCCGATCGCGTCCTCGCCGATCTTGTAACGGCGGTGCGCCACCACCTGTTCGTCCGGCGCCAGCCCGCCCCAGATCGGCGGCAGGATATCGAGCACGCTGCCGTCGCGGTCCACCTGCCGCGCCTGCGCCGGCGTCACCTTGGACAGCGGCTGCTGCAGTCCGGGGAACTCCGGGAACAGGTTGTTGAAGCTGCGGTTCTCGGCGTAGATCACCACCACGTGCTCGATCTTCTGCCGCAGCTGCCGATCCAGTTCCGTCGCCGACAGCGCACGCGCTGGCGCGCGCTTGGCGGTTTCGGCGTGGGCCTCGGCGGGGCCGCCGAGCGCCATTGCGCTGCCGGCCAGCGCCAGGCCGCCGAGCAGGCGTCGGCGTTGCGGGTTTTCGGGGGTGGTGTCGGTGTCGGCGGGCGGGGTGGACGCGGGATCCTGGGGCGGCTTCTTCACGGGGGTCATCGGGCGAGGGAAAAGGCACCCGCCAGTGTGGGCCGCGTGAATGACAAGTCAAAGCCAGCCGGCCCCACTCCGGGGCCAGCGTTCAGCGACCGTATCGCAGGCCGCGTTTCTCGGATGACCGATGACGCTGCGGCGCGCGGTGCCAGCGCCCGACCTCAGCGGCGCGCTCGCGTGCTGCCGAAGACCTGCTCGCACAGCGCCACATAGACGCCCGAATCGTCGCGCGCTGCTGCACCGGTGGCGATGGCCGCGCTCAGCGCCGGGCCCAGCCGCGCCTCGCCCAGGCGCGCGGCCAGTTCGGTCAGATGCGTCTGGAACCGGTGCTGCATGTCGGCGATCTGCCGGGCATCGTGTCCGAGCCAGGCATGGCCCTTATCGTTGTACGCGGCGGCACCGTGCAAGGTCTCGGCCAGATCGCGTTGCAGGTCCTGCGGGTCGGTGGGCATCGTCGCGTGCGGAAAACGGGGCCGATCGTCCTGGAGCTCAGGCGGCGGGCTTTCCCGCTCCATCCGCGCCTTCGGCATCGCCCAGCGCGTGTTGCACGTACAAGCGCTTGACCAGCACGTAGAGCACCACGGTGAGCGGCGCAGCCAGCACCACGCCCATCGGCCCGAACAGCACGCCGATGCCGAACAGCGAGAACAGCAGCAGCGCCGGCGGCAGGTCCACCGCGCGCGCCTGGATCAGCGGCTGCAGGATATGGCCCTCCAACTGCTGCAGCACCACGAACAGCAACAGCGCGCCCAGCGCCACCTGCGGGCTGACCGTGAAGCCCAGCAGGATCGCCGGCACCGCCGCCACGATCGGGCCGACGATGGGGATGAAGTCCAGCAGCGCGGTCAGCAGGCCGATGCCCAGCGCCACCGGCACGCCCAGCAGCCACAGGCCGATGCCGGTCAGGGTGCCGATCACCGCCATCGCCAGCAATTGCCCGGTCAGCCACGCGCGCAGCGCCTGGCCGCTGGCGGTCAGCGCCTCGTCGGCGACCCCGCGGCGGTCGCGCGGCAGCAGGTGCAGCAGGCCATGCCGATACAGCCGCGGCTGCGCGGCCAGGTACAGCCCGCCGACCATCATCAGCACCGCATCGGTGACACCGCCACCGGCCGACAGCACGATGGCGCCGGCATGCGTGGCCAGGGTCGAAGCGCCGTCGCGCAACTGGTCGGGGATGCGCTCGATCTGCGGCCCCAGCGGGCCGGACTGCAGCCAGGCATGGAACTTGTTCCAGGCCGCCGGCAGGGTGGCGCGGAAGGTGTCGATCTGCGCGGCGACCTCGGCGCCGAACAGCAGCACGATCGCCGACAGCGCCAGCACCAGCACCAGGATCACCAGCGCCAGCGCCGCCCACTCCGGCAGTGGCAACCACTTGCGCAACAGCGTGGCCAGCCCGTGCAGCAGCACGCCCACCACCACCGCGCCGAACACGATCAGCAGCAGCTCCGACAACTGCCAGGCCAGCAGCGCCAGCGCACCCAGCGCCATGACGACCAGGACCCGCGCCGTGAACGCGCGCAGGGGCGAAGGGGAACCGGGGACGGAGGCATTCATCGGTGGCGCGGATCCCGATCAGGACAATGAGCGCGGACAGTAGTGGCAGGGCGGTGCAGGGCGGGCGAAGATCGTGCGCCGCCCGTCGGGGATGCATCTCCACCGGTCGGTGCGCGCCCGCGCATGTGGGGGGGCTTGATGCGCCTTGGTCGGGCTCAAGCGGCAACAGCTGACGGCCGGCGCCGGGCGCTACTGCCCGGCGGGAGGTTGCCAGAGTTCCACCTTGTTGCCTTCCGGGTCGATGACCCAGGCGAAGGCGCCGTATTCGGATTCGTCGATGCGGTCCAGCACGTGGCAGCCTTCCTCGCGCAGCGCCGCGACCAGCGCGTGCAGATCGTGCACCCGGTAATTGATCATGAAGGGCGCCGTGCCGGGGGCGAAGTGCGGCTCCTGCGCCGCCGCGCCGATCGACCAGACGGTGGAGCCGGTCACCGGCGCGCCGCTGTCGTCGTTCCAGGCGAAGGCGGTGCCGCCCCAGGCCTGCACGTCGATGCCGAGATGCCGCTGGTACCAGGCCTGCAGCGCGGCCGGATACTGTGCCTTGAAGAAGATGCCGCCAATCCCCGTGACGCGTTTCATGGAGCCTCCGCTGGTCCGATGGTGGGCTGGCCGGGCAGCGGCTCGTAGCCGTCGCCGCGGCCGCTCAGCCAGCGCAGTCTACGCTTGCCGGCCTCGCCCAGGTACGCGGCGGCCGCCAGCAGCAGCGGATGCCGCAGATCCGCGTCCGTCAGCGTCCGCGCGTGCCCATCGACTTCGATATTCAGGAAATGCGCCTGGTCCGCCTCGTCGTCGTAGCTGCGCGCCAGCAGCCGATCGCGGCCGTCGCTGAAGCGGTAGAGGGTGTAGGCGTAGTAATAGCCGTCTTCGTCGTCCGGCTCGCTGGCGTCCACGTGGTGGGTGATGTCGACGTGCATGCGGGTGGCTCCGGCGTCGTGCGCGTCACTGGGCAGTGCGCTTTGCGCAATGCTGCCACGTGGCGGCATCATTGCCTTTCAGGCCGGCTGCCGTTGAGTCAGGCGACGACCTAGCTTATCGGCGGCCTAACGCTTGAATTAAGCCGAGCCGCGAAGCGGCTTCGGCTTGAATGAATTGTTAGGCGGCCGCTGGTGACTCACGATAGGTGCGCCAGAATATCTTTGCCACGTTGTCTGTAGAAGGACTCGCTCTGATCTGCCTTGACAACAACTGTGTGGACGGAGAACCCACTCTTTCTAAGACGAGTCGCTAGCGCGTCATGGTTTGACCCTTGCTCTTCACGCGGTCGAGCGGCAAGAACAAGCCAATGGCTCTCCAAATACCTGCCAAGAAATTCTTGCAGATCAAGTAGGCGTCGTTCTTCTGTACTTTGGGAAAGAGCGTAGCCTAGCTTTCTCTCCTCTGTGCTCTGCGATAGAGCCGTTCCGCTCTTGTTGTGGAGCGAAAATATCCTTTGCCGGCCCGAGATGCCCACTAGCGGTTTGAAATACTTGCATATCGTCTTGCTCTTCCCGCTAAAGTGAGGGCCAACGACAAGGACTGCTTTCTTCATGATCGCACCAATGGCTTTTTGTTTCGCCTAACGCCTGAATTAAGCCGCGCTGCGAAGCGGCGTCGGCTTGAATGAATTGTTAGGCGCGTGTTTCATGGCTTGCTACTCCCGCTGATCTTGGCGACTTGCGCACAAGAAGCGGCTACATATGCCTTGTATAGTGACTCAAGCGCACCTTGATAAGGCTGCTTTTGCTCTAGCCACTTGATGTTTAGCTGAGAGAAGAAAAGAGCCGAGAAAAGAAAATCATCTTTTGGATCGAAGCTATAGCTGCGAACAAGACTGTTGAAGTAAGGGTCGTCGCTGGACCCCGTTTGCTTCGCCTTTGCGGCTTGATTGATAATGTCTGACAGCTTCCCGGCTGCATGCGCACTCACTGCGGCGTCTGCAACTTTGGCACAAGAGACAGCAATGATGCTCCTGTTCTGAACCCCAGACATTGTATCGGTGAGTTCAAGTTGAACGTGCCCTTGGGCTGGATCTCGCGCAAATGCGCTAGTGCAAAATAACGCAGCAAGGAGTGAAAGGATGCTCTTCATGCGGATTGGTTCCATTTTTCTCGATAGCGCCTAACGCCTGAGTTAAGCCGACCCGCGAAGCGGGTTCGGCTTGAATGAATTGTTAGGCAGCGCTTTGCAGAAGCCCTCAATTATCATTGAAATAATTGACTAATTGGCGCGGGTAGTTGAGCTTGCCTTGAAGTGATTCAAAGTAATCTTTTCCGCCAGAACTCATTCCCCTACTGAATTCTTGATCTTGTCGAAGCTCAAGCGATTTGACTGCATACGAATCCGTGTCATGCAGATAATCTTTGAGGAAGATATGCCCTTCAATTACAAACTCAAAGAATTCCTCGTCGGATTTCAAGCCGAGGTTAGCAAGCTGACTTGCTGCATCTAGAAATCCAACAAAGTACCCTCGAACATACGGGGACTGAAGCTTTTCCTTGAAATTTTTATTCTTGGACTTGCACATAAACATGTTCATGCCAATCATGGCCGCAGCACGTAAGGCGACGTCAACGCTTCTTTCGTCGAGATAAGCCATTGGCTGTCTTTTTTTCTTAAAAAATCTGAACACCTACACGACCTCATTGGATGTTGGAAAGCCGCCTAACGCCTGAATTAAGCCGACCCGCGAAGCGGGTTCGGCTTGAATGAATTGTTAGGTGGGTGCCGGCATTGGTTGACGACGCCCGCTGAAACCGCTACGTTGACCGCAGGTGCTGAACACACCTCTACTAGCGGACTGACCGTACCCGAAAGCTCGCGGTTTTTTTGTGCCTGTAGTTTATGACTATGGCCGGGTAGCGCGCAGCCATACAAGACCCGAAAGGGGAAAGCTGCGGGCCGTCTAGTAGCGGTGTTCAAGTACCCGGCCGCCCCTCTGGACAAGGGGCGTATTGAACAAACTACTAGGAGGCCATCATGGCTGCTCAAGCTCGTACGCTCCCCGCTCGTCGTGTGCTCACCGTAGGCTACAGTCCGTATGCCCTCAAGCGCGATCACCGGCCGCCACCACTGGCCGTCCCGTACCTGCGCCTGCGTGGCCATTGGTTGCGGCAGGCTGGCTTTGCCGTTGGCCAAAAGGTCAGCATCAATATTGCTGATGGGTGCATCACGATCATTCCGAGCTCGGAAGGCTGATCTGTAAAGATGGGTGGACGAAGCATGCTTTGTTCACCCGCCTAACACCTGAGTTAAGCCGCCGGGCGAAGCCCGTTCGGCTTGAATGAACTGTTAGAGGCCGTGCTCGCGGCGCTTCTGGAGGATGGAGGACAAAATTAGCGACCGATCCCTTTTATTTCCGGCCTCTACCATCTTATCAACCATAACTTTCTGATCGAGCTGGACTGCTTCTGTTGCTGAGGGATCGACGTACGTCCTTAGCAAGAAGTCGCGCATATCATCAAATTTCCCCTGGCAGGCCGACATGGCTGCGTCAACAAGGTCTCCCGCTGTCTCCTTTGTTGACAAGTAAGGCTCAACATGATCGATCATGCAAAGAATAATTGAACCGGCGTATTTGCTTGTCTGTTCTTTAACTTCAGGACTTAGCTCCTGAGCTAGCCCTGCTTTGGCGAAGCCAGAAAGTAGCACTGCTACGAAGACTAGCTTTTTTTGCATTGCAGGCCTCTAACGCCGGAATTAAGCCGCGCCGCGAAGCGGCGTCGGCTTGAATGAATTGTTAGAGCCCGCCCCGGAACGCATTGCTAACTACGCTTTCCGAGGCCCGGCGCTCCGCCTTGGACGCATGGATTCCCGCCGCGCCGCCCCTCTGGATTGAACAGTTTGGCAAGCACTTGCTGCCGTGTTGGTTTGGTTGGAACAATCCCGCCGACATCCTTGGCTGTGCCCGTGTACGTGGCCATGTAGGCTTTGAGGTCTCCCTCCAAGGTGCGAGCGCTAGAAGCACGCTTAAGCACCAGCTCTGCGCCAGAAAAGGAGTAATCAAGGCCGGCAGAATCACAGAACCAAAGTAGCATTGGCTTGAACGACTTGTGGCCCATGAACTGATCCAGCACGAGCTTGATGTAGCGGAAGTCCCCATGCTTTACGAAGTGATCAATCTGATCCTGTCCAATTGCCAAGAACTTTGGAGAAGACAGGAACTTGCGCCAGTCAACGAACTCCGCAATTCGCGGATCTAGAAGTGAACGAAGTAGTCTGCTTGCTTCCTTGTCCATGATCTCAAGTGCGGGCTCTAACGCCAGAATTAAGCCGAGCTGCGAAGCAGCTTCGGCTTGAATGAATTGTTAGGCGGTGGTGCCAAGGGGGCGGTGAAGGATGAACCGTGCTCCCCAGCACAGCCGCCGTGAGCCGAGCATGCCACAGATTGCGGTTGCGAGGCTTGCCCGAGGTGCTGGCCGCTGGATGTAGCCGAAGCCGAAAGCAATGAGCGCAGCGGGGTAATGAAATTGGCCGGCGAAGCGGCGGCCGACCCGATGGCTGGAGAAGAGAGGACAACGCCCCGGAGCCGACTGCTGAAGCGCCAGTGTTGTTGCCGAAGACGAAAGCCGCGCCGCCCGTACAGCACTACCGCCTAACGCCTGAATTAAGCCGCGCCGCGAAGCGGCGTCGGCTTGAATGAATTGTTAGGCGGTGGTGCCAAGGAGGCGGTGAACCATGGACCGTGCTCCCCAGCACTGCCGCCGCGAGCCGAGCATGCCACAGATTGCGGTCGCGAGGCTTGCCCGATGTGCTGGCAGCCGGATGTGGCCGAAGCCAAGGCAGTGAGTGCAGCGGGAGCGGTGAAGCGCGGCGGCGGAGCAGTGACCAAGCCGCTGGCAATGGACGTGAGGATTGCGCCCCGGAGCCGACCACTGAAGCGCCAGTGCTGTTGCCGAAGACGGAAGCCGCGCCGCACGTACAGCACCACCGCCTAACGTCCGAGATAAGCCGACTGGCGAAGCCAGTTCGGCTTGATTGAGTTGTTAGGCTACTTAGCGGGTATGGCAGTCCCTGGAGCACCAGAAGCAGCCATCGACGTTGCTGTAGTAGCCCCTGGCAGCAGCGATAGCATCTTTGCAATTAAAGAATACGCCAAGATAGGTCTTGTTAGTCGGGAGAAAAGCACAAGTCTCCTTGTGTACCTCGTGTTCACCCGTCAATTGAGGGTTGTTGTTTACGTAATAAGAACTCATTTAGACCTCTCTGTTGATTTAGTGGTACTGTGACCGAGCGCCTGAGTTAAGCCCAATTTTCGGAGCGACGTCTGCTTGAATGAACTGTCAGGCGTCATTGGATGAAAGTTGGGAGGGGCGACTTGTGCTTTGGCAAATCCACTGGCTGACTATAGGGGGAAACTTCATCCTATATGTAAGTCAACCTTACGCGGATCTTTGCTCTTGCTACACAAGCCACGCTTGCAGTTTACTTACATGCCCACTCAAGAAGCCATTCTGCATTGCTTCCCGGAGCAACATCAGTCGTTGGCTTAGGCGCATCGTCTGTGCTCAAAGGATTGCCGGCGGCATCGCGGAGAACGGCCGCTTGCACTGACGTTCTTCGGCTGTCGCAATAGAAGATGGTTCGCTGGATCAAAGAACTGTCCTCTGAAATTCCAGGCATTGATCCGGCCAGCACATCCGTGCGAACCCACGCAGTGACCGTATTGCCGGAGGACACAACTGACTTCATATCCACCAAGCTCAATTTAGAAACCGGCATCCATCTGGTTTGCTCAGTAGCGCCATGATTGCGCCAATACGCAACCGAAGTGCTGCGTTTATTCATCGCCTTTTCGAGCATCTCGCGCGAATGAATGTTCTCATCCTCTGATTGAGCTGTGCCAGCCAATGCGAAGAACGCCAGTATTGCCCATCTACCCATGATTTTCCCCTATGTTCTTGTAGCTAGTAGTCAAAACCAAGTGGTCTGACATGCCGCCTAACGCCTGAATTAAGCCGCGCCGCGAAGTGGCGTCGGCTTGAATGAATTGTTAGGCCCTACGGCAGCCCGACCCGCAAGCAAAGTGCACACTACCGCAGTGCAGCCTGGAGAATGCTCGCAAACCTTATGCGCTCCTCGATGGTGTAAGGCGCTTTCTGACCCGTATGCAGCCCGTCGTTTGTGTAGCGAGGAAATACATGAAGATGGTAGTGCCAGACATCTTGATTGCCGGCTGGCCCATTGTGTTGTCGAGTGGAGACTCCTTCACATTGGAAAGCGGTCCGCATAGCCTGCGTCAGACGACGCGTAGCACGAAAGAACTCGCTGCCAAGGTTCTCCGGGATGTCCAGCACGTTCTCATAATGGCTCCGAGGTATCACTAGACAGTTACCCTTTATCCCAGCGTAATGGTGAGTCGGGACGAGAGCGAACACGTTGGCATCCACCAAGACAACGGCTGACTCTCGGGCAGGCGATGGAAGCGTCTCCGAAATACCGCAGAATGGGCATTCGTATCCGGGTGGAGCATTCTTCATAAGGCCTAACGCCAGAATTAAGCCGAGCTGCGAAGCAGCTTCGGCTTGAATGAATAGTTAGACGGTGGTGCCAGAAGATGGTGAACCATGGACCGTACTCCCCAGCACTGCCGCCGAGAGCAGAGCATGCCACAGATAGTGGCCTTGGAGCTTGCCCGAGGTGCCTGCCGCTGGGATGTGACCGAAGCCAATGGCAATGAGCGCAGCGGGGGCGATGAAGCGAAAGGGCGAAGCGGCGACCTATTCAGTGGCATTGAACGTGAGGACTGCGCCCCGGAGCCGACCGCTGAAGCGCCGATGCTGCTGCCGAAGACGAAAGCCGCGCCGCACGTACAGCACTACCGCCTAACGCCAGAATTAAGCCGAGCTGCGAAGCAGCTTCGGCTTGAATGAATTGTTAGGCGGTGGTGCCAAGGGGGTGGTGAACGATGAACCGTGCTCCCCAGCACAGCCGCCGCGAGCCGAGCATGCCACAGATTGCGGTTGCGAGGCTTGCCCGAGGTGCTTGCAGCCAGATGTAAACGAAGCCAAAGGCAATGAGCGCAGCGAAGCAATGAAGCCGGATGGCGAAGCGGTAGCCAACCAGATGGTTGGAGACGAAAGGACTGCGTACCGGAGCCGACTGCTGAAGCGCCAGTGTTGTTGCCGAAGGCGGAAGCCGCGCCGCCCGTACAGCACTACCGCCTAACGCCTGAGTTAAGCCGCCCCGCAGCGGGGCGGTGACTGCGTGCTAGCGTAGCGTAAAGCACGCAGGCGCTGCCACGATGCGGGGTCGGCTTGAACGAATTGTTAGGCCCGTGCACGCGAGTTGACCGCAAGCCGGTGGAGCGCTAGATTGACCCAAGGTACTCAACATACCTTCCGCTAGCAGTGCCCGCGACTGAAACGCGGTTTTTTTGCGTCCATAGTTCCTATGGCCGAGTAGCGTCCAGTCATACAAGACCCGGCTTGCCGGGGAAAGCTGGGGGCCGTCTAGCGGCGGTGTTGAAGTACTCGGTCGCCCTCTCAACAGGGGCATAACTCAACAATCCGCTAGGAGGCCACTATGGCCGTGAAGAAAAAGACTGCACCGCAGGAGCCGCGCTTTTTAACCGTTGGCTATCAGTTCTACGAAAGCCAGCACAGAGACATAGAGCGTCGGACCCGACCACGACAAGTACCGTTCTTGCGTTTAAGTGGCGATTGGTTGCAAGCGGCAGGATTTGCGGTAGGTCAGAAAGCACGAGTGCAAGTGACGAAACGCGGCATCATGATCGTAGCCGAAGAGTAATGCGAACAATGCCGTAGGCGGTCAGACATCCGCCTGCGGCATTCTGCTTTTTACGGGCCTAACTACTATTCGAAGACAAAACCACCGGTAACGCCGGTGCGTAGTCCGGGAATTCCCACGTTGATTCCATGCATGATCCCACACCCTGCAAGGCTTTCCCCCGATCCAGGCGTGTAACTCTGGTGCGTAAACATGTCGCATCCCCCTGCGAGCTTTGTCTGCATGGCACGGTATCACTCGGATCGACTTCTCTCAACGCATTCTCCGGCATCAAGTGGTTCGAGCCAGAAGCAAGCGCCACGCCTGCTCGATCAGGTGCGCGAGCGTCTGCGGCGCCTGGGCAGGGCCAAGCGCACCGAGGAGGCCTACGTCGCTTGGATCCGCCGTTTCATTCTGGCCAATGGCAAGCGCCATCCTGACACGATGGGGGTACAGGAAGTGGAAGCGTTCCTGACCGATCTGGCGGCACGCGACAACGTGGCGCCGTCCACGCAGAACCAGGCGCTGGCCGCGTTGCTGTTCCTTTACCGGGAGGTGCTGGGTCGGGAGCTGCCCTGGATGGACGAGATCCAGCGCGCCAAGCGTCCGCGCCGGCTGCCAACGGTTCTGAGCGAGGGCGAGGTGACCGCACTGTTGGCGCAGATGGACGGTCGCCACGGGCTGATGGCCGCGCTGCTCTACGGTACCGGTATGCGCCTCATGGAATGCGTGCGCCTGCGCATCAAGGACGTGGATTTCGGCCGGAAGGAGATCGTGGTGCGCGATGGCAAGGGCGGGAAGGACCGCCGCACGATCCTGCCGCAATCGCTGCGCGCGGCGTTGCTGGCGCAGGTGGACGAAGCCCGGCGCGTGCATGCGCGCGATCTCCAGGCGGGTCATGGCGAGGTCTGGCTACCGCAGGCGCTGGCACGCAAGTATCCGAACGCGGCGCGCGAGACTGGCTGGCAGTACCTGTTCCCGGCGCCGCGCCGCAGCGTCGATCCGCGCGGCGGCGCGGTGCGCCGGCATCATGTGGACGAGAAGGGGCTGCAGCGCGCGGTCAAGGCGGCTTGTCGGCAGGCGGGACTGGAGAAGCCGGCCAGTTGCCACACGCTGCGGCATTCCTTCGCCACGCATCTGCTGGAAGCCGGTCACGACATCCGTACGGTGCAGGAGCTGCTCGGCCACAAGGACGTGACGACTACCCAGCTCTACACCCACGTACTGGGACGCGGTGCCTCGGCGGTGCGCAGCCCGCTCGATCGCCGGCTGCTGCCGCCTGCGACCTGAGCCTGACGCGGGCTCACCCGTCCAGCAACGCCCTGTCCCGCACCGCGCCCTTGTCCGCGCTGGTCGCCAGCAGCGCATACGCCTTCAGCGCGGTGCTGACCTTGCGCGGGCGCGGCTGCGCCGGCTTCCAGCCCTTGGCGTCCTGCTCGGCGCGCCGGGCGGCCAGTTCCTCGTCGGAGACCTGCAGGTTGATCGAGCGCTGCGGGATGTCGATCAGGATCCGGTCGCCGTCGCGCACCAGGCCGATGGCGCCGCCGGCCGCGGCCTCGGGCGAGGCGTGGCCGATCGACAGGCCGGAGGTGCCGCCGGAGAAGCGGCCGTCGGTGAGCAGGGCGCACTGCTTGCCCAGGCCCTTGGACTTCAGATACGAGGTCGGATAAAGCATTTCCTGCATGCCGGGGCCGCCCTTGGGGCCTTCGTAGCGGATCACCACGACGTCGCCGGCCTGCACCTGGTCGGCGAGGATGCCTTTGGCCGCGGCGTCCTGGCTTTCGAACACCTTGGCGTTGCCCTCGAACACGTGGATGGATTCGTCCACGCCCGCGGTCTTCACCACGCAGCCGTCCTCGGCGATGTTGCCGTAGAGCACCGCCAGGCCGCCTTCCTGCGAGTAGGCGTGGGCGACGTCGCGGATGCAGCCGCTGGCGCGGTCGGCGTCCAGGCTCGGCCAGCGCGTGGCCTGGCTGAAGGCGACCTGGGTGGGAATGCCGGCCGGGCCGGCCTGGTAGAAGGTCTGCACCGCGGGGTCGGCGCTCTGGGTGATGTCCCATTGCGCGATGGCGTCGGCGAGGGTACGGCTGTGCACGGTGGCCTGGTCGGTGTGCAGCAGGCCGCCCCGCGCCAGTTCGCCGAGGATGGCGACGATGCCGCCGGCGCGGTGCACGTCCTCGATGTGGTACTTCTGCGTGTTCGGCGCCACCTTGCACAGTTGCGGCACGCGCTTGGACAGGCGGTCGATGTCGCGCAGGGTGAACGGTACTTCGGCCTCCTGCGCGGCGGCGAGCAGGTGCAGGATGGTGTTGGTGGAGCCGCCCATCGCGATGTCCAGGGTCATCGCGTTCTCGAACGCCTCGAAGGTGGCGATGCCGCGCGGCAGCGCGCGCGGGTCTTCGGCGCCGTACCAGCGGTGGCACAGTTCCACCGCGGTGCGGCCGGCCTTGAGGAACAGTTGCTCGCGGTCGGCATGGGTGGCGACCACGGTGCCGTTGCCGGGCAGGGCCAGGCCCAGCGCTTCGGTCAGGCAGTTCATCGAGTTGGCGGTGAACATGCCCGAGCAGGAGCCGCAGGTGGGGCAGGCGCTGCGCTCGAACGCGGCGACCTTCTCGTCGGAGGCGGTGGGATCGGCGGCGATCACCATCGCGTCGATCAGGTCCAGGTTGTGGTCGGCGAGCTTGGTCTTGCCGGCTTCCATCGGCCCGCCGGAGACGAACACGGTGGGGATGTTGAGGCGCAGCGCGGCCATCAGCATGCCGGGGGTGATCTTGTCGCAGTTGGAGATGCACACCAGTGCGTCGGCGCAGTGCGCGTTGACCATGTACTCCACCGAGTCGGCAATGATCTCGCGGCTGGGCAACGAGTACAGCATGCCGTCGTGGCCCATGGCGATGCCGTCGTCCACGGCGATGGTGTCGAACTCCTTGGCTACGCCGCCGACGCGCTCGATCTCGCGCGCAACCAGTTGCCCGAGATCCTTCAGGTGTACGTGGCCGGGCACGAACTGGGTGAAGGAATTGGCGATGGCGATGATCGGCTTGTGGAAGTCGGCGTCCTGCATGCCGGTGGCGCGCCACAGCGCGCGGGCACCGGCCATGTTGCGGCCGTGGGTGGAGGTCTTGGAGCGATAGTCGGGCATGGGAGCAGCGAACGAGCGGGCGGGGAGGCTGGCGATGGTGGCGCGATCGGATCGTTGCTGCTGCAACCGTCCTGGGCATCCACCGGGTGGGCCGACCACGTTAGCACGCACGCTGGCGCCACCGCGCCCCCGGCCAGGAGTGAGAAGCGGTTCGCAGACCTGCCCGAACACGCTTGGCAGACTGCGGTGGCCGGTGCGTCAGGGGGCGTAGGCCCGGCTCGCCCATCATGACCACAGGAGGTGTCCATGCTTCGGCATGTGCGTTCGTCGTCTTCCGCTGTTTCCTCCCCCGCCCCGTCCCTTGTGTCCACCCCGGCCGATCCGGGCCGCCGCAGCGTGCTGCGCGCCGGTGTCGGCATCGCCGCCGGCGCCGCGCTGTGGGGCCTCGGCGGCCAGGCCCGCGCCGCGGGCACGCTGCCGTTCGCCGGCCTCAACCTGTCCGGATTGGCGTCCAACAACTTCGTCGACAACGCCATCATCGACCGGCACTACCGCGACATCCGCGACCAGCACATCGTCGCCGCTGGCGCCTGCCCGCTGTTCCGCCTGCCCACCACCGCCGCACGCTTCAGCACCGGTCAGGGCATGCCGCTCAACGCCACGTACTGCGACCAGGTCGAGCAAGTGCTGGACCGGCTCGCGCTGCGCGGCAAGGTGGCGATCCTGGAGCTGCACGACTACATGCGCCTGCCGATCAAGGTCGCGAGCAAGTCCGGTTACCGGCGCGATGGCTCCGGGCAATTGATCGGGCCGGACGGACGCGCGGTCACCGACCCCGCCGACCAGGCGGTGTGGAACGGCACCTACCGAAAGGGCAATTTCCTGTACCTGGCCTACTTCGACCCGGCCGACAACCTGCTCAAGCTCTACGAGTACCGCGTGATCGGCACGCCGGGCTGCACGCTGTACAACGCCGCCGGCCTGCCGGATCTGTGGAGCCGCATCGTGCAGCGCTTCCGCTCGCATCCGGCGATCTTCGGCTGGGGCCTGATGAACGAACCCTACGAGGGACCGGAGTACAACGCCGACGGCAGCAAGCTGGTGATGGCCGACCACTGGCTGCGCACCGCCACCGCCACCGCGGCGCGCATCTTCGATTTCGACCGGTCGCATTACGTGTTCGTCTGCGGCAACGAGTACGCTAGCGCCCGCCGGTGGAAAGAGGCGTCGAACACCCTGGACACGATCCCCGACCCGTACGACCGCATCGTCTACGAGGCGCACAACTATCTGGATAACGAGGGCCGCGGAGGCGGCGCCTGGGCCAATCCCAATGAGAACGTTGCGCCGGACACCGGCATCGAGATGGTCACGCCGTTCATCGACTGGCTGGCACGCAGAGGCAAGCGCGGCTTTCTCGGCGAGCACGGCTATCCGGCCGGCAACGCCAGCGCGGAATTGGCGACCAAGCGCATGCTCGCGCACCTGCAGGCCAACAACATCCCCAGCACGCAGTGGTGCTTCGGGCCCGGCTGGCCGGACAACGACGTGCTGGGCATGAGCCGCGACGTCGGCATGGACATCCAGGTCAAGTCCAATATCGCCGCGGTGCAGCCGTATTTCGACGCGCGCCTGTCCAGCTACGTGCCGCCGCCGCCGAAGAGCTGACGCGTCGCGACTGCGTCAGCAGCGAGGTCCAACCGCCGGCCGCGGGTTTCCGCGGCCGGCGGAACCGGGCATCATCGTGCCTGGACTCAGGAAGACGTTGCCATGAAAAGGTCAAAGACGACCGCGTTGTTGCTGATGAGCGCGGCACCATTGCTGTTCACCGCCTGCGGGCGCGAGCCGGAAGCCAAGGCCCAGGAAGGTCTCTACACCTCGGTGGATGCCTGTGTGGCGCAGACCCACGACATCGCCACCTGCCGCGAGGCCTTCGCGCAGGCGCAGAAGCAGGCGGCGGAACAGGGGCCCAAGTACGCCAGCCGCGAGCAATGCGCGCAGGACTATGCGCAAGATCGCTGCGTGGAGCAGCGCGACAGCCACGGCCATTCCTTCATCGGGCCGATGATGACCGGCTTCTTCCTGTCGCAGATGCTCAACAACAACCGCGCCGCCGGGTTCAATGCGGCCCCCGCCTACCAGGACCGGCAGAACCAGTGGCAGCGGCCGGCATCCTATTCCGGCGGCGCCGGTGCGGTGAGCAGCGGCACGATGCTGCGCGGCAACCAGACCATGACCCATATCGGCGCCACGCCGAACCGGGCGGTCACCGTCAGCCGCGGCGGTTTCGGCGAATCCGCCGGTGGGCGCGGCTTCGGCAGCTGAGTCCGGCTTTTTTCCTCAACGCACGAGACCCCGCATGAAACGCATCGCGATCGTCGAGCGCGGCGACTGGCGCGCCCAGGCCGCGGAGTACGGTTTCCGCTTCCACACCATCGACGGTCAGCGCTACTGGGACGAACGCGCCTACTACGCGTTCAGCCTGCGCCAGATCGAGCGCGACCTGGAAGATCCCAGCGCCGAACTGCACGCGATGGCGATGGGCCTGCTCGACGAGATCGTCGCCAGCGAGGCGCTGATGCAGCGGCTGGCGATTCCGCCGGCGTTCCGCGACTGGATCGCCGACAGCTGGCGTCGCCGCGAGCCGCATCTTTACGGGCGCCTGGACCTGGCCTACGACGGTCGCGGCCCGGCCAAGCTGTACGAACTGAACTACGACACGCCGACCTCGCTGTTCGAGTCGGCGTTCTTCCAGTGGCAGTGGCTGGAGGATCAGCGCGCGCAGGGCCGCCTGCCGGACGACGCCGACCAGTTCAACTCCATCCACGAAGCCTTGCTGGAGCGCTTCGCCGCGCTCGCCGGCGGGTTGCCGCCGCCGCTGTACTTCGCCGCGGTGCGCGATTCGGAAGAGGACCAAGGCACGGTCGCCTACCTGCGCGACTGCGCCGCGCAGGCCGGCGTCGGCGGCGAGCTGATCGCCATCGAGGACATCGGCCTGTCCAGCGACGGCCGCTATACCGATTTGGACGACACGGTGATCGGCGCGCTGTTCAAGCTGTATCCGCTGGAGGACATGTTCGCCGAGCGCTTCGGCCAGGCCCTGCCGGGCTCGGGCCTGCGCCTGCTGGAGCCGCCGTGGAAGGCGCTGCTCAGCAACAAGGGCATCCTGCCGCTGCTGTGGGAGCGCCATCGCGGCCACCCGAACCTGCTGCCGGCCGTGTTCGACGACGGCACCACGTTGCCGCCGGGCTGGGTGCGCAAGCCGCTGCATTCGCGCGAGGGCGCCAACATCGCGCTGCACCTGGACGATGGCAGTGTGCTGGAGAGCGACGGCCCCTATGCCGGGCCCTACATCCGCCAGCAGGCACATCCGCTTCCGGCGTTCGAGGGTCGTTACCCGATGGTCGGCAGCTGGATCGTCGGCGACCGCGCCTGCGGCATCGGCATCCGCGAGGACGACGGCCCGATCACCCGTGACAGCGCGCGGTTCCTGCCGCATGCCATCGTCGAAGACGCGCGGCCGGGCGTGCTGTATGCGTGAGTCGGTGTCGCGCGCCGACACGGCGTCGCCTGATGCGCCGCGTCGGCATCGCAACGACGGAACGCCGTTGGCTGCCTATGCCGACCAGGTGGCGGTGCGCTGTCATCGCTGCGGCGCGCCAGGCTGGGTGCTGGCGCAGTGGGAGCCGTATCGCTGGCAGGCACGCTTCCGTTGCGGGCAGTGCAGCGCTGCGTTGGACAGTGCGGCGGACGACTGGGTAGGAATGGTGCAGTTGGTCGGCCGCCGGGCCTGCGGCCACTGCGGACATCAGTGGGTGCATGTCTGCGCAGTGTCAGCCGCCGCTGTACCGCCGCCCAAGACCTTGCCCGGCCGCTGCGCGTCGTGTCGCAAGGACTGCGCAGTGGCGGTGCAGCCGCGGCGCGTGCGCGACGGCTCGCCCCACGATCCGCATTTCGGCATGCCGCTGGCGCTGGTCGCGCCGACCCGCGCCGGCGTGCTGTGGGCCTACAACCCGCGCCATCTGCAGGAGTTGCAGGACTACGTGGCGGCGACGCTGCGCGAACGCCGTGGCCTGTTCGGGCGCTCGATGGTGGCGCGGTTGCCGGCGTGGATGAAGCTGGCACGGCATCGGCCGCTGATGCTGCGGACCTTGCAGCGTCTGCAGCAGGCCAGTGCGCAGCTGCCGTCCGTGCCTGCGACGTCGGGTGTGTAAGCAGCGTCCGTGCGTGTTTTGCCTTTCAGGTGATTCGCGCGATCTGCGCAATCGATGGGGGCGTGCCGCTCAGTCTCTTTCGGTGGCCTGCATCGAGTGCACTGTAGGAGCGGCTTCAGCCGCGACAGAGTCCCGGTGAACGCCCGTCGCGGCTGAAGCCGCTCCTGCATGGGGGCGGCAATTGCAGTGGAACAACAACCGCTCGCACCTGCGTTGCCACGCGACGGCACTGTGCTGGCTGCTGGCATCCAAACCAAGCACGGGAAGGCGCAACGCCGCCCTGGCCAGGGCGCGCTACAGCAACCCGTCGCGCTTCACCGCCAGGTAGCGCTCGATCAGGGCGGCGGGCAGTTCCTCGCCGGTGACGTCGAGCACCATCACCCCGTGGCTGCGCAGCGCCTCGTGCGCGGCGCTGCGTTGCTGCAGGTAGCGCGCCACCGCGCCAGCCTGCACGGCCTGCGGCAGGTCGTGGACCTCCTCGCTCAGCGCCTGGTCCAGCTCGCGCTCGCGCAGGCTGGCCACGCACACCAGGTGGCGGCGCTGCAGCAGGCGCACCGCGGCCAGCAGGTCTTCGATGTCCTCGTCGCGCACGTTGCTGACCAGCATCACCAGCGCGCGGCGGCGCTGGCGCAGCGACAGTTCGGTGGCCGCGGCCAGGTAGTCGGTGGCCACCGGCTGCGGTTGCAGGTCGTAGCTGGCGCGCAGCAGCACGTCGACCGTGGCCATGCCGCGCTGCGGCGCCACCCAGCGCGCGTCGCCGCCGCTGGCCATCATGCCCACCGCATCGCCCTGGCGCAGTGCCAGGTACGACACCACCAGCGCCGCATTGAGCACATGGTCGAAGTGCGACAGGCCGGACTCGCTGGCCAGCATCCGCCGCCCGGTGTCGATCAGCATCAGCAACTGCTGGTTCTTTTCGTCCTGGTACTCGCGCGAGATCAGCTTGCGCGCGCGCGAGGTGGCCTTCCAGTCGATCTGGCGCAGGCTGTCGCCGACCCGGTACTCGCGCATCTGGTGGAAGTCGGTGCCTTCGCCGCGGCGCCGCTTCAGGTGCGCGCCGACCAGACGCGAGGCCTGTTCGGCGCTGAACAGGGCGAAGCGGGTCAGCGGCGCGAAGTTCGGGTACACGCGCACGGTCTGCGCCGGCCCGGCCAGGCGTTGCTGCCGCCACAGGCGCCAGGGCGCATGCAGGCGCAGGTGGGTGCCGTCGAAGACGACGCGGCCGCGCGCGGTCGGGCGCAATTGGTAGCGCACCTGGGTCTGGTGCGCGGCGGGCAGGGTCAGGCGCTGCGGCAGGCCCTGCAGCTCCCAGCCGCTGGGGACCAGGTCGAACAGGTCCACGCGCTGGCGCTGCGCGCTGTCCAGGTGCAGCACCACCTCGCGCTGCACGCCCAGCGGCAGCGCTTCGGGCAGCTCGCGGCGCACCTGCGGCGTCGGCCGCCGCCACAGCCGCCACGCATCCAGCGCCGCGACCAGCGCGATGCCCGCCGCGATCGCCTGCCAGCTCCACAGCGGCAGCCAGCCCAGCGCCACGGCCAGGCCGCACAGCGCCCACAGCGCGAGCAAGGCCAGCAGGAGCGGGGCGGGTCTCATCGCTGGGTGGCCGGGAGGGGGGAATGGGGAATGGGGAATGGGAAAAGCGGCAGCGCTGTAGCGCGACGCATCGCTGCGTTCGTCAGCTCACTGCAATCGGGAATAGCTGGAAACGCCGGGAACCCCGGCTTTTCCCATTCCCCATTCCCCATTCCCGACTCCCCGCTCATTTCCGTGGTGCCTCCACCTTGGCCAGCAGCGCACTGAGGGCGTCGTCGGCGCTCTGGCCTTCGATCTGCAGTTCCGGGGCCAGGGCGATGCGGTGGCGCAGGGCCGGCTTGGCCACGTCGCGGATGTCGTCGGGGATGACGAAGTCGCGGCCGGACAGCACCGCCTGCGCGCGCGCCGCGCGGACCAGGGCGATGCTGCCGCGCGGGCCGGCGCCGAGCGCAATGCCCGGCCAGCGGCGGGTGGCGGCGACGATGCGCACGGCGTAGTCGATCACCTGCGGGTCCACCGCGATGGCGGCGGTGCTGGCCTGCATCGCCACCACGTCCTCGGCGCCGAGCACGCGCGGCACCTGCGACAGGTCGAAGTCGCCGGCGCTGCGGCCGCTGGTGACCGCGGCGACCATGCGCGCCTCGTCCTCCAGTTGCGGGTAGTCGATCAGGATCTTCAGCAGGAAGCGGTCCAGCTGCGCTTCCGGCAACGGATAGGTGCCTTCCTGCTCGACCGGGTTCTGCGTGGCCAGGGCCAGGAACGGCGGCGCCAGCGGGAAGGCCGTGCCTTCGATGGTGACCTGGCCTTCCTGCATCACTTCCAGCAGCGCCGACTGGGTCTTGGCCGGGGCGCGATTGATTTCGTCGGCCAGCAGCAGGTGGGTGAACACCGGGCCGCGGCGGATCTTGAAGCTCTCGGTCTTGGGGTCGTACACGGCGTGGCCGCTGACGTCGCTGGGCATCAGGTCCGGGGTGAACTGCACGCGTGCGTAGTTCAGTTCCAGCGCCTGCGCCAGCGCGCGCACCAGCAGGGTCTTGCCGAGGCCGGGCACGCCCTCGATCAGCACATGGCCGCCGGCCAGCAGCGCGATCAGGATCTGCTCCAGCACCTCCGGCTGGCCGATGAAGGCGTGGCCGACCGCGGCGCGGATCGCCTCGGCGCGTTCGATCAGGGCAGGGCCGGCGAGCGGCGCGACGGCGTCGGAGGGGGCGGTGGTCATAACTGGTTTCTCATCTGGACGAGGAGGCGGATGCGCTCGCGCAAGGCGGCGGGTTGATTGGGCGGCGGCGGCTGCAGCGCCTGTTCGACCTGCGCTACCGGCAGTTGCAGGCGGTCGGCGATGGCGGCGGCCTGGGCCGGGCCGTCCAGCGCGGCGGCGAGCGGTGCGCGCCGGCGCAGCCGCGCCAGGAACGCCTCGCGCACCGCCGCGTGCAGCAGGTCGGCGCGGCCGAAGCGCAGCAGGTGTTCGCCGCTGGCACGCACGTGCTCCAGCAGCGAGCGGCGATCCTCGGCCGGCGCGGCGCGAAGCGGCCCGAAGCGCTGCATGCGCGACCACAGCCAGGCCAGCAGGATCAGCAGCGCCGGCAGCCAGGCCGGCCAGCCGCGGGTGAACAGGGTGCGCCACAGCGACGGCAGTTCGGCCGAGTAGATCAGGTGGATGGTGCCCTGGCCGTAGTTCGGCCCCAGCACCTGCCGCGCCAGCAGGCGGTTGCCGGCCTCGCGCAATCCGCCGCTGCGCAGCATCGGGTCGTTCTCCATCGGCGAATCCTCGAACATCCTGCCGAGCCGGTTGTCCTGGTTCTCGAGGAAATCCAGCTCCGACAGCACGTCCACGCTGCCGTCGCCGTAGGGCACGCGCGCAAACACGAAGTCGTCGTCCTCGCCGCTCCACCAGTTGTCGGGGGTGTCCGGATCGATGTGGAAGCGGCGACCGTCGCAGAACACCTTCTGCGGCGCCGCGCCGGGCACCGCCATCATCAGGCAGTTGTCCGGGCTGCTTGCCTCGACGGTGATGTCCAGTGCTTCCAGGATCGGCACGTCGCCGCGCTTGACCTCGACGGTGGGCGTGCGCAGCACCAGATGTCCGCCGTGCTCCACCCAATCCAGCAGGGTGTCGCCATCGGCCTTGCCGAGCATGCGCGGGTCGCCATACAGCACCACGCTGTCGTGCGGGCGCAGGCGCATCGCCGCCAGGTCCAGGCGTTGCCGCGACTCGGCGCGCACGCCGTCGGCGCGCAGGGTCTGGCGCAGCGCGTACAGCGGGTTGTAGGCGGCCTCGCCGCGCGGCGGCAGCACGATCTCCCGCTCGGCGCGTTCGTAGCGGCCGAAGAACCAGGCCGCGCCGACGCTGACCAGCAGCAGGCCGACCAGGAAGATCAGCGCATTGCGCGTGCCGCTGTTCATGCCTGCCACCGGAACTGGCGCTGCAGCTCGTCGACCAGCGTGTCGAAGGCGTCATCCTCCGGCAGCCGGCCAGCATAGGCGGCGTGCTGCCAGACCCGCACCATGCGCGCGAACAGGCCGCGGTCGGCGTCGTCGGGCAGGCGTTGCGCGGCGCGCAGGCACTGCGCCTCGGTGGCGCTGGGCGGCAGCACCAGGTCGGCGCGTTCGCACAGCGTCGCCACGCTGGCCCGGTACAGCAGCGCCAGCGCATCACGGTGGCGGCCCTCGCGCCAGGCACGTCGCGCCACCGTCGCCACGTCGTCGGGCAGCGGTTGCGGCGCCAGCACCGGCACGTGCTCCGGCGCCGCCGCCACCGTCGCGCGCCGGCGCCCGGTGCCGCGCATCCACGGCAGCCAGTGCCTGGCGGTGAGCAGCAGCACCAGCAGCAGGATTCCCGCCAGCAGCCACATGCCCCAGCGGCCGACGAAGGCGATGGCCTGGGCCGCGGCCTTGATCCATTTGCCGAACGGGGTGAGGTCTTGCTGCTTGTCGTCCGGCTTGGGCGGTTCGTCGGGATTGCGCTTCTTCCAGTAGCCGATGGTGCGCTTGGCGGTCAGCAGCGGGTCGGCGTAGGCACGGTCGGCGGCGCGGGCGAAGCGCGCATCGGCGGCGGGCTCTGTGTCGAACACTTCGTCCAGCGGGACCGGGTGTTCGGCGTTGTGGTGGTGGGTGTCGGCGGCGGGCGCGGCCGCGGCCTTGTCGTCGGTCTCGGCGTTTGCGTTGGTGTCGGCGTCCGCGTCGGTGTCCGTCGCGGGGTCGGTCTCGCCATCGCCATCGCGCGTGTCGTCCGCGGGCGCATCCTGCGCCGCCGCGGTCTGCGTTGCCGCGTCCTCGGCCACCGGTTGTGCACGCAGCGCCGCGGCCGGCGCGGCAAGCAGGGCCACGCACAGCAGCGCCAGCGGCGCGGCGCCGCGCAGGCGCGCGGCCATCCGGCGCAGCGCCATCTCCACGTCCCAGGCTTCGAGCTGGGTACGCCGGTTGAGGTACAGGCCGAAGCCGGCGCCGACGAAGAACGGTTCGATCAGGGTCATCGCCAGCCAGCCGATGACGTTGAAGCCGATGTCCGCCCATGCCGGCGTCTGGTCGCCGATCAGCGCCCAGGCCGCGCGCGCGGTTTCCGGCAGCAGGTCGATGGGCACGAACATGAAGATCGTGGCGATGCAGGCCACGCACAGCATCGCCTCGAAATGCCAGCACACGCTGGCCAGCAGCAGCGCATGGCCGTAGATGGCCCCGCCCAGGGTGCGGCGGCGCTCGCGCTGCTGGTCGGCGCTGGCGCCTTCCAGCAACTCCAGCGGCATGAACACGCTGCGTGCCGGGCTCAGCCGGCGCCAGGTCAGGTAGCCGAGCAGCGTGCGCCAGCCCCAGGCGCCCTGCGCGCGCACGGTGTCGCGCACGCGCGGTACGTCGCCGAACACCGCGCGCGAGATCACGAACAGCGGGATCCGGTCCAGCACCGGCTTCAGCCACCACAGCAACAGCGACGCCAGCCACAGCCGGTCGATCGCCCAGGCGCCGAGGTTGAGCGCGACGCACAGCGGCAGGGTGACCAGCACCCATGGCTTCCAGATCGCCCCGGCGTGGCGACGGACCAGCGCGGTGCCCAGTTCCATCGCTTCCCAGGCCGAGCGTGCGCGCAGCACCACGTCCAGGCGCTCAATCCGCATCGATGGCCTCCACCCGGCCGCGGCCGCCGCGCCACAGCCACGTCAGCACCAGCGTCCACAGCAGCGCCGACACGCTGTACTTGATCCACGCCGGCACGGTCGCGATGGACGACCAGAACGCCTCGATGAAGGCGGCCACCAGCAGCATCGCGGCCACGCCCAGGCACAGCCGTGCGCCGATCTTGCCGCCTTCGACCAGCGCATCGATGCGTCGCCGCCGTCCCGGCACCAGCACCTTCAGGCCGAGCTGCAGGCCGGCGCCGCCGGCGATCACGATCGCGGTCAGTTCGAACGGCGCATGCCCGGCGACGAAGCGCCAGAAGGTGACGCCGTAGCCGATCTGGTGCAGGTGCCCGGCCACCGCGCCGATGGTGATGCCGTTGAACAGCAGCACCAGCACCGTGCCCAGTCCCGCCAGCAGGCCGCTGGCGAAGGTGCGCAGACCGATGCTGATGTTGTTCATGATGTAGTGGCCGAACATCTGCCAATCGGTGCCGCTGTCGCGGCCGAGTTTCTGCGCGCTGGCGGCGGGGTCGTACATGCGCTCGATCTGGCTGACCTGCATCGGATCCATCAGCCCGTGGATCAGTTCCGGACGGAACTGCAGCAGCACGAAGATGGTCACCAGCGGCACCACGAACAGCGCGGTGGCCGCGGCCATGTAGCCGGCCTGGCTGCGCACCACCTGCGGGAATTCGGCGAACAGGAATTCCGCCGCGCGCCGCCAGCGCGGACGCGGCGCCCGGTACAGGACGGTGTGGCCCTGCTGCATCAGGTGCTGCAGGCGCGCGGTGACCTGCGGGCTGTAGCCGCGCTTGCACGCCAGCGCCTGCTGCTGGCACAGGCGCCGGTAGCGCGCCGGCACGTCCTCGTCGGCGAGCGGCGGCGGTTGCTGCGGATGCGGCGGCGCGACCGCGGCCGTGGCATCGCTGGGCGTGTCGGTGGCGGTCGGCGCCGGCTTGCGCGCGCTGCCGCTGCGCTGCAGCCAGGCCTCGAACGCCTGCCACTCGTGCTGATGGCGGAGGACGAACTGTTCCTGTTTCATCGGCGGCCCAGCAACCAGTTGGCCATCGCGTAAAGGCGCAGCACTCCGGCCTGGCCCGGCGTGTCGGTCAGCGGCTGCGCCAGCGCGGCCAGTTCCAGCTGCCGCTCCGGGGTGAGCCGCGGCGCGCGCTCGGCGAAGGCGATCAGCGCCGCCTGTTCGGCCGGCAGCAGCGGCCGCGGCGGTGCGAGGGCGCTGGCGATCGGCGGCAACGCCTCGTCCTCGCGCGGCGCTTGGTGCACCACCAGCGTGCCGGCGACCAGGTCGCCCAGGCGCCGCGAATGGGCATCGAACAGGCAGGCGATCAGGCCGACGGCATAGCCGAACGGCAGCATGTCCACGGTGCGCAGCAGGTTGCGGGTGATCGCGGCCATCCACCCCACCGGCGCGCCGTTGCGCGCCACCACGCGCAGGCCCAGCGCCTGCTTGCCCAGGGTCTGGCCGCGCCAGCCCTCCAGCACGATCGGGTAGGCCCAGAACACCAGGAACATCGCCACCAGGTACAGACCCTGGCCGAGGCCGCCGAGCAGGCCGAGGAGCATGCCCATGGCGGCGAGCAGGGCGAAGCGCAGCGCCAGGTCGATCAGCCAGGCCAACGCGCGCGGCACCGCGCCGGCGGCCGGCAGATGCAGCGGCACGCCTTCGGGGGTGACGACTTCGCGATAGGTATCGAGCATGCCCCTTACCGCCGCCGCATGGTGCGGCGGACACTGACGCCTGCGATGTGGGGAGGCCGTCCTTCCGTTCGGCCGGCTGCCTGTGGCGGCATGCTGCTCTCGACTGCGTCCTGCTCCGACACGGAACTTTAGCCGGGGTGGCGTGAATTGCCCAGCGTGACGGCGGTGCCGGTCAGCGCACCGTGCCGCCGTCGCGCTGGCGTCCGCCGAACAGCTTGCGCACGCCGGCGACCAGGCCCATCAGGCCGACCAGCACCAGCTTCCAGGCCTTGGCCAGCAGCAGGCCGAGTTTGGCGAACAGGCCGGCCTTGGCCGCCAGGCCGCCGCCGATCAGGGTGGCCAGGCCGTAGCTGGCGATCTTGTCAGTGGACGGGTTGTGGTCGGCATAGCGGGCGCCGCTGTCGAACTCGGCCATCGGCAGCAACTGCTGCATGCCCGCGCGCACCTGCGCCAGTTCGCCCATGCCCGAGACCGCATTGAGGCTGAGGTAGCCATGCCGGCCGAGCACGCGGATGTCGTAGTTGAGGGTGTGCTCGCGCTCGCCTGCGAACGCCAGCTCGCGCGCCCAGTACAGCTTCTTGCTGCCGGTGTCGTAGCGCGGCGGCACCGCCCAGCCGACCAGGTCGACCTGCTCGTAGCCGGCCTTCTTGCGCTGCGTGTTCTCCTCGCGGGTGGCCTCCTGCATGTCCTTGAGCATGGCCTGGTAGTCGATCTTGCTGGCGTCCTCGTCGGACACGTAGCCGTCATCGGAATAGGTGACCACCACCGCCCAGCTGCCCTTCTCGTCGAGCGCCGGCCGGCGCGGCACGATCAGGCCCAGCACGTCGTCGTCGGGCGGGTTGCCCCAGTAGCTCTCCAGCACCCGCCGCGCATCGGTCTTGTCCAGGTAGCGGAATTCCGGGCCGAGGTCGAAATGCACCTTGGCCTGCGGGACCTCGATGTGGCCGTCGCGAAAATGCAGCGTGCCGACGAACTGCTCGGCGGTCATGTCCGGGCCGCTGTCCTGGGCCAGCGCCGGGACGGCGCTGAAGCACAGCGCACAGCAAAAAGCGGCCAGCAGGCCGCGCAGCGAGATCTTGAGCATCTGCGATTCCATTCGTTCGGTGGCGTCCCCACGCCAGAGACGCATAGTGTCGCGCAGGCGCAGGAAGCGCGCCAGTCGCGCGCGCGCTTTTTTCCCCTCCACGGCGTCGCGCGGCGTCCTGCCGGGGAGGCGTCGGCAGCGCTCAGGCGGGCGAGGCCGGTGCGGGTCCGAGGCCGGCGTCGAAGGCGGCCAGCAAGTGCGCGCCGTGCGGCCATGCGCCCAGGCCGCTGGCGGCATTGAGGTGTCCCAGGCGGTCGAGTTCCACCAGTCCGCTGCCCCAGGCGGCTGCGCAGCGGCGGCTGTAGGACGGTGCCGCGTAGGGATCGTCGCTGCTGGCCACGATCAGGCTGGGAAACGGCAGCGGCGTCACCGGCGCCGGGACGAAGCTGGCCGCCTGCGCATGCGGGAACGCAGCGCTGTCCGGATCGGGCACCGCGACCAGGAAGGCGCCGCGCGGCAGGCGTTCGGCACGCGCGGCCCAATGCGCGACCAGCAGGCAACCCAGGCTGTGCGCGACCAGCAGCGGCGGCGTGGCGCAGTGCTGCACGCAATGGTCGAGCGCGCGCAGCCAGTCGTGCAGTTGCGGATGCGCGAACGACGCCGGTTGCAGCCGGCGCATGCGCGGGTCGTGCCGCTGCCAGAGGGTTTGCCAGTGCTCCGGTCCCGAGTCGCCGATGCCCGGCACGATCACCACGTCCTGCATGCGCTACGCTCCGTCGGAAGAAAGCGTGAGTGTCGCGCTGCCTGCCTGGCATCGCCATGGCGATGCATCGGCGCAAGCGACGGTTTTCCGATGAATCCACGGTGCATGAGGAAGGGGCGAGCGAGTGGCGGCGAAGACCTGGCGGGGCGATGCCCTGGATTACGCGATCCTGGAGGCGCTGCAGTGCGACGGCCGCATCGCTCTGGCGGCCCTGGGTCGGCGCATCGGCCTGTCGCAGCCGGCGATGTCCGAGCGCGTGCGCCGGCTCGAGGAGCAGGGCGTGATCACCGGCTATACCGCCCGGGTCGATCCGCGCGCGCTGGGCCTGGCGACCTCGGCCATCGTCCGCCTGCGCACCACGCATGCGCAGATCGGCGCGTGCCTGGCGCTGTTCGCGCAGATGCCGCAGGTGCTGGACGTGCATCGGGTCACCGGCGAGGACTGCTTCGTGCTGCGCGTGCTGGTGCCCGCGCCGGCGCAGCTGGAGCCGGTCATCGATGCCCTGGCGCGTTTCGGCGCGGTGACCACCAGCGTGGTGTTGCGCAGCGAGACGCCGCGCCCGATCGGCCGTGCCTTGCTGGCGTTGGCGGCCGAGTAGCGGTGCGGGCTACTGCGGCGCTGCCGCGGCCGCGTCCAGGTAGCGACCCTTCAGCCGCACGTAGTGCTGCGCCGAGTAGTGCAGGCTCTCGATCTCCTTGTCGCTGAGCATGCGCGCCTTGCGCGCCGGATTGCCCAGCCACAGCTCGCCTTCGCCGACGGTCTTGCCAGGGCCGACCACCGCGCCTGCGCCGACGAAGCCGTACTTCTTCACCGTGGCGCCGTCGAGGATGCACGCGCCCATACCGATCAGGCACAGGTCCTCGATGGTGCAGGCATGGATGATGGTGCCGTGGCCGACGGTCACGTCCGCACCGATCAGGGTCGGGTAGCCGGCCGCGTTGTAGGGGCTGTGGTGGCTGACGTGGATGATGGTGCCGTCCTGGATGTTGCTGCGCGCGCCGATGCGCACGTAGTTGACGTCGCCGCGGATCACCGTGCCCGGCCACACCGACACGTCGTCCTCCAGCACCACGTCGCCGATGAGGGTGCAGGCCGGGTCCACATAGACGCGCGCGCCCAGCTGCGGGGTCTTGTCGAGGTAGGGGCGGATCGGGGACACGGCGCTCTCCGGCGGTGGGCGGCCGGCGGCCACGCGGGCGCCGATGATAGCGCGGTCGCTGGGGCCGGCCGCCGCGGGCGCGTCCCCCGACGCGTGTCGCACGCAAGGACTAAGCTACGCCGGGCGTCGTGCGACGCCGTTGCGGAGCAATCGCCATGGTGGACCGCCCGACCGTCGCGGCCTACGACGCCGATGCCGCGCGCTATGCGCAGGACTGGCGCGACCAGGCCCCGCCCGAGGACATGTACGCACTGCTCCGGCGGCATTTCGCGCCGGGGCCGACCGCCGACGTCGGCTGCGGCGCGGGGCGCGATACGGCCTGGCTCGCAGCGCGCGGTTTCGAGGTGTGCGGCTACGATGCGAGCGCCGGGCTGCTCGAGGAGGCGCGGCGGCGCTACCGCGGCCTGCGGTTCGAACTGGCCGCATTGCTGGCACTGGCCGGCGTCCCGTCCGGCGCGTTTCGCAACGTGCTGTGCGAAACGGTGGTGATGCATCTCGACCAGGCGGACGCGGCTGCCGCCGCGCGGCTGGCAGAGCTGCTGATGCCGGAGGGCACCTTGTACCTGAGCTGGCGGGTGGCCGGAAACGACGCGCCGCGCGATGCGCATGGCCGCCTGTATGCCGTGCTGGATGCGGCGCGGATGCGTGCGGCGCTGGGCGCCGGCGTGCAGGTGCTCGACGACCACGAGGTCGTCAGCGCCTCCTCCGGCAAGCGCGTGCATCGGCTGATCGCGCGCAGGGCCGCCGCCGCATAGCGCCATGCACCTGGCCTTGCGGCGCGGTCGACAGCGGCCAATTGTGCGATAAACGCACCGCGAATCGATATTCGCACTTGAATGGTGCAGTGCGATAAAACTAGCGTTGCCGCTGTCCCGGCGCCTGGCAGCGCGCGACGCGTGCGCCGCTGGCGGCCGCGGCGCCGCCCGCCGCCGGTGCGGTCCCGATCCTGTTGGAGATGGTGCATGTCCTGTGCGTTTTTCCGCGGCCTGGCCCTGTTGGCGGCGGCCCTGCTTCCCGGTGCCGTGCGCGCCTACCAGGCCGAGCCGGCGCCGCCGGAGCGCAGCGTGCTCACCGTGGACCGTTACGCCGACGACGATGCCCCGGGATCGCTGCGCTGGGCGATCACCACCGCCAACCAGGCGCCCGGCCGTTACCGCATCGAGATCGCCGCGGTGGGCGCGCCGCCGTACGTGATCCGCCCGCGCGCGCCGTTGCCGGCGCTGCAGGGGCCGCTGCAGGTGGTGGGCCTGGCGCGGGCGCACGATGGCCAGTACATCGCCATCGACGGCGCCGGCTACATCCACGGCAAGGGCACCGCCGCCTGCCCGGGCGCGGAGAAGGGCCAGTTCGGCACCAACGTGCGCAGCACCACGCTGCCGGGCCTGGTGCTGCGCGACACCCAGGGCGTGGAACTGAGCGGCCTGGAGATCCGCAACTTCTGCATCGGCGTGCTGCTCAACCGCGCCAGCGACAATGTGCTGCGCGACAACCGCATCGTCGCCAACCACGGCGGCGCCGGGGTGATGCTGACCGGCGACGACGGCAACGGCCAGTCCACCGCCACCACCACGGTGCGCAACCGCATCGAGCGCAACACCTTCCTCGACAACGGCGACGGCCTGGAACTGACCCGCGGCGCGGCCTGGAACCTGGTGGCCGACAACCTGTTCCGCTCCACCGACGCCAACCCCGAGCCCTCGCAGGGCATCGAGATCCTGTGGGGCAACGACAACACCGTGCTGCGCAACCGCTTCGAGCGCTACTCCGACGGGTTGCAGATCAACTGGGGCAACCGCAACACCATCGCCGACAACGACTTCGCCGGCAATTCGATCGGGGTCAGCGTCACCGGCCGCGACAACCTGATCGAGGGCAACCGCCTGGCCGGCAACGGCATCGGCATCGCGGTGCGCCCGCAGCCGCGCAGCGAAGCCAACCGGTTCAGCGCCAACCTGCTGTCCGGCAACGGCCTGAAGATCGAGCGCTGTTTCGCCGGCGGCGCCTGCGTGCCCGGCCAGCCGCGTGGCGCCATCGTGTTCGACGTGCCGGGCCTGGAGCATGCGCCCTTCGTCGGCTCGCGCGGCATCGGCGTCGATCCGGACCCGCGCAAGCGCGCGACGATCTGCGGCGCCGCCGCGGCGGCGGACGGTTGCCAGCCTGCGCCGAACTTCGGCCAGGCCGCCCCGCAGTTGCGCACGATCGAACGCGGCGCCGGCGTGCCGCAGGTGCAGGGCAGCTTCGTCGGCCGTCCCGGCCATCTGTACACGGTGGAGCTGTTCGGCAATCGCCGCCGCGGCGACGACGAAGCCGAACGCTATCTCGGCCGCGTCGAGGCGGCGGTGGATGCGCAGGGACAGGGCCGCTTCGCGCTGCCGCTGGACGGCGACAGCGCAGGATTGGCCACGCTCACCGCCACCGTCACCAGCGACGATGGCGCGACCTCGCCGCTGAGCGCACCGCTGGCGGTGACGCCGTGAGCCGCGCCGTCTCCGCCGGCGCGCGTGCGCCGCACCGCCTGCCGTCGTTGCCGGCCTGGTCGTTGCTGGCCGTGGCCATCGCCTTCGTCCCGGCCGTTGCCGCCGCGCAGGACGCCACCGACTTGGCGCACAGCACTTTGACCGGCGACTGGGACGGCACACGCAGCGACTGGCTGCGGCGCGGCGTCAATGTGCGCGGCGACTACGTCGGCGAAGCCATGGGTCTGGTCGACGGCGGCCGCGGCGAGCGCGGCGCGCGCTACGCGCAGCAAGTGCGGCTGGGCGTGGACCTGGACCTGGCGAAACTCGCTGGCTGGGACGGCGGCACGCTGCACGTGACCGTCAACGACCGCCGCGGCCGCAGCACCTCGGCCGACCTGCTCGGCAACCGCTTCCCGATCCAGGAAGCCTACGGCGGCCAGTTCACCCGGCTGACCGAACTGAGCTACGACCGCCGCTTCAACGACGGGCGCAGCTACATCAAGGCCGGCTTCTACGCGATGGGCAACCAGTTCGGCGCGCACACGCTGCTGACCAACTTCGTCAACGCCGCGTTCTGCGCGCATCCGCTGGCGATGTCCGGCAACAGCGGCTGGTACAACTATCCGAACGCACGCTGGGGCGCGGAGGTGGCGCAGCAACTGAAGCCGGCGGCGAACCTGCGGGTCGGCTGGTTCCAGGTCAACCCCAGTACCAACAACAACGTGCACACCGCGTTCGACCTGGACGCGCGCGGCACCACCGGCTCGCTGTTCCCCGTCGAACTCACCTGGACGCCGGGCGCCGGCGGCGCCTACCCGGGCACCTACAAGTTCGGCGGCTATTACGACTCCTCGCGGGTGCCGCGCAAGGGCTTGGACCCGCGCGCCACCACCGGCCGCGACGGCGCCTACCTGCTGGTGGAACAGAAGCTGTATTCGCCCGGCGGCGAGCGCGGCCGCGGCCTCACCGGCTTCGCCCAGTACATGGTGTCCGACCATGCCACCGCGCAGATCACCCGTTGGTACGCCGTGGGCGGCGTGTACCAGGGCATCGGCCGGCGCAGCCAGGACCGCATCGCGCTGGGCTACGTCGGCGCCGACATCAACCACCGCCTGCTCGACGCGCGGAGGGCGGCGCTGCTCGACGCCGGCGTGCCGCCGGAGGCGCCGGTGTTCGCGCTCGACACCGCCGAGGAACTCTACGAACTGTCCTACAGCGCGCAGCTGACGCCATGGCTGATGCTGCGGCCGGACGTGCAGTACATCGTCAACCCCGGCACCTTCGCCTATGCGCGTACCGACAACGCGCTGGCGGTGGGGCTGCAGGTCAAGCTCACCTTCTGAGCGCGCACTGCGCGCCTCCTGCCCAGGCCGATCCCGATGCCCCTGTTGCCACGACGACTGACCTTCCTGTGCTGCGCCGGCCTGCTGCTGGCATCGCCGCTGCGGGCCGCACCTGCGCCGCCTGCGGCAGCGGCGCCCGCCGCGTCGTCCGCGGCCGCGCCGCTGCCACCGCCGCGCGTGCTGCAGATCCGCGGGCTCGACATCGGCGCCGGCCTGCCCAAGATCATCGTGCCGATCACCGCGCACGACGCCGGGGAGGCGCTGGCGCAGGCGCAGCGCATCGCCGCCTCGCCCGATGCGGACCTGGCCGAGTGGCGCATCGACCTGATGGACGGGGCCACCGACGCGGCCGCGCTGGCGGCCCTGGGGCCACGCCTGGCGCAGGCGCTGCACGGCAAGCCGCTGCTGCTGACCTTCCGCACCAAGGGCGAGGGCGGCGCGGTGGCGATCGACGATGCCGCCTACGGCGCGCTGTACGCGCGCCTGCTGGATGCGCGCTTCGCCGACCTGCTCGACGTGGAGATGTTCCGTGACCCGGCGGTGCTGCGGCAGGTGGTCGAGCGCGCACACCGGCAGGGCGTGTACGTGGTGATGTCCAGCCACGACTTCCACGCCACCCCGCCGGTGGCGGAGATCGTGGCGCGGCTGCAGCGGCAGCAGGCTCTGGGTGCCGATGTGCTGAAGATCGCGGTGATGCCGCGCGATCCCGGCGACGTGCTGCACCTGCTCGACGCCACCTGGCAACTGCGCCAGCGCAGCGGGCAGCCGCTGCTGACCATGGCGATGGGGCCGCTGGGCGCGGTGTCGCGGCTGTCCGGCGGCACCTTCGGGCAGAGCCTGACCTTCGGCATGCTCGGCAGCGCCTCGGCGCCGGGGCAGATCGACGCGGCGCGCCTGCGCCAGGCGCTCGACGCCCTGCACGCGGCCGCGCCCGCCAAGTGACGCCGCGTCGCCGCGGTTCTCGTTCGCCGTTCCAGCAGGAGTGACCCCCATGAGCCATGCCGCCGCCCCGCCCACCGCGCTCGTCCTGGACCGCATGAGCGGTTTCCAGTGGACGGCCATCGCGGTCTGCGTGCTGTTGAACATGCTCGACGGCTTCGACGTGATGGTGATGGCCTTCATCGCCCCGCACGTGTCGGCGGCCTGGCACCTGTCCGGCAAGCTGCTGGGGATCGCGCTCAGCGCCGGGCTGGTGGGCATGGCGCTGGGTTCGCTGCTGTTGGCGCCGCTGGCCGACCGCTGGGGCCGGCGCAACATGATCCTGTGCTGCCTGGCGATCCTGACCGTCGGCATGGCCGCCTCGGCGCTGGCGCAGGACATCTGGCAACTGGCCGCGCTGCGCGTGTTCACCGGCATCGGCATCGGCGGCATGCTCGCCGGCGTCGGCGTGATCACCGCCGAATACGCGAGCCCGAAGTGGCGCAGCACCGCGGTGGCGCTGCAGGCCACCGGCTATCCCATCGGCGCCACCCTGGGCGGGCTGATCGCCGCGATGCTGCTGGAACGCTGGGGCTGGCACGCGGCCTTCGTGTTCGGCGCACTCGCCTCGCTGCTGTGCATCCCGGTGGTGCTGGCGCTGCTGCCCGAATCGCTGGATTTCCTGCTCAGCCGGCGCCCGCCGGATGCGCTGGCGCGGCTCAACGCGCTGCTGACGCGCATGCGCGCACCGACCCTGGATGCCCTGCCGCCGCGCCCGCCGGTGCAGGAGAAGGCCGGCTACGCGGCGCTGTTCACCCCGCGCCTGCGCCGCAACAGTGTGCTGATCGCGTTGGGCTTCTTCATGCACATGTTCGCCTTCTATTTCGTGCTGAGCTGGACGCCGAAACTGCTGGTGCAAGCCGGGCTGTCGGCCGAGCAGGGCGTCACCGGCGGGGTGCTGTTGAACCTGGGCGGCATCGTCGGCGGCGCCTTGTTCGGCTGCCTGGCCGCACGTTTTCTGCTGCCGCGGCTGACCGCAGCCAGCTTCCTGATCGCCGCACTGGGCATGGCGGCATTCGCCACGCTCGGCACGCAGTTGCAGCTGGCCTTCCCCGTGGCCTTCGTGATCGGTGCGGCGCTGTTCGGCTCGATGGCCGGCCTGTATGCGGTGGCGCCGATCGTGTTCGCGCCCACCGTGCGCACCACCGGCCTGGGCTGGGCGATCGGCATCGGCCGCGTCGGCGCGATCCTCTCGCCGATGACCGTGGGCGTGCTGGTCGACGCCGGCTGGCAGCCGGCCAATCTGTACTACGTGCTGGCGTTGCCGCTGCTGGTGGCCATTGCCGCGGTGCTGACGATGCGGCTGCAGCCGGCGCGGTGAGGGCAGGGCGGCGCGGGCGCGGGTCTGTCTAGGCTTCGAGGACAACGCGCTTTGCGGCACGGCCTGGCCTGCGTCACCCGATCGGCGCCGTGCCCGGCGCCGTACCCCCCATGTGTCGGCCAACCTGCGGCGTCTCGGTCGAGGCGCTGTGAGGTCTCACGAACGCGGGTCCATCCATTGCCACCGCACGCAGGTGGCAATGGCGTGCCGTTTTCCTACTTGGCGTTCGGCAAGGCGTAGGCGATCACGTAGTCGCCGCGGTCCGGCGACTGCCGCGCGCCGCCGGCGGTGATCACGATGTACTGCTTGCCGGTCTTGGTCGACACGTAGGTCATCGGCCCGCCCTGGCTGCCCACCGGCAGCCGCGCCTTCCACAGTTCCTTGCCGGTGCCGCTGTCGAACGCGCGCAGGTAGTAGTCCTGGGTGCCGGCGATGAACACCAGGCCGCTCTGCGTGGCCAGGGTGCCGCCCAGGGTCGGCATGCCGACCGGAATCGGCAGGTGCATCTTGAAGCCGAGCGGGCCGGTGTCCTGCACGGTGCCCACCGGCACCTGCCAGGCGATGCGGCGGGTCTTCAGGTCGATCGCGCTGAGCGTGCCGAACGGCGGCGCCTGGCAGGGGATGCCCAGCGCCGACAGGAAGCGGTTCTTGTTGACCGCGTACGGCGTGCCCTTCAGCGGCACCGCGCCCATGCCGGTGTTGACGGCCTCGCCGCCGCTGGAGGCGGCGGCCTTCTCGGCCTTCTGCGGAATCATCTGCACCCACAGGCCCAGGCGCATGTCGTTGGCGAACACCACGTCGTGCACCGGATCGACCGACAGCCCGCCCCAGTTCATGCCACCCAGCGAGCCGGGGAAGCTCAGCGACACATCGGTGCCGGGCGCGGTGTACAGGCCCTCGTAGCGCATCTTCTTGAAGGCGATGCGGCACAGCATCTGGTCCAGCAGGGTCGCGCCCCACACGTCCGCCTCGCTCAGGTGCTTGGTGCCGATCTGCGGCATGCCCACCGACAGCGGTTGGGTCAGCGCATACGGTTCGTGCGGGATGTCGGCGGCCTTCACCGGCACCTCGCGGACCTCGGTCAGCGGCGTGCCGGTGGCGCGGTCGAGCACGTACAGCTGGCCGGCCTTGGTGCCGATGATCAGCGCCGGCACCTTGCGGCCGTCGGCCATCGGGAAGTCGATCAGGCTCGGCTGCATCGGCAGGTCGAAGTCCCACAGATCGTTGTGCACGGTCTGGTAGACCCACTTGACCTGGCCGGTGCTGGCATCCAGCGCGGTGATCGAGGCGCCGAAGCGGTGGTCCAGCGCGCTGCGCTCGGCACCGTACAGGTCGGTGGACGGGCTGCCCATCGGCAGGAACACCGTGTTGGACGCGGCGTCGTAGGACATCGGCGCCCACACGTTCGGCGTGCTGCGTACGTAGGTCTTGCCCGCGGCCGGCGGCTGCGTGTCCTGCGGGTTGCCCGGGTCGAAGGCCCAGCGCTGCGCGCCGGTGATCACGTCGAAGCCGCGGATCACCCCGCCGGGCATGTCGGCCTGCACGTTGTCGGCGACGCGGCCGCCCACCACCACCGTGGTCCCGGCCACGGTCGGCGCCGAGGTCAACTGGTAGAACGGATCGGGTGCGGCGCCGAGGCCGGCCTTCAGGTCGACCTGGCCGTTCTGGCCGAAGCCGCTGCAGAACGCGCCGGTGTCCGCATCCAGCGCGATCAGCCGTGCGTCGATGGTGTTGGTCAGCACGCGGCGCCGGCAGTTGGCGCCGGCCGGCAGCACCGCCGCCGCGACCGGCGAGGCATTGGCGGCGCTGGGCTGGGCCAGCGCCGCGTCGGCATCGAAGTAGGCCAGGCCGCGGCAGCGCTGCCAGACCGAGGACTGCGCGTTGATCTCGCGCTTCCACAGCTGCCGGCCGCTGCTGGCGTCCAGCGCGATGACATTGTTGTGCGGGGTGCACACGTACAGCGTCTCGCCGATCTGCAGCGGGGTGGTCTGGTCCTCGGCGCCGTTGCCGTCGCTGACGGCGATGTCGCCGGTGCGGTAGGTCCAGGCCACCTGCAACTGGTCGACGTTGCCGCGGCCGATCTGGTCCAGCGCGGCGAAACGGCTGCCGCCGGCGGTGTTGCCGTAGTGGCTCCAGTCGCGCTGCGCCTGCGCCGGGGTCACCGGCACCGGTGCCGGGCCGGGGCCGCTGGCCGCCACCGGCGGATGCGGCACGAAAATGCCGGCCAGGCCGCCGGCGCAGGCCAGCGCCAGCACCGCCGCCAGCGCGTATGCGCCGCGGCCGCCGGGCAGGCCGCGGGCGCGGCGCAGGCTCGGGTAGACCAGGGCGACCAGCAGCGCAAGCACCGCCGGCATCATCAGCCGCGACACCAGCGGCCAGAACGCCAGGCCGGCGTCCCAGTACGCCCAGGCCACGCTCAGAACGAAGGCCAGTGCGTACAGCCACGCACCGGCCGGACGCCGGCGCAGCAGCAGCACGGCCGAGACCACGCAGGCCGCGCCCATCGCCAGGAAGTAGAGGCTGCCGCCGAGAGTGGCCAGGCGGATGCCGCCGACCAGCAGCGCCAGCCCGATCAGCGCCAGCAGCAGGCCGACGCTCCACAGCACGATCCGGCCGCCGGCCGACACATCCGATTGGGTTTGCACGTTTTCGATCCTCTGCAGGGGAGCCGCACGGCGTCCGCGGTCGGCCACGAGGGCGGCGAAGGCGGGCGTGCGCACGATGACATGCCGCGTCTGGAAAGGACGTCGCCACGTTGGGCGATTATCGCATTTGTGTTCGGTAATAGAACGAATGGCCACGCCCGCCGACGCGACGCTGCGTGCCGGTTTCCGACGTTTCTCCGACCTTGGTGAAGCCCGTACAACGCACTGTTACAGGGATGGTGCGATGCGACACATCCGTGGAGTAGCGTTGCGCGTTTCTTCCCAGCCGCACTCCCCATGTCCGACCTCTTCCAGGCGCCTCGTCGTCCCGTTCGCTGTGCCGTATTGCTGGCCATTGCCGTGGCCGGAGGCTGCTCCGGCGACAAGCCGGCGGCCGCGCCACCGCCGCGGGTGGGGGTGCTGATCCTGGGCGCGCGCACGCTGCCGGTGGAGCGCACCCTGGCCGGCCGCACCGTGGCCTACGAGACCGCCGACGTGCGCCCGCAGGTCGGCGGGCTGCTGCGCCAGCGCCTGTTCCAGGAGGGCCAGGAGGTCAAGGCCGGGCAGGCGCTGTACGTGATCGATCCGGCGCCGTACCAGGCCGCCTACGACATCGCCCGCGGCAACCTGGTGCAGGCCGAGGCGGCGCTGGCCAGCGCGCGGCCCAAGGCCGAGCGCACCCGCAGCCTCACCGACATGGACGCGGCCAGCAAGCAGGACGCCGACGACGCGGTGTCCGCGCTGCGCCAGGACGAGGCGGCGGTGGTCGCGGCCAAGGCGGCGTTGCAGGCGGCGCGCATCAACCTCGACTACACCCGCATCACCGCGCCGATCTCCGGCACCATCGGCACCTCCGCCTACACCGTCGGCGCGCTGCTCACCGCCGCGCAGGACGCGGCGCTGACCACCATCCAGCGGCTGGATCCGATCTACCTGGACGTCACCCAGTCCAGCACGCAGATGCTGGCGCTGCGCCGCCAGCTCGACGCCGGGCAGATCCACGCCATCGACGGCAAGGCGCAGGTGCAGGTGCGGCTGGAGGACGGCAGCACCTATCCGCATGCCGGCACCCTCGAATTCGTCGGCACCCAGGTCAACGCCGGCACCGGCAACGTCACCCTGCGCGCGGTGGTGCCCAACCCCGAGCACCTGCTGCTGCCGGGCATGTACCTGCGCGCGGTGCTGCCGATGGCCACCGACCAGGGCGCGGTGCTGGTGCCGCAGCAGGCAGTGACCCGCGACAGCAAGGGCGAGCCGGTGGTGAAGCTGCTCGATGCGCACGACAAGGTGGTGGAGCGGCACATCCGCACCGGCGAGGCCATCGGCCATGACTGGCTGGTGGAGTCCGGGCTCAAGCCGGGCGAGCGCCTGATCGTGGTCAACGGCAGCCGTGCCGAACTCGGCAAGCCGGCGCAGCCGTATCCGGTCACCGCCGCCCAGCTCGATGCCGCGCCGGCGCAGCCGGGCGACGACGCCCAGGCCGACTGAGGACTCCCGCATGTCGCGCTTCTTCGTCAACCACCCGGTGGTGGCCTGGGTCATGGCCATCGTCATCGTCCTGATCGGCATGCTGGCCATCCATGGCCTGCCGGTCGAACGCTATCCGCACATGGCGCCGCCCACCATCACCGTGCGCGCCAGCTACACCGGCGCCTCGGCGCAGACGGTGGAAAACACCGTCACCCAGCTGATCGAGCAGTCGCAGCAGAGCCTGGACCACCTGCTGTACATGACCTCCACCAGCGCCTCGGACGGCACCGCGCAGGTCAACCTGGTGTTCGAGACCGGCACCAACGCCGACACCGCGCAGGTGCAGGTGCAGAACCAGTTGCAGTCGGTGATGTCGGTGTTGCCGCAGGCGGTGCAGCAGAACGGCCTGGTCATCACCAAGTCCAGCGGCTCGCTGTTCGAGGTGGTGGCGTTCACCTCCGACGACGGCAGCATGGACAACTTCGATGTCGCCAACTACATGGAATCGAACATCGACGACCAGATCAGCCGCGTCAGCGGCGTCGGCAACATCCAGCCGATGGGCTCGGAATACGCCATGCGGATCTGGCTGGACCCGGAGAAGCTGCGCAAGTACGCGCTGATGCCCTCGGACGTGGAGAACGCGCTGCAGTCGCAGAACACCGACGTGTCGGCCGGCGAGATCGGCGGCCAGCCGGCGCTGCGTGGGCAGCGCCTGGACGCCACGGTGACCACCCGCAGCCGCCTGCAGACCCCGGCGCAGTTCGGCGCGATCGTGCTCAAGAGCGATGCCAGCGGCGCGGCCGTGCACCTCTCGGACGTGGCCAGGATCGGCCTGGGCCCGGAGACCTACGACAGCATCACCCGCTTCAACGGCAAGCCCTCGGCCTCGCTGGGCATCGAGCTCAACTCCGACGCCAACGCGGTGGAAACCTCCAAGGCCATCGACCAGCGCCTGCAGGAACTCAAGCAGTACTGGCCGCACGGCTTCAACTACCACATCGCCTTCAGCACCACGCCGTTCGTCACCACCTCGATCAAGGAAGTGGTCATCACCCTGATCGAGGCGGTGCTGCTGGTGGTCGCGGTGATGTACCTGTTCCTGCAGAACTGGCGCGCCACGCTGATCCCGACCATCGCCGTGCCGGTGGTGCTGATGGGCACCTTCGGCGTGCTCGCCGCGTTCGGCTACTCGATCAACACCCTGACCATGTTCGCGATGGTGCTGGCGATCGGCCTGCTGGTCGACGACGCCATCGTGGTGGTGGAGAACGTGGAGCGGGTGATGGGCCAGGAAGGCCTGCCGCCGAAGGAAGCCACGCTGCGCTCGATGCAGCAGATCGGCGGTGCGCTGGTCGGCATCGTGCTGGTGCTGACCGCGGTGTTCGTGCCGATGGCCTTTTTCAACGGCGTCACCGGCGTGATCTACCGGCAGTTCTCGATCACCATCGCCGCCTCGATGATCCTGTCGGTGCTGGTGGCGATGACCCTGACCCCGGCGCTGTGCGTGACCATCCTCAAGCCGCTGCACCAGGGCGAGGCGCCGATCGGCTCGCACGGCCGCCTGGGCTGGTTCTTCATCTGGTTCAACACCCGCTTCCGGCATCTGTCCGAGCGCTACCGCACGCTGGTCGAGCGGGTGCTGGGCAAGCGCGCGCTGGGCCTGGTCGCCTATGCGCTGCTGATCGCGGTCACCGGCCTGCTGCTGTGGCGCCTGCCCGGCGCGTTCCTGCCCGACGAGGACGAAGGCATGCTCAACGTGCTGGTCAAGCTGCCGGCCGGCTCCACCCTGGAGCAGACCCTGGCGGTGACCGACCGGCTGACCAAGGCCGCGCTGAAGGATCCGGGCGTGCGCTCGGTGCTGTCCTCGGCCGGCTTCAGCGTCACCGGCGCCGGCCAGAACGTCGGCATGGCCTTCGTGAGGCTGAAGGACTGGGACGACCGCGACGACGATGCCGCGACCATCGCCGACCATCTGAACAAGGCGCTGGCCGACGTGCCCGACGCCGAATTGTTCGTGACCTCGCCGCCGGCGATCACCGGCCTCGGCGACGCCTCCGGTTTCACCTTCGAACTGATGGACTACGAAGGCGCCGGCCATGCCGCGCTGGTCGCCGCGCGCGACAAGCTGCTGCACCTGGCCCAGCACGATCCCAAGCTGATGAACGTGCGCTACGCCAGCCTGGAAGACGCGCCGGTGTACGCGGTCAAGATCGACGATGCCAAGGCGCAGGCGCTGGGCGTGGACCCGGGCGACATCAACGCCACGCTCAACAGCGCGCTCGGCGGCGACTTCGTCAACAACTTCATCTACAAGGGCCGCATCAAGAAGGTGTTCGTGCAGGGCGACGCCGACGCACGCATGGCGCCGCAGGACCTGGACCGCTGGACGGTGCGCAACGGCGGCGGCGACATGGTGCCGATGTCGGCGTTCACCCGCTCGCACTGGACCAGCGCACCGGCCGCGCTGGAACGCTACAACGGCGTGTCGGCGATGGAGCTGACCGGCCAGGCGGTGCCCGGGGTCAGCTCCGGCGCGGCGATGGACGCGATGGCCGAACTCAGCAAGCAATTGCCGCACGGCTTCGGCTACGCGTGGTCGGACATGGCCTACCAGGAAAAGCTGTCGGCCAACCAGGCGCCGGCGCTGTACGCGATCTCGCTGCTGTTCGTGTTCCTGTGCCTGGTGGCGCTGTACGAGAGCTGGTCGATCCCGTTCGCGGTGATGCTGGCGGTGCCGGTGGGCGTGTTCGGCGCGGTGCTGCTGATGACCCTGCGCGGGCTGGAGAACGATGTGTACTTTCAGGTCGGCCTGCTGACCACGGTGGGCCTGGCGGCGAAGAACGGCATCCTCATCGTCGAGTTCGCGCGCGACCTCGAGCACCGCGGCGAAAGCCTGCTGGCCGCCACCCTGCACGCGGTGCAGATGCGCCTGCGGCCGATCCTGATGACCTCGCTGGCGTTCCTGCTCGGCGTGCTGCCGCTGGTGTTCAGCAAGGGCGCCGGCTCGGCCGCGCGCCACTCGCTGGGCACCGGCGTCACCGGCGGCACCCTGGCCTCGATCACCCTGGGCCTGTTCTTCGTGCCGCTGTTCTACGTGATCGTGCGGCGCCTGTTCCCCGGACCGGCGATCGCCAAGTCGGAGGCGCAGGCATGAGCGCGTTGACCCGCATGAGCGTGGCGGTGGCCACGCTGCTGGCCCTGTCCGGCTGCACCCTGGCGCCGACCTACGTGCGCCCGGCGGCGCCGGTGCCGGCCGATCTGGCCGCGGTCGATGCGGCGCCCGCCGCGGGCGCCGCCACCGACGCGCTGGCGATGCCGGACTGGCAGCAGGTGTTCCTGGATCCGCGGCTGCGCCAGACCATCGCGCTGGCCTTGCAGAACAACCGCGACCTGCGCGTGGCGGTGCTGTCCATCGACAAGGCGCGTGCGCAGTACCGCCTCCAGCGCGCCGCGCAGCTGCCGGCGTTCGACGCCAACGCCAGCATGAGCCGTGGCCGCAGCAGTGCCGCCAGCAACGACGACGGCGTCTCCCAGGTCAGCACCAGCGACACCTTGCAGGTCGGGCTCAGTAGCTGGCAGCTGGACCTGTTCGGGCAACTGCGCAGCCTCAAGCAGGAAGCGCTGCAGAACTGGCTGTCCAGTGCGGAAAACCAGCGCAACGTGCGCCTGACCCTTGTCGCCCAGGTCGCCGCGGCGTGGCTGACCGTTGGCGCCGACCAGGCACAACTGGCGCTGGCGCAGCAGACCCTGGACAGCCAGGCGCAGACCCTGCAGCTGACCGAACGCCGCCACAGCATCGGCAGCGCGTCCGGGCTGGACCTGGCGCAGCAGCAGACCAGCGTGGAGTCGGCGCGCGTGGCCGTCGCCAGCGCCGCCACCCAACTGGCGCAGGCGCGCGATGCGCTGCAACTGCTGGTCGGCGCGCCGGTGGACGCAGCGCTGCTGCCCACCGCGCAGACGATGCAGGACAGCGTGGCGCTGGCGCCGCTGCCGGCGCACCTGTCCTCGACGGTGTTGCTGCAGCGGCCGGACGTGCTCGCCGCCGAGCACAGCCTGCAGGCGGCCAACGCCGACATCGGCGCCGCGCGCGCGGCGTTCTTCCCGTCGCTGAGCCTCACCGCATCCACCGGGCGCAGCAGCGATGCGTTGTCCACGCTGTTCTCCGCCGGCAGCCGCACCTGGTCGTTCGTGCCCAGCATCACCGCGCCGATCTTCCACGCCGGCGCGCTGAAGGCCTCGCTGGACGCCTCCAAGCTCGGCAAGGACATCGCCGTGGCGCAGTACGAGAAGGCGATCCAGTCGGCCTTCGCCGAAGTGGCCGACGCCCTGGCCACGCGCGACCACCTGCAGGCGCAGCTGACCGCGCAGCAGGCTCTGGTCGACGCCAGCCAGCGCAGCTACACCCTGGCCGACGCGCGCTACCGCGCCGGCCTGGACGGCCACCTGCCGGTGCTGGATGCGCAGCGTTCGCTGTTCGCAGCGCAACAGGCGCTGATCGCACTGCGCCTGCAGGACGCCAGCAACCGCGTCACCCTGTACCAGGTGCTCGGCGGCGGCGCCGACGCCCAGGCCCCGGCTCAGGCCGCTACCGCGCCCTGAACCGTGATCGAGGCCTGCCTGAGGCGAGCCCAGGCAGGCCCGAGCGGCCAGAAGCCCCGCCACGTGCGACGCGCTCCTGTGGGAGGGACTTCAGTCCCGACGCGACGGGCAATCGAACGCCTACCCAACCATCCACCCAGGCAACGCCTCGCGCGCGCCCTCGCCGCACACGACACGACAGCCCTGCGCCACCGTCTCGATAGCTGAACGCGGCGATGCATCTCGGCGGACGTCGTAGACAAATGCCGGACGCCGCCGCGCCGCCGATCGTTCGTCGCACACGCCGCAGGCCGCGCCGGACGCCGCTTCAGCGCGTTGGCGCCACCCTCGACGCCGCGGCGGCGTGCCCGGCACCGCACCAGGCTTGCGCCATAATCGCGGCGACTCACTCCAGGTATGCCGCACCCGATGAAGATTCCCCCGAGCCTGCAGCCGCTGATCGACGATGGCGTCATCGACGGCGTGCTGCGCCCGCTCAAGAGCGGCAAGGAGGCCGCGGTCTACGTGGTCCAGGCCGGCGACGACGTGCTCTGCGCCAAGGTCTACAAGGACATGGCGCAGCGCAGCTTCCAGGCGCGCGTGCAGTACCAGGAAGGGCGCAAGGTGCGCGGCAGCCGCCAGGCGCGGGCGATCGGCAAGGCCAGCAAGTTCGGCCGCCGCGAGCAGGAAGCGGCGTGGAAGGACACCGAGGCCAACACCCTGTACCAGCTGGTGGACGCCGGCGTGCACGTGCCGCAACCGCGCGGCTACTTTCACGGCGTGCTGCTGATGGACCTGGTCACCGACGCCGATGGGCAGAGCGCGCCGCGGCTCAGCGAAGTCGAACTGGAGCCGGCGCAGGCGCAGGCCTTCCACGCGCAACTGGTCGGCGACGTGGTCAGAATGCTGTGCCTGGGCCTGGTGCATGGCGACCTGTCCGAATACAACGTGCTGGTCGGTGCCGACGGCCCGGTGGTGATCGACTTCCCGCAGGTGGTGAGCGCCGCCGGCAACAACGCCGCCCGCAGCATGCTGCTGCGCGACGTGCACAACCTGCGCGACTGCCTGGGCCGCTTCGCGCCCGAACTCAACGCCACCCACTACGGCGAGGAGATGTGGGCGCTGTACGAGAAGGGCACGCTGCGCCCGGACAGCGTGCTCAGCGGCCGCTTCACCTTCGACACCCGTCGCGCCGACGTGCGCGCCGTGCGCGCCTCGATCGAGGACGCGCGGCAGGAGGCCATCATCCGCCAGCAGGGCCGCGAAGCCGACGCGCAGGACGACTGAGCCGCCTTCCGCCACGCAGCGCGCAAGTCCATGCTGCGCCGCAATGTGGCGGCACCGCGTGTGCGCCCGCCGCTAGCGCGTGGCCCAAGCCGTGCAATGCCTCGCCACGCCTGCGTTGCACGCGCATCCGCGCCGCGACGATCGGCCGCCTGTCGCTGATCCGTCGCTAGCGCGCACGGGCGTCCAGGTTCGCTTATTTGCGAAAATGGTTATCGAACATAACAATTTGCCCGACGCCGCTTGCGCAGCCGCCCCGGGAGGGCCACCCATGTATTTCGATCCAGACGTCGTGCGTTTCTTCGCCCAGGCCCAGCAGTCCGGGCAGCCGCCGATGGAGGAACTGCCCTTGCCCCAGGCGCGGGCGATGATGCGTGGCGTCGCCGCGCAGTTCGGCTTCCCGCGCGTGGAGATGGCCGAGGTCCGCGACCTGCAGGCACCGGGCCCGGTCGCCCCGATTCCGCTGCGCCTGTACCGCCCGCACGGCCTCGACACGGGGCCGGCGCCGACCTGCCTCTACGCGCACGGCGGCGGTGGCGTGGTCGGCGACCTCGATTCGCACGACGACGTGTGCCGACAACTGGCCGCACGCGCCGGTTGCCAGGTGCTGGCGGTGGACTACCGGCTGGCGCCCGAACATCCGGCGCCGGCCGGCATCGAGGACGTGATCGCGGTGGTGCACTGGGTGGCCGCGCACCCGGGCGAGGTCGGCGCCGATCCGCAGCGCCTGGCCATCGCCGGCGACAGCATGGGCGGCGCCCTGGCGGCGAGCGCCGCGCTGGCCGCACGCGATGCCGGCATCGCCCTGCGCTGCCAGATCCTGATCTATCCGCTGACCAACCTGCGTGCGGACAATCCCTTCCCCTCGCGCGTGCACAACGCCGGCATCCCGCCGCTGACCGAAGCGGCGATGCGCTTCTTCGACCGTCAGTACCTGCCCGACCCGTCGCTGGGGTCGGACTGGCGCATCTCGCCGGTGGTCGCGCCGGACGTTGCCGGCGTCGCCCCGGCGCTGGTGGTGCTCGCCGACCGCGACGCGCTGCACGACGAAGGCCTGCACTACGCGCAGCGCCTGCGCGAAGCCGGCGTGGAAACCCTGGTGCGCGTCCACCCCGGCATGATCCACGGCTTCATCAACATGGGCAGCGTGATGCGCGTGGCCGGCGAAACCCTGGACCTGGCCGCGCTGCTGCTGCGGCAGCGGCTGCTGCCGGTGGCCGCATAGGACTGAGCCCTACCGCAGCGTGTACCACCTCCCGGCAATCGCCGCCGGTGCTGGCACGCGCTGCCTCGCCTGGAACCATGTGCCAGTCGCGCGGATGCGTCGGCTTCCGTAGCCAAAGCCCCTCTCCCGCCGGGAGAGGGGTTGGGGTGAGGGTCCGGGAGCGCAGCGCCGCCTCCGGACCTTAGTGCACCATCCGTACCCTCATCCGCCCCTTCGAGGCACCTTCTCCCGAGGGGAGAAGGGAAAAACAAAGGAGCGGCTTCAGCCGCGACGGGGCATTGCCGACACGCCCAGGTCGCGGCTGAAGCCGCTCCTACGCGGGCTGGCCACTGGGTGACATCGGCAGCCCGCAGCGCGGATGCCGCTGATTTGCACGGTGACGCGCGGCCGGTCTGCCGCGCCGCACTCAGCGCGGAGTGATGCCCAGCAGTTGCCGGAACGCCTCGTCCAGCTCGCGCTGATCGCCGCTGCCTGCCGGCAGCGGCGGTGCGCTGGCCTCCATCCGCTGCAACTCCGCGTCCAGGAAATCGCTGATCGCCGGAATCCGCGGGCCGTCTTCGACCTCGGCCGATGCCCGCTTCTTGTCCAGCAGGGCGTCGATGGCCTCGCGCGGGGCGCCGGAAGGCACCAGCGCATCCAGCAGCGACGCAAACGCCATCGGCGGCATGCCGTGCCCGCGTTCGATCCATTGGCAGGCCAGCACCGGCCGCAACACGTACAGGTACTTCTTGGTGCGGATGCGCTCGCCGCGCAGATAGCCGCGGTAATTGCCCTTGGCCATGCTGAAGTAATGCCACCAGGTCGCCAGCGGCGAGTAGAAGCGCTCGGCCATCTCCCGCAGCGTCGCCACGGCCGCGGCGTCCTGCCGGTACACCACCGGCGATTGCAGCCACTCCAGCAAAGTCGGGTTGGATTTGGACACCAGGCGCAAGGCCTTGCGCAGATCCCAGCCGCTGACGTCCAGGTCGCTGTCGATCGGCAACTCGATCACGTCGCGCTGCGGTTCGCCCGGCCCGGTCCGTTCGTTGACGGTGAGGTACCAGTCCGGCCGATGCACATAGACGAAGCGCGCGTCGTAGTCGCTGTCGGGCGAGGAAAAGCCCCAGCCGCGGCTGCCGGATTCGCAGGCCAGCAGGATGCGGACGTCGTGGCGCTGTTCGATGTCCTGCAGCGCGGCGAGCACGGCAGCGCGCTTGTCGGCGGCGATCGGATGGATCGCCATGTCGGGCGAGGCGGAGGGCGCGGGCGCTGCAACGTCGATCGAAGGCGCCATCACGCCACCCGACTGCGCCGCGCCCGTTCCAGGTGCACCAGCAGCAGCGAGATCGCCGCCGGGGTCATGCCGGGGATGCGCTGCGCCTGGCCCACGGTCTGCGGGCGTACGCGCTCGAGCTTCTGCTGCACTTCGGCCGACAGCCCGCGCACCTGCGCGTAGTCGAAGGCGGCCGGGATCGGGGTGTCCTCGTGGCGCTGCTGGCGCGCGATCTCCTCGCGCTGGCGGTCCAGGTAGCCGGCGTACTTGATGCCGATCTCCACCTGTTCGGCCACCTGCGCGTCGGCCACGCCCGGACCCAGCGACGGCACCCGCATCAGCGCGGCGTAATCCAGCTCCGGGCGCTTGATCAGGTCCAGCACGGTGGTCTCGCGGCTCACCGCCACGCCCAGCGTCGCCGCGACCTCGCGGCCCAGCGCGTTGCCCGGTGTGGCCCACAGACCGCGCAGGCGCTCGTTCTCGCGCGCCACCGCGTCCTGCTTGGCCTGGAACCGCGCCCAACGCGTTTCGTCGACGATGCCCAGCTCGCGGCCGATGCCGGTCAGGCGCGCGTCGGCGTTGTCCTCGCGCAGCTGCAGCCGGTACTCGGCGCGGCTGGTGAACATGCGGTACGGCTCGCTGGTGCCATGGGTGATCAGGTCGTCGATCAGCACGCCGATGTAGGCCTGGTCGCGGCGCGGCGACCACGGCTCCAGCCCGCGCACCTGACGCGCGGCGTTGAGGCCGGCGATCAGGCCCTGCGCGGCGGCTTCCTCGTAGCCGGTGGTGCCGTTGATCTGCCCGGCGAAGAACAGCCCTGGCATGGCCTTGGTCTCCAGCGAGGCCTTGAGCCCGCGCGGGTCGAAGAAGTCGTATTCGATGGCGTAGCCGGGGCGGGTGATGTGGGCGCGCTCGAAGCCGCGGATCGAGCGCACCAGTTCCAGCTGCACGTCGAACGGCAGCGAGGTGGAGATGCCGTTGGGGTAGATCTCGACCACGTCCAGGCCTTCCGGCTCGACGAAGATCTGGTGGCTGGCCTTCTCGGCGAAGCGCACCACCTTGTCCTCGATCGAGGGGCAGTAGCGCGGGCCGATGCCTTCGATCTGGCCGGTGTACAGCGGCGAGCGGTCCAGCGCGCCGCGGATGATGGCGTGGGTGCGCTCGGTGGTGTGGGTGATCCAGCACGACACCTGGCGCGGATGCTGCGCCACCTCGCCCAGGAACGACATCACCGGCAGCGGATCGTCGCCGGGCTGTTCCTCCATCGCCGCGTAGTCCAGGCTGCGCCCGTCGATGCGCGGCGGGGTGCCGGTCTTGAGCCGGTCCACGCCGAAGCGGCCGTCGCGCAGCGCCTGCGCCAGCGCGGTGGCCGGCGGATCGCCGGCGCGGCCGCCGGCGTACTGGGTCTGGCCGATGTGGATCTTGCCGGCCAGGAAGGTGCCGGCGGTCAGCACCACCGCCGCCGCCTCGAAGCGCAGGCCGGTCTGGGTCAGCACGCCGCGCACGCGCTCGCCGTCCATCACCAGGTCGTCCACCGCGGCCTGGAACACGGTCAGGTTCGGCTGCGCCTCGACCAGGCGCCGGATCGCGCTGCGGTACAGGCTGCGGTCGGCCTGGCAGCGGGTCGCGCGCACTGCCGGGCCCTTGGACGCGTTGAGGGTCCGCCACTGGATGCCGGCCAGGTCCGCGGCGTGGGCCATCGCCCCGCCCAGCGCGTCGATCTCCTTGACCAGGTGGCCCTTGCCGATGCCGCCGATGGCCGGGTTGCAGCTCATCGCCCCCACCGTCTCCACGTTGTGGGTCAGCAGCAGGGTGCGGGCGCCGGCGCGCGCGGACGCCAGTGCCGCCTCGGTGCCGGCATGGCCGCCGCCGATCACGATCACGTCATGGCGGTAGAAAGAGTCGCTCATCGGGGTCTCGTCGGCCGGCGCGGGGCCGGCGGCAGGGGGCGGCACGGCGGGTCGCCCAGGATGTGAACAGGAATTTTAGCGGTTGCATCACAAATTGCAGATCCGGGCCTCAAGTTGGCACGCAATCTGCAGATATTCCCACTGCACCCAACGTGGCAATGCGTCAGGGGCGTACGACTGGAATTGGAACAGGGGCCAGTCACGCGCACGTTGGGGGAGCTGGGGGCCGGTAGTCGGGGGACTACCGGCCCTTTTTTATGCCCGTTTTTCGCCGGTTGCCGGCGCCGCGCCAGCAACGGCAAGGCCCCAACGCGAAAAGCCCCGGCGGACCGGGGCTTTTCGTTGTGAGGCGCCGACGCCCGACAGGGCCGGAACAGGGGGGATCCAGATTTCCCTGTCGGACATCGACATAGACGGTGGGGCCAACCCCTTCGGGTCATAAAGCGACGCAGGCGGTCACCCCGTAGGACGTAGATTGCGTGCTGGGACAGGCGAACGCAAGCCCTTTCTCAGGGTTCGAGTGTGCGACGTGTCCCATTGCTGCGTCCCATATTGCCGGGGCGCGGTGCGGGCGGCCGCTGAACCCCCTCGGGACGCTGCATCGCCGGGCGCGGCGGCTGCATCGACTGCGGCCGCGGCGTCGAATTGAGTGCGTCCGGACGGCGCAGGCGATCCAGGTTGCGCCAGGGCGACGGCACCCGGCCGCCGACACTGGGTGGCGGCGGCGGCGGTGTCGAACCGCCGTCGTCCGGCCGCGGACGCGGCGGCGGGCGGTGGCGCGGGCCGTCGTAGCCGCGATAGTAATAGTACGGCACGCCGTACCCGTAGTAGCCGTAGTAGGCCGGGCCGTAACCGTAGTAGGGCACGGCGCCATACGGCGAGTAATACTCGGAGTAACCGGGCGGATAGCGGTATTCGACCGAGGGCGCGCCACGGTAGTAGCCACCCTCGCCGCCTCCGGCGTAGTCGTAGGTGGCGCAGCCGCCCAGTGCGGCCAGCAGTCCAGCGGCGCAGATCAGGCGCAGTTTCATGGCATTTGCCCTCCAGCAGGCTGGCTGACAGGTTCGGTCCGTTGCATTGAATCCCCCCTTAACTTCCCGCGATGCACTTGAACGCTTAAGTCGCGCGCAACGGCGGCGAACCTGCGCCGGTCGCGGACGCTGCAGTTTGGCGACGATACGCTACCCTTTCGCGCATGGTCTCACGTTTTCTGCCCGAGTTCGGCGACGTCCTGGCGGCCGCCGCACGCATTGCCGCGCACGCGCGGCCGACCCCGGTGCTGCGTTCGCGGGCGCTGGATGCCGCCACCGGCGCGCAGATGTACTTCAAGGCCGAACACCTGCAGCGCGGCGGCGCGTTCAAGTTCCGCGGCGCCTGCAACGCGGTGTGGGCGCTGGACCCGGCCCAGGCGGCCTGTGGGGTGGTCACCCACTCCTCGGGCAACCACGGCGCGGCCCTGGCCCTGGCCGCGCGCACCCGCGGCATCGGCTGCCATGTGGTGGTGCCGGAAGGCGCGGTCGCCGCCAAGCTCGCCAACATCGCCCGCCATGGCGCCACCCTGTGGCGCTGCGCGCCGAGCATCGCCGCACGCGAGGCGCTGTGCGCGCAGGTGCAGCACGACACCGGCGCGACCCTGGTGCATCCCTATGCCGATCCGGCGGTGATCGCCGGGCAGGGCACCGCCGCGCTGGAATTGCTGGACGCCAGCGGCGGGCTGGACCTGCTGGTGGTGCCGGTGGGCGGCGGTGGCCTGGCCGCGGGCAGCCGCCTGGCGCTGTCGGCGATGGCGCCGCAGGCGCAGCTGCTGCTGGCCGAGCCGGCCGGCGCCGCCGACACCGCGCGCTCGCTGGCCGCCGGCGAGCGCCGCGTGGACATGGTCCCGGACACCGTCTGCGACGGCCTGCGCGGCAGCCTGGGCGAGCCGAACTTCGCCCTGCTGCACGGCCAGGCCGAGGTGCTGGTGATCGAGGACGCGGCCACCGTGGCGGCGATGCGGCTGCTGTGGCAGGTGCTCAAGCAGGTGGTGGAGCCGTCCTCGGCGATCGCCCTGGCGGCGGTGCTGGCGCAGCCGGCGCGTTTCGCCGGTCGCCGGGTGGGGGTGATCCTGTCCGGCGGCAACGTCGACCTGGACGCCCTGCCGTGGGGCGCGGCATGAGCGCGCGGCGCGGCTTCCGCTGGCTGCGCTGGCTGGTGCGCCTGGCGGCGCTGCTGGGGCTGTGGTTGCTGGGCGTGGCGATCTACATCGTCTGGGTCGGCGACCGCGACCAGGCGGCGCCGGCGGACGCGATCATCGTGCTCGGCGCGGCGGCCTACGACGCCAAGCCCTCGCCGGTGTTCGAGGAGCGCATCCGCCACGGCCTGGACCTGTACCAGCGCGGCTACGCGCCGACCCTGATCTTCACCGGCGGCTTCGGCAACGGCGCGCGCTTCGCCGAGTCGCAGGTCGCCCGGCGCTATGCGCTGCGCCACGACGTGCCGGCCGACGCGATCCTGATCGAGACGGTGTCGCGCACCACCCGGCAGAACCTGATCGAGGCGCGGCGGCTGATGCGCGAACATGGCCTGCACCGGGTCATCGTGGTCAGCGATCCGCTGCACATGGCGCGGGCGCTGCGGCTGTGCGAAGAGCTGCAGATCGACGCGCTGGCCTCGTCGACGCCGAGCAGCCGCTTCCGCAGCTTCCAGACCCGCTGGCGCTTCCTGCTGCAGGAGCTGTACTTCTTCCATCGCGACCTGCTGGAGCGGGGCGTCGAGCACGGCGGCGAGACCGTATGATGGGCCTTTCCACGGCCGGAGGGCGGCAGCCATGAGCAACCACGAAGTTCCTGCGCAGGACCAGGCCATCGCCCTGGTCCAGGCCTATTACGCCGCGTTCAACCGCGGCGACTGGGACGGCATGCTGGGCATGCTCAGCGACGACGTCGCCCACGATCTCAACCAGGGCGCGCGCGAGACCGGCAAGGACGCGTTCGCCGCCTTCCTGCAGCGCATGAACGCCAGCTACCGCGAGCAGCTGCACGACATCGTGGTGCTGGCCGCGCAGGACGGCCGCCGCGCCGCCGCCGAGTACGTGGTGCATGGCGAATACCACCATACCGATACCGGCCTGCCGGAGGCGCGCGGCCAGCGCTACGTGCTGCCGGGCGGGGCGTTCTTCGACATCCGCGACGGCAGGATCGCCCGGGTCAGCAACTACTACAACCTGGAAGACTGGATCGCGCAGGTCTCCGCCTGAGCCGCGCGCCGGCCTGAGGCCGGCGCGTTCGCGCTGTCGCAAAACTGTCCGCCGGCCGTCATCTGCGGCCGCAGGCGCGGTGACTATGGTCGCCGCGTCGACCGAGAGGATTGCCGATGCGCGCGCTGCTTCGTTCCCCGGCCGTCGCGGTGGCGCTGCTGGCCTGCACGCTCGCGCTGGCCCTGCTCGGCGCCCGCGGCATCTGGGATGCCGACGAGGGCCGTTACTCCAATGTCGCGCTGAACATGCTGCACAGCGGCGACTGGCTCACGCCGCGCCGCAGCGAGGACGTTGCGCACTGGACCAAGCCGCCGCTGACCTACTGGGCGATCGCCGCCAGCGTCGCCGTGTTCGGGCCGTCGCCCTGGGCGGCGCGGTTGCCGTCGGCGCTGTCCTACCTGCTGTGCGTGTTGCTGGTGTGGCGCCTGGCCGCGCGGCTGTTTCCCGAACGGCCCGAGCTGCCGGCGCAGGCGGCGCTGCTGTACGCGACCATGCTGGCGCCGTTCGGCGCGGCGCAATGGATTTCCACCGATTTCCTGCTCGCCGCCTGCGAGACCCTGGCGGTGTGGGCCTTCGTCGAAGCGCGTGCGCATCCGCCCGGCCAGGGTAAGCGCTGGATCGCGGCGATGTGGGCCGGTTTCGCCCTGGCGTTCATGACCAAGGGGCCGCCGGGCCTGCTGCCGCTGCCGGCGCTGCTGCTGTTCAACGCGGTGACGCCGGGGCCGCCGCGACGCGCGCTGCAGCTCTCCGGCATCGCGCTGTTCACGGTGCTGGCGTTGCCCTGGTACCTGGCGGTGATCCACGGCCATCCGGGATTGCTGCAGTACTTCGTCGGCGACGAAGTGGTCAAGCGCGTGGCCAGCGACGCGTTCGGGCGCAACGCGCAGTGGTACGGCTGGGCGGTGGCGTATGCGCCGATCCTGGTCCTGGGCACGCTGCCGTGGACGCCGGCGCTGGCGCGCTGGGCCTGGCAGTTGCCGCGGCAGTTGCGGCAGTGGTGGCTCACGCCGGCGATGCGCCTGCAGCAGGCTGCGCCGCTGCTGCTGACGCTGTGGCTGCTGCTGCCGCTGCTGGTGCTGTGCCTGTCGCGCTCGCGGTTGCCGCTGTACGTGCTGCCGCTGTTCGTGCCGCTGGCGTTGCTGGCGGCGTGGCAGCGCGCGCAGGAGGGGCGCGCGCCGTGGCGCTGGCCGTGGCTGCTGGGCTGGTGCGGCTTGCTGCTGGCGCTCGAACTGGCCGTGGCGCTGCTGCCCACGCACAAGGATGCGGGCGCCTGGGCGCAGGCGATCGCGCAGCGTGTCGGCGCGCCGGTGCGCGAGGTGGTGTTCGTCGAGGACATGGCGCGCTATGGCCTGCGCCTGGAACTGGGCGCGCAGGTGCGCAAGATTCGCCTGGACCCGTTGTCCGACACGCCGCGCTTCGGTCCCGAATACGACGCCGATCTGCTCACGGTGCTGCGGCAACCGCGCGCCGGGCGCGTGTGGGTGTGCAAGCAGGAGGCCTGGCCGCTGGTCGCTGCGCGCATCGCCGCGCAGGGGGCGCAGGCGCAGGCGCTGGGTGCGCCCTACCAGGGCCGGGTGCTGTTCCGGGTGCGGCCCGGCTCAGTCGCCGCGGCGGCGGATCGGGATCGCTGACAGCGGCACCGCGGCGATCTCGCCGCCACCCTCGCGGATCGGTGCGCCCGGCGGTGGCGCCCAGGCGTGCGCGTAGATCACTTCCCAGGTGCTGGGCAGGGTGCCGTCGGCGCCACGCAGCGGCTCGTAGGCGGCAGTGGCGGCGGCGAACCGGCCGCGGCCGGTGAGGGTGTGGCGGCGCGCCTGCAGCGCGTTGGTGGCGCCGATCGCGCGCAGTTCGCGCATCAGCGCGGCAAGGTCCGGATAGGTCAGGTTGAACACGTCGCGGTCCAGCACCGGATCGCGGAAGCCGGACAGCATCAGCGCATCGCCGAACTGCGCGATCGGCGCGAAGCGGCTTACGTGCGGCGTGGTCCGGTCGGCCTGGGCAAAAGCCTCGCGCAGCTCGATCAGGGTGTCCGGGCCGAAGCTGGAGCACAGCAACAGGCCGCCGGGGCGCAGCACACGGCGGAAGCCGGCGAACACCGCCGGCAGGTCCTCGACCCACTGCAGGCAGAGATTGCTGAAGATCACATCCACGCTGTGCTCGGCCAGCGGCAGCGCGCGCGCGTCGGCGCAGACGCGGCCGAACGGCTTCCACCAGCCGGCCTGGCGCTTGGCCTGCTGCAGCATCGGCAGGGCCTGGTCGAGCGCGATCACCTGCGCGCGCGGCCAGCGCTTCTTCATCGCCGCGGCGGCATGCGCCGGACCGCTGCCCACGTCCAGCACCACTTGCGGCACGCGGTCGCCGAGGTAGTCCAGCGATTCCAGCAAGCGCCCCTGCACCTCGCGTTGCAGCGCCGCGGCGGCGTCGTAACTGGCGGCCGCACGCGCGAAGGCGCGGCGGATGTGCTGAGAGTCGAACGCGGAAGGATCCATCCGCGCATTATCGCCGCCGGCGTCGCGCCGCGGCCAGCGGTGGCGCGGATCACCGCGTTGCGCACTTCGCGCCGATCCAGCGGCGCGACCGCCGCTACGTACTCCCGATGCCGAATCCAGCCGGTTCCTGATCGCCGCCTTTCCTTCGCGGCCAGCGTGGTCCGCAGATCATCATGTTCAGCGCCTCGCGCCGACCCAAGCGGCGCGACCGCGGCTTTGCATCCCCACTCCCGAATCCCCAATCCCGGCTCTTCAGAATGTCCCCGGATAGCTGCCGCCATCCAGCAACAGATTCTGCCCGCTCAGGTAGCCGGCCTGCGCGCTGCACAGGAAGGCGCAGGCCGCGCCGAACTCTTCCGCGGTGCCGAAGCGCCCGGCCGGGATCTGCCGACGCTTGCGTTCGGCCAGGTCGGCGGGGTCGATGCCCTCGCGCTGCGCGGCGTGGGCGATGTTGCCGCGCAGGCGGTCGGTGTCGAACTGCCCCGGCAGCAGGTTGTTGATGGTGACGTTGTGCGCCACCGTGCGCCGCGCCAGCCCGGCGACGAAACCCGTGAGGCCCGCCCGCGCACCGTTGGACAGGCCGAGGCTCTCGATCGGCGCCTTCACCGCGGCGGAGGTGATGTTGACGATGCGGCCGAAGCCGCGCGCCTGCATCGCATCGACCGTGGCGCGGATCAATGCGATCGGCGCCAGCATGTTGGCGTCGAGCGCGCGCAGCCAGTCCTCGCGCTCCCATTCGCGGAAATCGCCGGGCGGCGGCCCGCCGGCGTTGTTGATCAGGATGTCGACCTGCGGGCAGGCGGCCAGTGCAGCGGCGCGTCCGGCCTGGGTGGCGATGTCCGCGGCCACGGCGACCACCTCGCCACCGCCGTCGAGCGCGCGCAGCTGCGTCACGGCCGCATCGAGCCCGGCCTGGCCGCGCGCCACGATTGCCACGTGCACGCCTTCGCGGGCCAAGGCCTGCGCGCAACCCAGTCCCAGCCCCTTGCTCGCGGCGCACACCAGCGCCCATTTGCCGGCGATTCCCAGGTCCATGCTTGCACTCCGGTTCGATGGAACCGCGATGATCGAACATCGCCGCGGTGGCGGCCAGCGTCGCATCGCGACGTTGAGGACACGGAGCACGCAAGGCAGGTGCAGGAACGGCTTCGCTGCGCAGCGTTTTGCTGCCATGCGTCGCGACTGAAGTCGCTCCCACAGGGGTGGCCGGCATCCTTGTGGGAGGGACTTCAGTCCCGACGCCGGAGGCTGTCAGTCGGCTTTCGGCGTCGCTTGTCGCGGCGGCACGACAGTTCAGTCCCACGGCGGAGCCGCTTGCGTCTTTCTGACGTTGGTGCGGGTTGCGTGATGCAGTGTGGCAGTCAACTGTCTGCAGCGCGCGACGCGCGAGGTGGTGTGCGCTTTCCGATGGCGCAATGCGTCGGGACTGAAGTCCCTCCCACAATGCACCCGGCGGGCTCGCCGCAAGCGCCTGTAGGAGTCAACTGTCATGCACCTGCGATGACAGGAGGAGCGTACGGGGCCTGATCGCGCGCGATGGCGTTGAGCCAGCGCAGGAACTTGTGCATGCAGGCGACGATGGCGACCTTGGCCGGCTTGCCCGCTGCGCGCAGACGTGCGTAGGTGTTGGCCAAGGGGGATTTGGCGCGGATGCTGGCCCAGGTGGCCATGTACAGCACGCGCCGCACGTCGGCACGTCCGCCTTTGATGCGGCGCTGGCCTTTCCAGCAACCGCTGTCGTGATTGAACGGGGCCAGCCCGACCAGGGCAGCGAGCTTGCGTGGCGGCAGCGTGCCCAGCTCTGGCAGCCGCGCGGCCAGAACCGCGCGCAGGATCGTCCCGAGCCCAGGCACCTTGGGTAGGCTCGAGCAGGTCTTGCCCTGCTGCTCGATCTCCTGCGTCAACGTCTGGATCTGCTGGTTCAGCAGGGCGATCACCTCTCGGCAGCGGTGTTGCACCTTGGCGCTGGTGATGTGCTCCAGGCGCCGCCGATGGGCATCACGCTGGCCCACCAGGGTGGCACGCAGGTCCAGCAGTTCGCGAAGAGACTGCTGGTGCCCGGGCACCACGGGCGTGGGGGTGGTCGGGATGTGCTGGGCGGCGATGGCCAGCAGGCGCGCGTCCAGGGCATCGGTCTTGGCATGCAGGCCCAAGGCCTGGGCGAGCTTGCGCGGACGATCGGCGGGCATCCGCACTGCCGGCAGGTCCGCCTCTCGGAGCACCTGCAGCACGGCATGTTCGTAGCCGCCACTGGCTTCCAGCACGATCCGCTCGCAGCCCAGCTCGGCCAGGCGTTGGGCCAGCGCACGCTGCCCCTGTGGCGTATTGGGTTGGGTCCAGGCCTGCTCGTCCGGCAGGACATGAATGACCAGTTCGGCCTTGGATACATCGATCCCGACATGGCGTCGCATAGACGTTCTCCGCAGTAGACTCATGGACGAGAGCGCTCCTGCCGATGCCCATGCTTGTGGAGTTCGAGCTCGTCACTCGGGCAACTGTTCGGGCTTGTCAGGCAGGAGAACCGGAGTGCGGCGGCGCTGACTCCTACTCGTGCTTGCTGGCACTGCGGCTAAACGGCCTGCCGCACTCCGCTCTCACCTACAACGATAAACCCTTATTTGACACAAGCGGCTTTAGCCGCGACCAGATGCAGCAGGCGTGTCGCGGCTGAAGCCGCTCCTACGACAGCATCGTGGAACGCGCGGCGCGACGCCGCTAGTCCAGCGTTGCCAGGAATCCGCGCAGTGCTTCGGCCACGGTGTCGGCATGACCCAGGAACGGCGCGTGGCCGCCGCCGGCGACGATCAATGCGCGCGCGTTCGGCGCCAGCGCGGCGGCGGCCTCCATGCCCGCGGGCGGAACCAGGCGGTCGCGCTGGCCGCCGATCCACAGGCTGGGCACGCGCAGGCCGGGCAGGGCGCGGCGCAGGTCGGTGCGTTCCAGCAGGGTCAGCCCGTCCTGCAGCACGTGTGGATCAGGCGCGCCACGCGCGTCGAGCGCTTCGCGCAGGGTGCGCAGTTCGGCGCGCGCGTGCGCCGAACCGAGCGTGTCCAGCGCCAGGAAGCGGTCGAGGGTGCCGCGGTAGTCCTCGGCCAGATCGCGGCCGAACTGGGCGAACACCTGCGGCTCCACCGCGTGCGGCCAATCGCTGCCGCGCACGAAGCGCGGCGTCGCCGCGAGCATCGCCAGCCCGCGCACCTGCGGTTGCGTGGCGGCGGCATGCAGCGCGAACAGACCGCCCAGCGACCAGCCCAGCCACACCGCCGGCGGCGTGGCCGCAGCGATCGCGCTGACCACGTGCGGCAGCGCCAGCGGCGTGTCGTCGCCGCGGCTGTGGCCGTGCCCGGGCAGGTCCACCAGATGCAGGCGGTACTGCGCCGAGAGGCGCTCGACCAATGGCGCGAAGATGCCGCCGTTCAACGCCCAGCCGTGCAGCAGGACCAGATCGGGGCCCTGCCCCAGGGTGTCGATATGCATCGTCGTCTATCGTCGCGAAGGAACAGGAAAGGCCGCGTCGGCCATCGCGTCAGTGCGCCGCGCGCTGCGCCAGCACCTGCGGCAGCAGCAGGCGCCACTGTCGGCGCGGATAGTCGCGGGTGCACCAGGCGGATACGCGATGCGCACCGCGACGCTGCTCGATCGCCGCGCTCAGCCAGTCGCCGTCGATGCCCTGCCAGGCGCCGGCCGGCGTCAGCAGGTTCGGCGCCAGCCGCGGATGCACGTCCTCGCGCAGCATTTGCCACAGCGTGTCGGTGGCGAACGGCGAGGCGGCGAGTACCGCGGCGATCTGCGCATGCCGCGCGTCGACCGCATCGTCCAGGTACAGCTCGGCCAGCGCATCCCACACCGCGCGTCGCGCGGCGAGGTCGGTTGCGCTCACGCCGGCACGCCGGGCGGATGCGCGGCCACGCGATCGCGGGCCAGCGCCAGCGCGTCCAGCAGCGCCTGCACCTGCGCCGGGGTGTGCAGCGCCGACAGGGTCACGCGCAGCCGCGACTTGCCTTCCGGCACGGTCGGTGGGCGGATCGCCGAGACCAGGTAGCCGGCCTGTTCCAGCGCCGCCGACCACGCCAGCGCGGTGCGCTCCTCGCCGCACAGCAGCGGCTGGATCGGCGTGTCCGAGGCCATCAGCTCCAGGCCGTGACGGCGGGCGCCGCCGCGGAACAGGGCGATCAGCTCGACCAGCCGCTCGCGCCGCCACTGGTCGCGCCGCGCCAGCTTGACCGCCGCCAGCGACGCCGCGGCCTGCGCCGGCGGCAGCGCGGTGGTGTACAGATACGGCCGCGCGGTTTCGGCCAGGTGCCGGATCAGCGTGGCATCGCCGACCACCGCGGCGCCGTAGCCGCCCAGTGCCTTGCCCAGTGTCACCAGTTGCAGCGGAACGTCGTCGACACCCAGGCCGGCCTCGGCGACGCTGCCGCGCCCCTGTGGGCCGACCACGCCGACGCCGTGCGCGTCGTCCACGTACAGCAGCGCCTGTTGCGTGCGCGCCACCAGCGCCAGCGAGCGCAGCGGGGCGACGTCGCCGTCCATGCTGAACACGCCATCGGTGGCCAGCATCGCCGCACCGTCGGCGGCGTGCTTGAGCTGGCGCATCGCGCCTTCGGCATCCAGGTGCGGATAGCGGCGCAGGCGGCAGCCAGCCAAGCGGCTGGCGTCGAGCAGGCTGGCGTGGTTGAGCCGGTCCTGCACGCACACGTCCTCTTCCTCGCTCAGCAGCGCCTGCTGCACCGCCAGGTTGGCGATGAAGCCGCTGCCGAACAGCAGCGCCTGCGGGTAGCCGAGCCAGTCGGCGATCTCGCGTTCCAGCGCCTCGTGCAGCGCATGGTGGCCGCACACCAAGTGCGAGGCGGTGGCGCCGGCGCCTTCGCGCGCGGCCGCGTCCTGCAGGGCCGCGACCACTTCGAACTGCTGCGCCAGGCCCAGGTAGTCGTTGCTGCAGAAGCCGGTCAGCCAGCGGCCGTCGACTTCCAGGCGCACGCCGTCGCGGCGGCCGACGCTGCGGCGTACGCGCAGGCGCCCCTGCGCTTCGCGCAAGGCGCGCGCGGACTGGATGCGGTCGTGCAGGGCGGGACGGGCCATGGGCGCGGGACGGGCATCTGGCGGGCTAGCGTAGCGCGTCCCCGGCCGCGCCGGACGCCGCCGGCGATGGACGGCCGGATCAGCGGACGGACGCGCGGCGTCAGACCAGGGCGGCGGCGATCGCCGGCGGGGTGGTGATGTCGGCGTGCACGGTGCCGGGATGGTCGTGTGCATCGGCATCGACCATCACCTGCATCGGCCGCAGCCCCAGGCGCGCGAACAGCGCCTGGTCGCGCTCGGTGTCCGGGTTGCCGGTGGTCAGCAGTTTCTCGCCGTAGAAGATCGAGTTGGCGCCGGCGCAGAAGCACAGCGCCTGCAGCTCGTCGCTCATGCTCTCGCGCCCGGCCGACAGCCGCACCATCGCCCGCGGCATCGCGATGCGCGCAACGGCGATCGTGCGCACGAACTCGAACGGATCCAGCTCGACCGTGCCGTGCAGCGGGGTGCCGGCGACCTGCACCAGGCGGTTGATCGGCACCGAATCCGGATGCACCGGCAGGTTGGCCAGCGCCTGCAGCAGGCCGGCGCGCTGGTCGCGCGACTCGCCCATGCCGACGATGCCGCCGCAGCAGGTCTTCAGGCCGGCGTCGCGCACGTGGGTGAGCGTGTCCAGGCGGTCCTGGTACTGGCGGGTGTGGATGATCGAATCGTAGAAATCCGGCGCGGTGTCCAGATTGTGGTTGTAGTAGTCCAGCCCGGCCGCCTTCAGCGCCTGTGCCTGGTTGCCGTCGAGCATGCCCAGGGTGGCGCAGGTCTCCAGGCCCAGCGCCTTCACCTCGCGGATCATCTCCGCCACCTTCGGGATGTCGCGGTCCTTGGGCGAGCGCCAGGCCGCGCCCATGCAGAACCGCGAGGCGCCGGCGGCCTTGGCCTGGCGCGCCTTGTCCAGCACCGCCTCGGTGCTCATCAGCTTCTGCGCCTCCACGCCGGTGGCGTAGCGCTGCGCCTGCGGGCAGTAAGCGCAGTCTTCCGGGCAACCGCCGGTCTTCACCGACAGCAGCGTGGACACCTGCACCTGCGCCGGATCGAAGTGTTCGCGGTGCACGGCGGCGGCGCGGTGCAGCAGTTCCGGGAACGGCAGATCGAACAGGGCGAGCAATTCCTGGCGTTGCCAGTCGTGTCGGACGACAGCGGACATGGGGGTTTCCTGACGGTCAGCGGCTGGGAAAGCGGGCAGTCTGGTGAGCATGCAAAGTCCTGTCAACTTCGTGAGTGGCGGTTTGGTTGACGGCGGCTGGCGCTGGCTGCAGCGCCGCCTGCTGCCGGAACGCTGCCTGGTGTGCGGCGAGCCCGGCGTGCCGGGCCTGGACCTGTGCGCGGCCTGTCGCGATGGCGTGCCCTGGAACGCGGCGGCCTGTTGCCGCTGTGCGCTGCCGCTGCCGGCGCTGGATGCCGAGCAGGTCTGCGGTGCGTGCCAGCGCAGGCCGCCGTTGCTGGAACGGGTCGCCAGCGCCTGCGTATACGCCGCGCCGGTCGATGGTCTGTTGCGCCGCTTCAAGTTCCACCAGGACCTGGCGGCCGGACGCCTGCTCACCGCGCTGCTGCAGACTCGCTGCGCGGCCTTGCCGCGGCCGCAGGCGCTGTTGCCGGTGCCGCTGCATCCGGCCCGGCTGCGCCAGCGCGGCTACGACCAGGCGCTGGAACTGGCGCGGCCACTGGCGCACGCGCTGGCACTGCCGCTGTGCCTGGAATTGCAGCGGGTGCGGGCGACCGCGGCGCAATCCGAACTGGATGCCCGCGCACGCCGGCGCAACCTGCGCGGCGCGTTCGCGGTGCCGGCCACGGCGGCATTGCCTGCACATGTGGCGCTGATCGACGACGTGATGACCACCGGCGCGACCCTGCACGCCGCGGCAACGGCGCTGCGCCGCGCCGGTGTGGAACGGGTCGATGCCTGGGTGGTGGCGCGGGTGCCGTGAGCGTTCGCGCGCGCCCGTCGTCCGCGGACGTGTGCGGATACCCGCCGTCAGGCAATCCGTTTCGACATACGGTAGTTGTGCAGCATCACGCCATTGAAAAAGAACGCGTTGCGGGAGTCGAGCGCGAAGCCGCGGCGTGCGAAGAGACGGCGCGCGCCCTCGCTTGCTTCGACAGACAGTACGGCGATGCCGGTCTTCTGAGCCACCGCCTCCAGTTCGGCGCAGATCGCCGAGCCTATGCCGGTTCCCACCCGCTCCGGGTGACAGTAGAGATGATCGATGTGGCCGTCCGGCTCCAAATCACCATAGCCGACGACCACGCCCTTTGCGTCCACTGCCACCAGGATCGTCCGGTGTGCGGCTCGCCTTAGATAGGTGCCGGGGTCGGGGCGCGACGGACTCCAGGCCGCGACCTGCTCGGCCGAATAATCGCCGATGCCGGCCTGGCGCACGGACGCATGGAACAACGTGGCAAGCGCGTCCGCGTCGGCAGGCGCAAACGCACGGACACGGATCGGCATCGACATCTACGGAGCATAAGGCCGCATGCGATAGCGGGAAAGCGGCGGCAGGCCGGGTTTCGCGCCAGGGCGTTCCACGGAGGACCTGTGCAGGCACAAGGCGTGGAACGGATCGAAATGGCAATGCCGCCGGGTCTGCGCGGCAAGCGGGGATGGCCCAGCTGCGTTATCGGCGGCGCTCGCGCCAACCGCGAGCAGCGACCTGCGATGTCCCCACGCTGTGGGCGCTAGTCGGTGGCCTCAGGGGGATGCCGCGCGCAACGCCAGCGCCGTAGCGATGCCGGCGAAGATCGCCAGGCCGACCCAGTTGTTGTGCAGGAAGGCGCGGAAGCAGGCTGCGCGTTCGCGGTGCCGGGCCATGCGGAACTCGGCGGCGACCAGCAGCGCCGCCGCGCCCAGCCCGGCCCAGTACCACACGCCCAGGTTCGCGCGGTGGCCGACGAAGGCGAGGGCGACGAACATCAGCGCGTACAGCACGCCCTGGATGACCAGGTCCAGTTCGCCGAACAGGATCGCGGTGGACTTGGAGCCGGCGCGCAGGTCGTCCTCGCGATCGACCATCGCATACCAGGTGTCGTAGGCGGTGGCCCACAGAATATTGACCGCGTACAGCAGCCAGCCCAGCGCCGGCACATCGCCGCGCACCGCGGCGAAGGCCATCGGAATGCCCCAGCCGAAGGCCATGCCCAGGTAGACCTGCGGCAGGTAGGTGTAGCGCTTGAGGTACGGATAGCTGGCGGCCAGGAACAGCCCGACCACGCTCAGGCCGATGGTCAGCGCGTTCATCGTCAGCACCAGTGCGAACGCCAGCAGCATCAGCACCGCGAACACCGCCAGCGCTTCGCGGCCGCTGACCGCACCGGTGGCCAGCGGCCGGCTGCGGGTACGCTCGACCTGCGGGTCCAGCCAGCGGTCGGCGTAGTCGTTGATCACGCAGCCGGCCGAGCGGGTCAGCCAGACCCCGGCGGTGAACACGAACAGGGTCCACAGCGGCGGTATCCCGTCGGCAGCCAGCCACAGCGCCCACCAGGTCGGCCACAGCAGCAGCAGCACGCCGATCGGCCGGTCGCCGCGCAGCAGTTTCCAGTACTGGCCCAGGCGCGCGCGCGGCGGCAGCGCGGCAGGCGTTTCGTAGCGTTCGTAACCCATCGCGCAAGGGTAGCAGCCGGGTGGTGTGGGCGGCAGCACGCGGTGTCGTGGGCTTGGCCCGCGCTCCGCGCGCTGGCGGCGGCAGCGCGAGGCGTCGGCGGTGTGCGGACGGCGTTGGTGGCCTGTCAGCGCAAGGCGGACGACGCGCCAGCGCGCCTGCGACGCCCGGCGTTCGATCGGCCCCTGCGTCATCCGCGCACCGCTTGCCCGGACAGCGGCGCAGCCGGATCGGACTGGCCGTGGCGCCGCTGCCGCAGCGAGTTGCGGCCGAGGGAGACGCGGCCGACGAATGTCGTTAGAATGCGCGTCCGTTGCGCCCGTAGCTCAGCCGGATAGAGTAGTGGCTTCCGAAGCCATTGGTCGGGGGTTCGAATCCCTCCGGGCGCGCCATCCCGTTCTGCCCCTGCGTCCTTCGCATCGTCTTTTCCGACGAGCGCGTGCTTGGTCAACAGGCCTGCAGGCGCCGCAGCGCGCATGCCGGCGACGCGGCTATCGTATGCGCATGCCAGCGCCCATCGTCCCCATTCCTGCTCTTGTGCCTACCCATCCTGCCGCCTGTTGCGCCGCAGATGCCGGCATCGTCGGCCCGTGCCTGCGCATCCGGCGCACCGCGCAGACTTGCGCCCGGACATGACCATTCCGCGTACGGTCAGTCCACGCACCGCGTTGCCCAAGCCGGCCGTCCGCCGGCTCGGCGCGGACGACGCGCTGGCCTATCTGCGGCTTGGCGAGGGTGCGCCGGTGCTGCTGGTGCACGGCGCCCTGTGCGACTACCGCTACTGGGCGCCGCAGCTGCGCGGCCTGGCCGACCGCTTCCAGCTCAGCGCGCTGAGCCTGGGCCAGTACTACCCGCGGCTGCCGTCGGCGTCGCGGCATGCGTTCGGTTGGCGCTGGCATGCGCGGCAGCTGGCCGCCTTCATCGCCGAGGAAGCGCGGTCGGTGCATCTGGTCGGCCATTCCCGCGGCGCCGCCGTCGCCTGGCAGGCGGCGCTGCTGCGGCCGGACGCGATTGCCAGCCTGACGTTGTTCGATCCGGGCGGCCCGCAACCGCAGGGCCTGCCGGCCGAGGTGCAGGCGGTCCGCGCGCAGGCGATCGCGTTGCTCCAGGACGGTCAGGTCGAGGCCGGCCTGGAATGCTTCGTCGATTCGGTCAGCCAGCCCGGCGCCTGGGCGCGCAGCAGCGCGAGCTTCCGGCAGATGGTCCGCGACAACGCGCAGACCCTGGTGCCGCAGATCGCCGACTTGCTGCCGGCGTACCGGCCCGAGCAGGCCGCTGCTCTGGCGATGCCGGTGTTGCTGGTCGCCGGCGAACGCAGCCCGGCGCAGTACCGCGACAACGCCGCCGCGCTGGCGACCTGGCTGCCGCAGGCGCGCCATGAGGTGCTGGCCGGCGCGTCGCACGGCATGACCTTCACCCATGCCAGGCGGTGCAATGCCTTGCTTGCCGAGTGGGTGGACGCTGTCAGCGGGTAGGCGTGTATGGCAGGAGATGCGCTCGTCCATCGCGGCCCGGTGCCGAAGAGCGGGACACACTGGCCCGCTGCGGCTTCTTCAACCGACCAGGCGGCGAGCCCCGGGTGACGTCGGACCCACGGCGCTCGCCGTCGGCTCGCCGCGATCCAGTTGCCGATACGCGATGGCCTCGGTCAGGTGCGCGGTGGCAATGGCGTCGCTGGCGTCCAGATCGGCGATGGTGCGGGCCACGCGCAGGATCCGGTGCAGCGAGCGTGCCGACAGCCGCAGGCGCTCGATGGCCTGTTCCAGCAGCGCCTCGTCGCGCGGTCGCAGGCGGCAATCGCGCAGGGTTTCGCTGTGGCCGAGTTGGCCGTTGGGCCGGCCGGCGCGGGCCTGCTGGCGTTGCCGTGCTTGCTCCACGCGTTCGCGCACGGCGGCACTGGACTCGCCTGGCGGCGCATCGGCGCGCAACGCCTGCGGCGGCAGCCGCGGTACGTCCACGTGCAGGTCGATGCGGTCCAGCAGTGGGCCGGAGATGCGTGCGCGATAGCGCCGCACCGCGTCCTCGCTGCAGCGGCAGCGGCCGCTGGGGTCGCCGGTCCAGCCGCAGGGGCAGGGATTCATCGCCGCGACCAACTGGAAGCGCGCAGGGAACTCGGCGCTGCGTGCCGCGCGTGACACGGTCACCTGGCCCGACTCCAGTGGCTCGCGCAGCACTTCCAGCGCATGCCGGTTCCACTCGGGCAGCTCGTCCAGGAACAACACGCCATGGTGCGCGAGCGAGATCTCGCCAGGACGCGGATGGCTGCCGCCACCGACCAGGGACACCGCGCTGGCGGTGTGGTGCGGTGCGCGGTACGGGCGTTGCCGCCAGCGCGCCGGATCCACACCGCGGCCGCTGACCGAGGCGATGGCCGCGCTCTCCAGCGCCTCGGCTTCGCTGGCTTCGGGCAGGATCCCGGGCAGGCGCGAGGCCAGCAGGGTCTTGCCGCAGCCGGGACTGCCGATCAGCAAGAGGTGGTGATGCCCGGCCGCGGCGATCTCCAGGGCGCGACGGGCCTGCGCCTGGCCGCGGACGTCGCTCAGGTCGGGAAAGGGGGCGGCGACCACGGGCGGGGCCGTTGCCGCAGGCAGGGTCTTGCTGCCGTTGAGCAATCCGCAGACCTCCAGCAGGGTACGCGCGGTGAAAGCCTGCACGTGTTGCGCCAGTGCCGCCTCGGCGCCGTTGTCGGCCGGGACGATCAGGGTGCGCCCGGCCTCGGCGGCGGCCAGCGCGGCCGGCAGGACGCCGTCGACCGGGCGCAATTCGCCGGTCAGCGCCAGTTCGCCGAGGAATTCGTACTGGCCGAGCACCTGCGGGTCGAGCTGGCCGGCGGCGGCGAGGATGCCCAGCGCGATCGGCAGATCGAAGCGGCCGCCCTCCTTGGGCAGATCGGCCGGTGCCAGGTTGACGGTGATCCGCCGTGCCGGGAATTCGTATTGCGCGCAGAGCAGGGCGGCGCGGACGCGATCGCGCGATTCGCGTACCGCCGCCTCGGGCAGGCCGACGATCTGGGTGGACGGCAGGCCGCCGGAGAGATGGACTTCGACCCGAACCGGAGGCGCAAGCACCCCCGCGCGGGCACGGCTGTGCACCAGCGCCAGGCTCATGGTGGCGGGTGGATCAGGCGGTGGGGCTGGGCGTGGCCCCGCTGCGCGCCGCTTCCAGCGCGGCGACGCTGCGCTCCAGCGCCTCGAGCTTCTCGCGCGTGCGCAGCAGCACCGCGCGCTGCACTTCGAATTCCTCGCGGGTGACCAGGTCGAGCTTGCCCAGCCCGGCCTGCAGCGCGCTCTTGAAGGTGCTCTGCAGTTCGTCGCGGGATTGGCGCAGGCCCGGCGGCACCAGGTCGCTGAGGCGGCGGGCGAGGTCGTCGAGATGGTTGAGGTCGATCATGGCTGTGCTCCGGCAGGTGGCGTCAGAGTGCGGCACCCGGCAGGTCGGGACCATCGGGATCGGACGCGGCGCGCTGTCGGAAAATTCCGGCGTTGGGGGCGCGCGGCCATTGAACCCGACGGCCGGGAATCGCGCAACCGCGCTATCCTGACGCCATTGTGATTGGAGAACGCCGCATGAAGATGATCATGGCCGTGATCAAGCCGTTCAAGCTCGACGACGTGCGCGAAGCGCTCGCCGCGCAGGGCGTGGCCGGCATCACCGTCACCGAGGTCAAGGGCTTCGGCCGGCAGAAGGGCCACACCGAGCTGTACCGCGGCGCCGAGTACGTGGTCGATTTCCTGCCCAAGGTGAAGCTGGAAGTGGCGGTCAGCGAGGACCAGGTGGAGCGCGTGGTCGAAGCCATCGTCAAGGCTGCCGCCACCGGCAAGATCGGCGACGGCAAGGTCTTCGTCTACGACCTCGGCACGGTGGTGCGGATCCGCACCGGCGAACTGGACGCAGACGCGCTGTAACGCAGTCACGGCGCGCGCATTGGCCTGGCATGGATGGTGGCGTGTAGGAGCGGCTTCAGCCGCGATGGGCGTTCCCGATAGAACCTGTCGCGGCTGAAGCCGCCCCTACAGGCGTGGCGGGCCCGTTGGATAGGCCAGGCACGTTTACGCCAGACACAGGCTCAGACGCCGCCGTAGCCGCGGCCGAGGGTCAGCCAGAACGTCGCCACCACCAGCACCGCCACGATGACCGTGGCGCGGCTGGACGGTAGCGGCAGCGGCGCGCGCGACCGGCGCGACAGCGCAACGACCACCAGGCCGATCGGTGCCAACAGGCCTTCCTGTGCCGCCTCGCGCAATGCCGGCAGCACCGGCCCGGCATGAAACAGCACGCTCACGCAGGCCACCGCGCCGGCAGTGGCGTAGGCCGCCAGCATTGGCCTGCCTTTCGGCAGCCACGGGGCGATGGCGCGCAGCACCTGCACATACAGCCATGCACCGGCCAGTCCCATCCCCAGCCGCCAGGCCCAGACCGGCTGCAGGCCGAGATCGCGCAGGACGAAGGCGAGGTCGCCGTCATCGGTGACCGCGGAGAACAGCAGGTAGCCGGCGCCCCACAGTCCGTTGAAGGCGGCGATCAGCGCGAGCGCCAGGCGCGGCATGTCCGCGCGACGGCGGCGTGCCGCCAGGATGCAGAGTGCGGCCACGCACAGATTCGCCAGCGGCCCGGCAGCATCGACGATCGGTTGGCCGGGCTGGCAGCGGAAGTACACCGACGTGAGCCAGCGGACGGTGCCGCCGCTGCCCAGGCAGGCCAGGCCATGGCCCACCGCTTCGTGGGCGACGCAGGCGACGACGAAGCCGATCGCGGCCAGCGCGCACAGGGTCCACGGCGACGTCGTCTGGGAGCGCATGAGGGCTCGCGGTTTGTGCGATGGAGGCCGGCGCATCGTCGCACGCGCGGGCCATGGCGTGCGGCATCGTTCGGCGTTGGCGGCCGTGCAGCGCGCGCTCGCGGCAACCGGCGAGGCGATGCCATGCGCGATGCAGCGCGCCCATCTATGCGGATGCGCACGCGTTGGGGGCCGGCCTTACCGAGGGCCCCGACAGTGCTCCGCGGCATCGGCGCACGTCATGCGCCGATGCCGAAGGAGGTCTGGGTCTTAGCCGCCCAGCGCCTCGGCCACGAACGGCGGCAGCACCTGGGTGCCGGTGTGCAGGTGCGCGCTGTAGTAACGCGTGGCGAACGGCTTGGCCGCGGCGTCGTCCTGGCGGAAGTCGAAGCCGCCCTGCTTGCGCGCCATGGTCACGCTCCACCAGCCGGTCGGGTAGCACGGCTGCGGGAACGGTACGGTGTGGAAGCTGGCGAAGCCGGCCTTGCCCATTTCCGCGCGCATTTCCTTGATCAGGTCCAGCAGCGCCAGCGGCGATTCGGACTGCTGCACCAGGATGCCGTCGTCCTTCAGCGCCTTGAAGCAGCTCTCGTAGAAGGCCTTGTTGAACAGGCCTTCGGCCGGGCCGACCGGGTCGGTGGAGTCGACGATGACGATGTCCACGCTGCCGGCCGGGCAGTTGGCCATGTAGGCCACGCCGTCGTCGAACAGCAGTTCGGCGCGCGGGTCGTTGTTGGAGTCGCACAGCTCCGGGAAGTACTTCTCGGCCATGCGCGTGACCTGCTCGTCGATGTCGCACTGGGTAGCGCTTTCCACGCCCGGGTGCTTGAGCACTTCGCGCAGGGTGCCGCAGTCGCCGCCGCCGATGATCACCACGCGCTTGGGCGCGGCGTGGGTGAACAGCGCCGGGTGGCTGATCATCTCGTGGTAGAAGAAGTTGTCGCGCGTGGTCAGCATCACCGCGCCGTCGATCACCATCAACTTGCCCCAGTCGGTGGTGTCGTAGATCTCGATCTTCTGGAACGGCGACTGCACCTCGTCCAGCTTGCCGGTGATGCGGTAGCCGATGGCCGAGCCGGTGGGCTGGAAGTGTTCGATGTACCAGTTGTCGTTGGCGCTCATGCAGATGTCCTAGGAAAGCAAAAAGAATGCAGCATTTCCTTCTCCCCCCGGGAGAAGGTGGCGCGAAGCGCCGGATGAGGGTCGGGCGCAGCCTCGTGCAGCCAGGCCGCGCGACGCTGTTACCACACCTCCCCGGATGAGGGTCGGGCGCAGCCTCGTGCAGCCAGGCCACACGACGCTGTTACCACACCTCTCCGGATGAGGGTTGGGCGCAGCCTCGTGCAGCCAGGCCACGCGACGCTGTTACCGTACCTCCCCGGATGAGGGTCGGGCGCAGCCTCGTGCAGCCAGGCCACACGACGCTGTTACCACGTCTCTCCGGATGAGGGTCGAGCGCAGCCTCGCGCATCCAGCCCGCACCACGCGCCCGCGAACCCGGCCCGGCTCCGCCAGGAGCCGAGGGCGTCGGAACGGCGCGGATTGTAACGGACCCCACGCGTAGCAGGGGTTACAATCCACGCCCTTTTTCCGTCAGCCGAGCCGCCACGATGAGCGATTGGTCCCTCGACCAAGCCCGCAAGACCTACTCGATCCCGCACTGGGCCGACGGGTACTTCGACGTGGACGCGGCCGGCCGGGTGGTGGTGCGGCCGCAGGGCGCCGACGGCGTGGCGATCGCGCTGCCGGAGGTGGTGGACGCCGCGCGCGCGGCCGGCGCCAAACTGCCGATGCTGGTGCGCTTCCCCGACATCCTCGGCGAGCGCCTGGGCAAGCTGCAGGCCGCCTTCGCCCAGGCCCAGGCCGATTGGGACTACGCCGGCGGCTACACCGCGGTGTACCCGATCAAGGTCAACCAGCACCGCGGCGTGGCCGGCACCCTGGCCAGCCACCAGGGTGAGGGCTTCGGCCTGGAGGCGGGCAGCAAGCCGGAACTGATGGCGGTGCTGGCGCTGTCGCGGCCGGGCGGGCTGATCGTGTGCAACGGCTACAAGGACCGCGAGTACATCCGCCTGGCGCTGATCGGGCGCAAGCTCGGCCTGCAGACCTTCATCGTCATCGAGAAGCCGTCGGAGCTGAAGCTGGTGCTGGAGGAGGCGCGCGCGCTGGACGTGAAGCCGGGCCTGGGCGTGCGCATGCGCCTGGCCTCGCTGGGCGCGGGCAAGTGGCAGAACAGCGGCGGCGACAAGGCCAAGTTCGGGCTGTCGCCGCGGCAGGTGCTGGACCTGTGGAAGACACTGCGCGACACCGAGTACGCCGACGCGCTGAACCTGCTGCACTTCCACATGGGCTCGCAGATCTCCAACGTGCGCGACATCGCCAACGGCATGCGCGAGGCCACGCGCTACTTCGTCGAGCTGTCCAAGCTGGGCGCGAAGATCAGCCACGTCGACGTCGGCGGCGGCCTGGGCATCGACTACGAAGGTACCCGCTCGCGCAGCTACTGCTCGATCAACTACGGCTTGCACTCCTACGCCAGCAACATCGTGCAGCCGCTGGCCAGCGCCTGCGAGGAGCACGGCCTGCCGCCGCCGCGCATCGTCACCGAGTGCGGGCGCGCGATGACCGCGCACCACGCGGTGCTGATCGCCAACGTGTCCGAGGTGGAGCAGGCGCCGGAGGGCCGCGTGCCCGACGCGCACGACGACGAACCGGCGGCGATCCGCCACCTGCGCGAGATCCATGCCGAACTGGACCAGCGCCCGGCGGTGGAACTGTTCCAGGAGGCGCAGCATTTCCATGCCGAAGGCCTCAGCGGCTACGCCCTGGGCCAGATCGACCTGACCCACCGTGCGCGCATCGACGACCTGTTCTACGCCATCGCCCACGGCGTGCGGGCGCGGCTGAGCCACGAGGAAAAGAGCCACCGCCCGGTGCTGGACGAGCTCAACGAGCGCCTGGTCGACAAGTACTTCGTCAACTTCAGCGTGTTCGAATCGATCCCCGACGTGTGGGCGATCGACCAGGTGTTCCCGATCGTGCCGATCGAACGCCTCAACGAGGCGCCGGCGCGGCGCGGCGTGGTCTGCGACATGACCTGCGATTCGGACGGCATGGTCAAGACCTACGTCGAGAACGAAAGCCTGGATAGCTCGCTGCCGCTGCACGCGCTGCGTCCGGGCGAGAGCTACCGCATCGGCTTCTTCCTGGTCGGCGCCTACCAGGAAATCCTCGGCGACATCCACAACCTGTTCGGCGATACCGACGCGGTGGAAGTGGCGGTGGACGGCGACGGCTATCGCATCGCCCAGCAGCGCCGTGGCGACACCACCGACGTGATGCTGGACTACGTCGGCTACCGCCTGGACGACCTGCGCGCCGCCTACGCCGAACGCGTGGCCGCCGCGCAGTTGCCGGCCGCGCAGGCGACGGAACTGGCCGACGCGCTCGAGGCCGGCCTGACCGGCTACACCTACCTGTCGGACGAACCGCTGGGCTGACAGCGGCGATCCACGCAAGCCCCTCTCCCCCCGGGAGAGGGGTTGGGGTGAGGGTACGCCCGTGCAGACAGCATGGAGGTTAGGCTTAGCCGCCTGGCGCCGCGGCTGCATCTTCCAGGCGCGATCGCTTGGGCGTCGGTAGACGGCCACTGTCGCAACCGGCGATGCAGCCAGTAAGCTGCTCGCTCCTCACCGCCAACCCCTGCGATGCGCTATCCCGGCCTCGACCTGCTGCGCGCCACCGCCATCGTCTGGGTGATGTTGTTCCACTCCTTCGTGGTCGGTGGGCTGGGTCCGGATTGGGAGTGGCTGTCGCGTTATGGCTGGATGGGCGTGGACCTGTTCTTCGTGCTCAGCGGCTTTTTGATCGGCGGCCAGGTACTGGCGCCGCTGGCCCGTGGCGAGCGGCTGCGCTACGGCGAGTTCTACCGCCGCCGCGCCTATCGCATCCTGCCGGCGTACGTGGTGGTGCTGGCGTTGTACCTGGCCTGGCCCGGTTTTCGCGAGGCGCCCGGGATCGCGCCGTGGTGGCTGTTCGCCAGTTTTACCCTCAACCTTGGTATCGACTACGCCAACCAGCAGGCGTTCTCGCATGCCTGGTCGCTGTGCGTGGAAGAGCACTTCTACCTGGTATTTCCGCTGCTGGCGGCGTGGCTGCTGCGGCGGCCGTCCGCGCCGCGCTTCGTGGCGCTGTGCGTGACCGTGGTGCTGGCCGGCATCGCCCTGCGCAGCGCCATCTGGCTGCACGACAGCGCGCTGGATCGCATCGGTGCCGGGCTACAGCGCAACTGGTTCATCGAGGATCTCTACTACCCCACCTGGAACCGCCTGGACGGCCTGCTGGCCGGCGTGGCGCTGGCGGTGCTGAAGACATTCCGGCCGCAGCAGTGGCAGCGCATGCAGCGCCATGCCAGCACCGTCGCGCTTGCCGGGATCGCGGTTTGTGCGCTGGCGATGTGGCTGTTCCGCGACCGCACCGGCCTGCTCGGCAATGCGGTCGGTTGGCCGGTGCTGTCGTTGGGGCTGGCGTTGCTGGTCGGCGCTGGCGCCTCCACGCAGGGATGGCTGGGGCGTTGCCGGGTGCCGGGTGCGGCCTGGCTGGCCGCGGTGTCCTACAGCCTGTACCTCAGCCACAAGGCCGCGTTCCATCTGACCCAGGTGTGGTTCGGCGCGCAACTGGACGGCCGCGGCGTGCTCGCCTTCGCCGCCTATGCCGGCACGGCACTGCTGTTCGCGGCCGTCCTGCACTACGCGGTGGAGCGGCCGTTCCTGCGCCTGCGCGAGAGGCGCAGCGCGCCGGTCGCAGCGGCAGCGCGTGGCTAAGGGGGCTGGCCCGCCCGGGCGGGACACCCCTATGGCGCCGCAACGGATCGTGCTAGCGTGCGCGCCTTCAGGGACGAATAGGGGGAATGAAATGCCGACGATTACACGCCGTGGCTGGGTCCTGTTGCTGAGCTGCGGACTGGCCGCTGCCGGCCAGGGCGCCGCGCAGGTGCGCACCTCGCCGACCGTGGACAACACGCCGAAGATCCGTGAGGTCATGCCGAGCCAGCCGTTTGACAAGCAAGCCGCAGAGGCTGCTCTGGCCAAGGGTCATGCGACCATCACCGGCGTGGCCTGCGCCTATCACGACAACCGCGTGTTTCTGGCCAACAATCGCAAGGTCATGCTGTTTCCGGCGACGCCCTACTACGAGCAGTGGGTTGCCATGCGCAAGAAGGCCGACCCCAGTAAGGAAGCGGTAAAGATGTCCGACCAGGCTTACAACGCGCGCGTGGAGACGGAGACCGACGCCAAGGGTGCGTTTCAGTTCACCGACATGCTGCCCGGCCGTTACATTCTGGCCCTGCAGTTCCAGTTCGATCAGGCCAAGTCACGCGATGTGTATGCGGGCAGCAGCTACGGCGATTCCATGCAGGTGGATCATTACGAGCGTCAGGATTACACGGTCGCGCGCGCCGACGAGCTTTTCAAGGAAGTGGAAATCAAGACCGATGGCGGCACGGTAAAGACCGCGCTTTCCGGAGGCGCCGGCATGCTCAACGGCGGTGGGGGGCTGTGGAGCAAAATGCTGCCGTGCAAGACCAACCTCTGATCGGCATGCGCAGCGCCGGTTCCGGTACGTGATCGGTGTTTCGCTTTGGCGGCGCCCGTGTCGCCGGGTGCGGGCTGGCAGGAGTGGGCGTCAGGTCTCGGCGTTGTCCAGTGGGAAATGACCATCCGCAGGTTTTCGCCGGCAGCCTCGGTTCGATGCCTTGATGGGCTAAACGACCCGGGGCGGCGGAGCAGCGTTCGGTCCTTGTCGCCCGACGGTTTTTCCTGCGTCTGTGCAAACCGTCTGCAGCGCTCGCTGGCGTGTCGCTGGTGGTCTGGATCGCCCTGTCGGAACGCGTTTGGCGTGTGGGCCGGCCGTATGTGGCGCCGCACGTAGCGATCTCATTCCGGATTGCCATACGCTACGCGCGCCTCGTGCAAACGCTGTTGCACGATCTCCGCCAGCCGCGTCACCGCCGGCGGTGGCGTGGCGACCGCGCGGTGCAGGGTCAGTCCCAGTGCCGGCAGCGTCGGCAGGCCGCCGGCGCCGGGCGCCAGCAGGGTCAGTCCGGCCGGCACGCCGGCCGGGGTGCGCAGGGTGATGCCCAATCCGGCGCGGACCGCTGCCCACACCCCGCCAAGGCTGGCGCTGGTGAAGGCGATGCGCCACGGGATGCCGGCGCGGTCCAGGGCGGTGGTCGCGGCGGTGCGCAGCAAACACGGTGCTTCCAGCATCACCAGCGGCAGCGGCGCGTCGCCGCTCCAGGTGGCCGTCGTGGACAGGCTGCTGCGGTCGTCTGCGGCGATCCAGCGCAGCGGCCACGCCGCTTGCGCCTGCCGATACGGCGAGGTGGCGCCGGACTCCCAGGCCAGGGCCAGGTCCAGGTGCCCCGCCTCCACCCGTGCCAGCAGTTCCTGGTGGCGGGCGATGCGCGCTTCGATCCGCACCTGCGGGTGGGCGCGGGCGAAGCGCCCCAGCACGTCCGGCAACATGTGCTCGCCGAAGTCCTCCTGTAGCCCCAGCCGCACCCAGCCCTGCAGCGCCGTGTCCTGCAGGGCCACGACGGCCTCGTCGTTGAGCTCGAGCAGCCGCCGCGCATAGCCCAGCAAGGCTTCGCCGGCCTCGGTCAGGGCCAGGCCGCGGCCCTGGCGGCGCAGCACCGGCTGCCCGGCCTGCTCCTCCAGCTTCTTCAACTGCGCGCTGATCGCCGAGGTGGAGCGCCCGCGGCGGTCGGCTGCCTTGGCGAAGCTGCCCAGTTCCACGCCGGCGACGAAGCTGCGCAGCGCGTCGAGGTCGAAGGTGATCGGGCGCATCGGTCGATCCTGATTTTCCAGATGGTCGTTTCGATATTTTCCGATTTTTCGGAAGGTTGTGCGCGACTAGGCTGTTCCCGTTCCCCCATGCGAGGCCTGCCCGATGTCCGACCCAGCCACCCCGTTTCCTTCTCCCCAGGCCGCGTTCGGCGACATCGCGCCGGCCTTCGCCCGCCTGACCGACGAGGTGCTGTTCGCCGAGGTGTGGCAGCGCCCGGGACTGTCGCCGCGCGAACGCAGCCTGGTCACGGTGGCGGCGCTGGTGGCGCTGTCTCGCCTGGAGCAGCTGCCGTTTCACCTGGCGCGCGCGCTGGACAACGGCCTGGACCGCGACACCCTGGCCGAAGCCATCACCCACCTGGCGTTCTACGCCGGCTGGCCGTGCGCGGCATCGGCGCTGCCGTTGCTGCGCGCCGCCGACGCGGCGAAGCCGGCCACGATGGAGGCGCGCTGATGCCGTACGCCCGCATCTCGCTACTGCGCGGTCATCCGCCTGCCTACCTGCGCGCGCTGTCGGCCAGCCTCTACCAGGCCATGCACGAGGCCTTCGACGTGCCGGCTGGCGACTGCTTCCAGGTCATCCACCAGCACGACCCGGACGAACTGGTGTTCGACCGCCACTACCTGGGCGGGCCGCGCTCGGAGGGCTTCGTGCTGATCGCCATCACCGCCGGCCGCGAACGCAGCGACGCCTGCAAGCAGGCGTTCTACCGGCGGCTGGTCGAATTGCTGGCGATCGCGCCGGGGATCGCCCCGGAGGACGTGATGGTCACCATCGTCACCACCGCGGCGCAGGACTGGTCCTTCGGCGGCGGCCGTGCGGGCATCGTGGCCAGCGGAGCGCCGGCATGATCGCCATGCAGTACAGCATCGCGCTGCCGGCGGACTACGACATGGCGATCATCCGCCGCCGCATCGCCGACAAGGGGCCGTTGCTCGATACGCTGCCGGGGCTGTGGTTCAAGGCTTACCTGGTCGCAGATCGTGGCGATCCGCTCCTGCACGCCCGGCAGAACCTGTATGCGCCGTTCTATCTGTGGCGCGATGCGGCAGCGATGCATGCGTTTCTCGCCGGTCCCGCGTTCGCCGCACTGTGCGAGGCCTTCGGCCGCCCGCCAGTGCAGTCGTGGATGGTCGGCACGGCATGGACGTCCGCGGCGCTGCGCACGGCGCGCTACGCCACCCGCGTACTTCAAGCTCCATCAGCGGACTTGGAGAACGACGCCGACGCTATGCGTGCGCCCGACGAACGCATGCTGGCCACGGTGCACGGTTACGAACCGCAGGGATGGACGCGGCTGCGGTTTCATCTGTGGCGCGACCTGCCGCCGGCGGACGACGATGCGCACTGCTATGCGGTGCATCACCTCAGCGCGCCCGGCGCGATCGACGCAGATGGGTGAACCGGCGGCATTGCGCGCTCAGTACATGTTCTTCTTGTAGTCGGCCTGCAGTCCTTTGCGGACCATGCCGGGCACCGAGACCGCCGCGCGCAGCAGCGTGGCCTGGGCGCCGCGCGCGCCGCTGCGCCTGACGTGGTCGCGGAAGATCGTCGGCGGGTTCAGGTCGTGTGCGATGGCAGTGGGCGGCCAGTGGTCGAAGCGGCGCAGCGCAGGACTGTGGATGTCTTCGAGCACTGCCGGCAGCACCCGCACCGCCAGATGCGGAACGCGTCCATCGACCGCGAGCGCGCTGCGGATCGCTGCATCGGTGCTGGGACGGGCGAGCCCTTCGATGCGCACGCAGCGCGCGCTGCCGGGGCGCAGCGCCAGCAGCGCGATCTGCGGCCGCGCCAGCAGATTGCCCAGGCTGTCGACGCGGCGATTGCCTGGGCGGTCGGCGAACCACCAGGCGTCGCGGTGGGATTGCAGCAAGGCGCCGGCGCGATCGCCGCGCGGGCTGACATCGACGCGGCCTTCGGCATCGGCGGTGGCCAGCACCAGCAGCCGGCAACTTCCCAGAAATCCAGCCGGGGTCTGCGGCGGCGCTTCGTCGGTGGATTCCGCGGCCTGCCACCAGTCGGCGCGGAGCAGGGCCTTGGCGCAGTGCAGATAGCATTCCTCGACGGCAACGAACACGCGCGTGCCATCGTCGCCGGCGATGCGGCCATTGATGCGCAGGGTCTCGCCCAGGCCGCGCACCAGGAACAGCGCGCCGAAGCCGGCGCCGACAGGCGTGTGGGCCGTATCCAGCGCCTGCAGCGGGATCGACAGCAGGTGCGGGGTGTCGCCGCGCGCAAAGCCGGGCGCACCGCTGCCCACGCTCAGCGCCAGGCGCTGAGCCGCGACGCCGGCGAACAGCAGCGGGCTGGCGGCCAGCCAGCGCAGCGCGTGCGCGTCCAGATGGTCGATCACCTTCATGTCGCGTGGACCAGGCAGACGGCCCACGCAATCCTGCAGCTGTGCCGCGTCGGTAATGAAGTCGGTCATCGCCGCGGCCCCCGCGAGGAAAGGCCGGCGCGGTCGAACGGAGAGGGAGAGAGCATCGCAAAGCACTCCGGTGAACGGGCGGGAGGCTTGCGCGAAGGCTGGCGACGCCTGGAAACGTACCACATGCGGCGAGGACGTCGCATCCGACGACTGCGCGGCGATCCTTGCCCAGGCAAACGCCGCTGCCGGGCACTTCTCACCCCGGGACGTGTCCCATCGGCGCGGTTTCTTCAGACGCGATGGTGGCGTTCGCGGTGAAGCCCGTCGCGGCTGAAGCCGCTCCTGCGCAGCACGCTGTGGCGGATGCAGGTGATGCGAGGTGCCCTACAGCCGCAGTTCGAAACCGAGATAGGCGGAACGTCCGGGCGCTGGCGAAAACATCGGCTGGTCGTTGCCGCCCCAGAAGAAGTTGTCGTACCAGACGTAGGCATAGCGCGCGTCGGTGAGGTTCTTCATCTGCAGGTCGAGGCTTGCGCGCGGGCTGAGCTGGTAGCGCACGCTGGCATCGACCACGCGGAAGCCGCCGTACTTGCCCTGCGTGTTGCGTTCGTCGATGTAGTAGTCGCCCTGCGCGCGCGCCTGCACGCCGAACTTCCAGCGCGCGCCGCGTCGGTAGTCGAGGCCGACGTTGCTGATGTAGCGCGGCGTGGAGAACACCTCGCGTCCGCGCAGCGACTCGCCGGTGGCGGTGTAGGCGCTGACCACCTTGGCTTCCTGCAGCGCGTGCGAGATCCACGCCGTCCAGCGTTCGCCCAGTTGTGTGCTCAGTTGCAGGTCCACGCCTTGCCGGCGGGTCTGGCCGAGGCCGACCGTGGTGCCGGTGCTGGGCATGTTCGCCACTTCGTCGGTGGCGTCCTGGCGCCAGACTGCCACGCGCGCCTCGGTGCCGGCCACCGGCTGCAGTTTCAGGCCAAGCTCCTTGCCGGTGTTGATCGAGGGCCGGAACGCCGGCTGGCCCGGGGTGGGATAGGCCGGCGCGGTGGAGCCGGTGAGGATCTGGAAGGTACGGCCCCAATTGGCGTAGACGCTCAGCTGTGGCGTCAGCGCGTAGATCACGCTGAGCTTGGGCTGGTCGATCCAGCCGTAGCGCTGCAGCGGCGCATGGATGCCGCCAGGCAGCGCGGTCTCGCCGGAGAAACGGTCGGCACGGAACGCCGGCACGATCTTCAGCGCATCGGTCGGTTGCAGCACCGCCTGCAGGTACAGGCCGAGATTGTCCAGGCTGTAGCGGTCGTCGTTCTGCACGCGTGCCGGGGCGCGGTCGAAATCGGTCGGCACGCTGTAGGCATAGCGCGCGCGGCGGTAGCGGTTGTCCTGGTGCTCGGCGTTGAGGCCGGCTTCCACGCTGAGCAGGTCGCTGGCCTGCCAGGTGACGGTACTGAGCAGACCCGTCTGGGTTTCGTTCCATTGCCGGCGCTGCCGCGGCGCGTTGCCCACCGGGTAATTGGTGAAGGTGACGCGGCGGTCGTCTTCATAGCGGTTGAAGTACAGCGTATTACGCAGGTGCAGGCCGCCGCCGAGTTTGAAGTCGGCATGCACGCTGGCCTGGCGCATGTCGCGGTCGTCGCCGTCGTTGGCGTTCTTCGGCGGCGACTGTTCGCGGTCCTCGGCCAACTCGGTGGCAGTGAGGAAGCCCGGTTCGTCGGTGTCGTGATGGTAGGCGCGGGCGATCAGGCCGATGCGGGCGGCATCGTCGTCTTCGCCATAGAACCATTTGCCGCCCAGGGTGTACTTGCGCGAGCTGTCGTGCTGGCGATAGCCATGCGCGGCCTGCGCACCGACGAAATAGTTCTGCGCCAGGCCATTGGCCTCATGGCCGACGGCGTACTGCAGTTCGCGGGTGGCGAAGCTGCCATAGCGCAGCCGCAGGTCCTGGTAGTCGCCGCCCTGGCGGGTGGCGATGTTGAAGTTACCGCCGATGTTGTGCAGGCCGTAACGCGGATCGTTGGTGCCGCGCACCACCTCGATGTAGGCGATCTCCAGCGGGAAGATCATGTCGATGAAGCGTTGGTTGCCGCTGTTGACGTTGCTCGGCACGCCGTCGATCAGCACCTTGATGCCGTTGATGTAGCCCTCGCCATTGAAGGCACGGAAGGTGACCTTGCCGGACTCGGCACCCTGGCGGGTTTCGGTGAGCTGCATGCCGGGCATCTGCCCAAGCAGCTCCCAGCTGTTCATGACGGCCTTGTCGCCGATCTGTTCGCTGCCGAGCACGTCGACCGAACTGAGGATATTGCGCGTGGACAGCGAGGCGGCACTGTGGCGCCTCGCTTCCACGGTGCCGAGCGTGGTGGTGGTGTCGGTCGACGTCTGCGCGGCGCCGTCGCCGGCCGCGAGCCCGGCCAGCACGGCGAGGGCATGAGTGTAGGTCTTCATGGTGGCTGTGGACGAAGCGGAGGGGATACTGGCGGCGGTGGACTGCAGGCGAGCCGATGGCGCGTCGCCCGATTTGCGGGCGTGGCTGCATGAAAGATATGTTATATCATTTCGTTAAGGTATTGTCGGAATTGCCATCCGACCGGCGCAGTCGATGCGCGTCGCTCGCGTGGCGGTAGAGGGGCTTCCGCCGCGTGAGCGTGAGAAAAGAAGCGTCATGGCGGGGCCGCGCGTCGCGGCCCCGCGGCCGTTCAGACCGGTTGCCGCGCGACCTGGAAGCCAGCGAAGGACTGCGTCACCGGCATGATTTCCAGCCGATTGATGTTCAGATGCGGCGGCAGCGTCGCCACCCAGAAGATCTGTTCGGCGATGTCCTCGGCGGTCATCGGCTGTGCGCCCTGGTAGAGCGTGTCCGAAGCCTTCTGGTCGCCATGGGTGCGGACCAGGGTGAACTCGGTCTCGGCCATGCCCGGTTCGATCGCGGTCACGCGCACGCCGGTGCCATGCAGGTCCGAGCGCAGGCCCAGCGAGAACTGGCTGACGAAGGCCTTGGTGCCGCCGTAGGTATTGCCGCCGGGGTAGGGATACAGCGCGGCGACCGAACTGATGTTGATGATCGCGCCGCGGCGCTGGATCAGCGTCGGCAGCAGGCGATGGGTCAGCGTCACCAGCGCGGTGACGTTGGTGTCGATCATCGTGCGCCAGTCGTCCAGTTGCGCGGCCTGCGCCGGCGCGGTGCCCTGGGCCAGACCGGCGTTGTTGACCAGCAGGTCGATGCCGCGGAACGCCTCGGGCAGCGCCGCCAGCATCGCGTCCAGCGCGTCGGTGTCGCGGATGTCGAAGGCGGCGATGTGCACGCGTTCGGCGCCGAAGGCGTCCAGCAGCGGCTGCAGGCGATCGGCGCGGCGGCCGGTGGCGATCACGCGCCAGCCCGCGTCGACGAAGCGGCGCACGGCGGCGGCGCCGAAACCGGAAGTGGCACCGGTGATCAGGGCAGTCTGAGTCATTGGAGGGCCGTGAATCGGGAGGGGGGAATCGGGAATGGTAAAAGCAAAACCCGGTCGCGCGCGTCGACAGCGCGTGTGCCCGTGGGGGAAGTCGGCTTCGATGATTGATACGGGCCAGCGCGGCGCGACAGCTCGCGCATCCGAAGCATCTTCAAGCCTCGTCGCGCGGAACGGGACGTGCTCGCGCCCCCCATTCCAGATTCCCTGGCGACTAAGTCTTTTGCGTAGTCGCCGGCAGATCGCCGTCGTGGAACTGCAGCGTCATCTCGGGGCCAGCGCGGCCCAATGTCAGCGGCGACAACGCATCCGCGCACGTACAGGTGAAAACGGCAAGAAAGCCGCTTCTCCCATTCCCGATTCCCGAATCCCGATTCCCAGCCTCACTGCGCCTTGATCGCGATCGCCGACAGCCCGCTGCCGTTCAACTTCTGCTTGGCCTCGGCCAGTTCGCTGGCGGTGCCGTAGGGCCCCATGCGGACGCGGTACACGGTCTTGCCGCTGATCTGCGCCGATTCCACGCGCGCCGACAGGCCCAGCATCGCCAGCTTGGCCTTGGTCGACTCGGCATCGCCGGAGGCGCCGAACGAGCCGGCTTGCAGGATGTAGCGTGCGGTGTCGGGGGCTGCAGTCGCCGCGGCCGCCGCGGCCGCTGCCGGTGCGGTGGTCGCGGCCGGCGTTGCCGCCGCGGTCGCCGGCCTGGAGGCGGCCGGCGTGGCGCTGGCCGCGGTGCTAGGCGTTTCCGGCAGCGGGGTCGGATTGGCGGCCGTCGCGGTCGGCGCAGTGGCGGCCGCGGCTGGGGTGGTGCCGGCGGCCGCCGTGCCTGCGGTGGCCTGCGCCTTGGCCTGGCGAATGGCCTCGGCGCGCGCGCTGGCGGCCAGTTCGGCGTCGGACATCTGCACTTCCTTGCCGGGTAGCAGGGTGTAGAAGTCGTACTGGGTCTGCGCGTCCTTCTTCGCCTCCGGCTTGGTGCTGCCGGCCGCATTGGCGGCGGGTTTGGGCAGATCCGGGGCTGCATCGACGTCGGCATCGGCCACCGGGGCGGGCTGCGCGTCCGGATTGGCGCGCGGGCCGCCCACGCGCAGGAAGTCGCCGTCCTTCTTGAACAGGCCCGGCGCGCCGAGGAACACCACCGCGGCGATCGCCGCGCCGGCGATCAGCCACACCCATCCGGGCGTGCCGTTGCCGGTGTTGCGCCGGGCCTGGGTCTTACCGCGTCGTGCTGCCATTTACCGCTTCTCCACTCACATTTTTTCCGGGGCCGAGACGCCCAGGAGATTCAGACCGTTCGCCAGCACCTGCTGCGCCGCCACCGCCAGGGTCAGCTTGGCGTTGCGCTCGCCGGCGTCGTCCACCAGCACCGGGGTGCCGTGGTACCAGGTGTGGAAGGCCGTGGCCAGTTCGCGCAGGTATTGCGCGATCAGGTGCGGCTCCAGCGCATGTCCCGCATTCTCCACCACTTCCGGGTAGCGCGAGAGTTCCTGCATCAGTTCCAGCGAGGTCGCGTCGCTGAGCCGGTTCAGCTGCGCCTGGCCGTCGGCCTGGTCGTAGTCCAGCTTCTTCTCCTGCGCCTGGCGCAGCAGGCTGCACACGCGGGCATGCGCGTACTGCACGTAGAACACCGGGTTGTCGTTGCTCTGCTGGCGCGCCAGGTCGATGTCGAAGGTGAGCTGCGAATCGGGCTTGCGCGCGATCAGGAACCAGCGCGTGGCATCGCGGCCGGCTTCCTCGATCAGGTCGCGCAGGGTCAGGTAGCTGCCGGCGCGCTTGGACAGCTTCACTTCCTCGCCGCCGCGCATCACCGTGACCATCTGGTGCAGCACGTATTCCGGCCAGCCCTTCGGGATGCCCAGGTCCATCGCCTGCAGGCCGGCGCGCACGCGCGCCAGCGAGCCGTGGTGGTCGGCACCCAGTTCGGTGATGGCGCGCACGTAGCCACGCTGCCACTTGCTCAGGTGGTAGGCCACGTCTGGCACGAAGTAGGTGTAGGTGCCGTCGGACTTGCGCATCACGCGGTCCTTGTCGTCGCCGAAATCGGTGGATTTCAGCCACAGCGCGCCACCGTCCTCGTAGGTGTGGCCGGAGGCGACCAGCTTCTGCACCGCCTCCTCGACCTTGCCGTCGCGGTACAGCGAGCTTTCCAGGAAGTAGATGTCGAAATCCACGCCGAACGCGGCCAGGTCGTGGTTCTGCTCGTTGCGCAGATAGGCCACGGCGAAGCGGCGGATCGCGTCCAGGTCCTGCGGGTCCTTGGCGCCGGTGACCACGTGGCCCTCCAGGTCGACTGCAGCACCGGCCATGTAGGCCTCGGCCACGTCCTGGATGTAGTCGCCGCGGTAGCCTTCTTCCGGCCAGTCCGGGCTGTCCGGGGTCTTGCCCAGGGCGCGCGCCTGCACCGAACGCGCCAGGTTCTCGATCTGGTTGCCGCCGTCGTTGTAGTAGAACTCGCGCTTGGCGTTCCAGCCGTTGGCCTCGAGCAGGCGCGCCAGGCAGTCGCCGATGGCCGCGGCGCGGCCGTGGCCGACGTGCAGCGGCCCGGTCGGGTTGGCCGAGACGTACTCCACGCCCACGGTGCGGCCGTTGCCGACCAGGCTGCGGCCGTAGTCCTCGCCCTGCTTGAGCACCGCCAGCACCTCGCGCTGATAGGCGCCGGGGCCGAGGTGGAAATTGATGAAGCCGGGGCCGGCGATCTCGACCTTGCTGACATCGTCGTTGGCCGGCAACGCGTCCACCAGTTGCTGGGCGAGGGCGCGCGGATTGGTGCGCGCGGCCTTGGCCAGCAGCATTGCCGCGTTGGTGGCGAAGTCGCCGTGCTCGCGGGTCTTGGGGCGCTCGACCACGAAGTCCGGCGGCAGGGTGTCAGCCGGCAGGGTGCCATTGGCGCGCAAGGCTTCGATGCCTTGACCGATCAGGGCGCGGAGTTGGGATTTCACGAGATCTCTGCTTGAAGCGCGGAACCGGCGATTTTACCCGACCCGCCGCCTCCCGGCCCGTCCCGGGTTCAGCCCGACCTCAGCCGTGGCGCCGTGACCGGGCGCAGGCGCCTTGGGCTCGCTGCGCGCCCGCGCGGCCGGGGTCGCCTTGCTGTGCGCGCGCGCCACCCCGGCCCAGCCCGCCACGCGCATCGGTTCAGGCCCAGCCGCGCGAAGCCATCGAGACCGGGACGCCGTCGCCGACGATGAAGTGGTCGAGCAGGCGCACGTCGATCAGGTCCAGCGCCTGTTTCAGCCGCTCGGTGACAGCGCGGTCGGCGGGCGAGGGTTCCGGGTTCCCGGACGGGTGGTTGTGGCCGATGATCACCGCGGCGGCGTTGAGCGTGAGCGCACGCCGCACCACCTCGCGCGGATGCACCTCGGCGCCGTCCACGGTGCCCTGGAACAGTTCCTCGAAGGCCAGCCAGCGGTGCCGGGTGTCCAGGAACAAGGCGGCGAAGACCTCGTACGGCCGCGCCCGCAGGCGTTGCGCGAAGTAACGGCCGGCGGTGACCGGGTTGCTGAGGGTGTCGCCGCGCTGCAGTTCCGCGGCCAGGTGGCGCTGGCCCAGTTCCAGCGCCGCCGACAGCTGGCAGGCCCGCGCCGGCCCCAGCCCGGGCAGGCGCACCAGGTCGCCGGGCGACCGGTCCAGCAGCGTGCGCAACGGCCCGTGCCGGTGCAGCAGGTCGCGCGAGGTGCGTACCGCGTCGCTGCCGGGCAGGCCGGAGCCGAGAAAGATCGCCAGCAGTTCGGCGTCGGAAAGGGCCCGGGGACCGCGCGCCAGCAGCTTTTCCCGGGGACGTTCTTCGCAGGGCCAGTCGGAGATGTGCATATCGCCAGGGTGCCGGCCGACATGGCGCAACGGTATCAGGCCGCCAAAAGCCATCGGGTAAGCTAATCGTCCTTGTATGGGTAGGACATTCCCGACGTGACCGCGATTTTCGAGAGGCCCCTGCCGGGGCGACGTGTGCTGTTGTGCGTCGGCGGGGGAATCGCCGCCTACAAGGCGCTGGAACTGGTGCGGCGGCTGCGCGATGCCGGTGCCGAGGTCCAGGTGGCGATGACCGCCGGTGCGCAGCAGTTCGTCACCCCGCTGAGCTTCCAGGCGCTGTCCGGCCATCTCACCCGCACCACGCTGTGGGACAGCGGCGCGGAGCAGGCGATGGGCCATCTGGAACTGGCCCGCTGGGCCGAACACATCGTGGTGGCGCCGGCCACCGCCGACCTGCTGGCGCGCCTGGCGCACGGGCTGGCCGACGACCTGGTCGGCACGCTGTGCCTGGCCAGCACCGCCCCGCTGACCGTGTGCCCGGCGATGAACCACCGCATGTGGCTGCACCCGGCCACCCAGGCCAACATCGCCACCCTGCGCCAGCGCGGCGCACAGGTGGTCGGCCCCAACGACGGCCCGCTGGCCGAAGGCGAGTCCGGCCCCGGCCGCCTGGCCGAGCCCGGGCAGATCGTCGCGGCGCTCGCCGGGCGCACGGACCAGGGCGCCGCGTCGGCCACGCCGGCCGCCGCCACCGCCGTCCCGTCGCGTTCCGGCACTGGCGCCACCGGCGCCCTGCGCGGCCTGCGCCTGCTGATCAGCGCCGGTCCCACCTACGAAGACCTGGATCCGGTGCGCTACCTGGGCAATCGCAGCAGCGGCAAGATGGGCTACGCGCTGGCCGCGGCCGCGGCCCGGCAGGGCGCCGAGGTGGTGCTGGTCAGCGGTCCGGTGCATTTGTCTACGCCCGATGGCGTACAGCGCATCGACGTGCGCTCGGCCGCGCAGATGCGCGAGGCGGTGCTGGGCGCACTGCCGGCGGACATCTACATCGGCACTGCCGCGGTCGCCGATTACACGCCAAAACACGTGGCGGCGCAGAAGATCAAGAAGAGCGGCGAGACCCTGACCCTGGAGCTGACCCGGACCCCGGACATCCTGGCCGAGGTCGCCGCGCAGACCCAGGCGCTGAAGCTGGTGGTCGGTTTCGCCGCCGAGACCCACGACATCGAGCGCTATGCCCGTGGCAAACTCGCCGACAAGCACCTGGACCTGATCGTGGCCAACCGGGTGGGGGTGGCAGGCAACGGCTTCGAGAGCGACCAGAACGCGGCCACCGCCTATTGGCAGGACGGCGAACGCGACTTCCCGGCGGTCTCCAAGACGCAGCTGGCCGAACAACTGCTGGACCTGATCGCGCAGAGGCTGCACGCATGAGCACTCCCACGCCCCATCCGCTGCAGGTGAAGCTGCTGGATCCGCGCTTCGGCGACAGCTGGCCGCTGCCCGACTACGCCACCGAAGCCAGCGCCGGGCTCGACCTGCGCGCGGCCACCGAGGCGCCGCTGACCCTGGCCCCGGGCGACACCGCGCTGATCCCCAGCGGCCTGTCCATCTACATCGCCGATCCGCAGCTGTGCGCGGTGGTGCTGCCGCGTTCGGGCCTGGGCCACCGCCACGGCATCGTGCTCGGCAACGGCACCGGCCTGATCGATGCCGACTACCAGGGACCGCTGCTGATCAGCGTCTGGAACCGCGGCCGCGAGGACTTCACCATCGCCCCCGGCGACCGCATCGCGCAACTGGTGGTGATGCCGGTCGTGCGTGTTGCCCTGCAGGTGGTGGATACTTTCGCCGACAGCGCCAGGGGAACGGGTGGATTCGGCCATACCGGAGTGCGCTGACAGGGGATCGTCTGCATGAGCGAGGCAACACAAGCGCGGCCGGTGCCGCAGGGTCTGCGCAAGGTGGCGCCTCTGCTGACGGTGCTGCTGGTGCTGATGGTCGTCTGGTTCGGCTGGAGCGGGGTCGAGCAATGGCGCGCCGAACAGGCCGCCACCACCCTGGAGCAGGCGCGCGATGCCGCGGTGACGCAGACCCAGCAGGCGCTGGCGGGCGTGGGCAAACGCCTGTCCGAGCGCTTGCAGCAGCCGGCCGTGCAGGCGGCCCTGAGCCGCGGCGACGCCGCGGCCGCGGCCCAGGCGCTGCGCGCGGACTGGGCGCAGGCCGAGGACGCGCAGGTGCTGCCGGCCGACCTGGAACCGGGCTATACCGATGCGGCGCGCTTCGGCTACGGCCGCCTGGCGCTGCTGGAAAAGACCCTGCTGAGCGACAAGATCGCCAGTGCGGTGATTCGCGACGGCGGCGGCCCGCGGCTCGGGCTGGCCGCGCCGGTATCGCTGGGCGGCACCCCCGCGGTGGCCTACCTGCGCCTGCCCCTGGCGCTGTTGACCGACCCGGTCGCGCAGGCGCCGGTGCCGGGCAGCGGCTATCTGGCGCTGCGCCAGGGCAACTACGACGTGATTGCCGCCGGCAACAATGCGCTGCACGACCGTGCCGACGCGCTGTCGCGCCCGGTCGGCGACAGCGGCCTGCGCATGGTCGCCTCGCTGCCGGATAGCGAAGCCGGCCCGCTGGGGCTGGGGGCGATGCCCTGCCTGCTGGTCGCCGGCCTCTGCCTGGTGCTGGGCGCACTGCTGTTGCTGGCCGCGCGCGGGCGCCTGCCGCAGCCGCGGGTACGCCGCGCCGACGCAGCGGCCACCGAAGAACACACCCTGCAGCAGAGCCTGCAGCGCCAGGAGCCGCCCCCGCCGCCGCCCTCGGCCGCCGAGGAGGCCGCGCCGGCCAAGCCGGTGCCGGCGTTCGCGGTGGCACCGGAGATCTTCCGCGCCTACGACATCCGCGGCGTGGTCGGCCGCGACCTCAGCCCGCAGGTCGCGGCGCTGATCGGCCAGGCGATCGGCGCGGTGATGCAGGAGCAGGGACTCAACGAGGTGGTGGTCGGCCGCGATGGCCGCCTGTCCGGTCCGGAACTGTCGGCCGCGCTGATCGAAGGCCTGCGCCGCGCCGGTTGCCATGTCACCGACATCGGCCTGGCGCCGACCCCGGTGGTCTACTTCGCTGCCTATCACCTGCGCGCCGGCAGCTGCGTGGCGGTCACCGGCAGCCACAACCCGGCCGACTACAACGGTTTCAAGATCGTGGTCGGTGGCGAGACGCTGTCCGGCGCGGCCATCGCCGACCTGTACGCGCGGATCAGCGCCGGCCGCCTGCCCACGGCCGAGGAGCCGGGCCGGCTGCAGCAGCGCGACGTCGGCGACGACTACATCCAGCGCATTGCCGACGACGTGCAGCTGGACCGCCCGCTCAAGGTCGTGGCCGATGCCGGCAACGGCGTCGGCGGCGAATTGGCGCCGCGGCTGCTGGAAGCGATCGGCGCCGAGGTGGTGCCGTTGTACTGCGACGTCGACGGCACCTTCCCCAACCACCATCCCGATCCCAGCGAGCCGCACAACCTCGAGGACCTGGTGCAGACGGTGCGGCGCTTCGACGCCGACCTGGGCGTGGCCTTCGACGGCGACGCCGACCGCCTCGGCGTGGTCACCAAGGAAGGCACGGTGATCTACCCGGACCGCCTGCTGATGCTGTTCGCCGCCGACGTGCTGCAACGCAACCCCGGCGCGCTGGTGATCTACGACGTCAAGTGCACCGGCAAGCTGTCCGACTACGTGCTGCGCAACGGCGGCAGCCCGCTGGTGTGGAAGACTGGGCATTCGCTGATCAAGGCGAAGATGCGCGAGACCGACGCCGAACTGGCCGGCGAGATGAGCGGCCATTTCTTCTTCAAGGAGCGCTGGTACGGCTTCGACGACGGCCTGTACGCGGCGGCGCGGCTGCTGGAGATCCTGGCCCAGCGCGAGGAATCGCCGTCGGAGGTGCTGGCCGAACTGCCCGACAGCGTGGCCACGCCGGAGATCAAGCTGCCGGTGGACGGGCAGGATGCGCACGCGCTGGTCGCCGACCTGGTCGCCCAGGCACAGCAGGACGGCTCGCCGTTCGCCGGCGCGCGGCTGCTGACCATCGACGGCCTGCGCGTCGACTTCCCGGATGGCTGGGGGCTGGTGCGCGCGTCCAACACCACGCCGGTGCTGGTGCTGCGCTTCGAGGCCGACAACGCGGCGGCGCTGGAGCGGATCAAGGCGCTGTTCCGGGCCCAGGTGCAGGCGGTGCTGCCAGGCCTGGCGCCGACCTTCTGAGCCAGCGGCACGCGCCCGGCTAGGTCCGGGCGCCGAGCCACGCTGCGGCTCAGCCGCCGGCGGTGGTCGCGGTCGCTGCCGGGCCGCCGCCGCGGGCCGCGCGATAACGCTGCAGCACGTCCTCGATTTCCTGGTCCAGGCCGAGTCGCTGCTGTTCGAAGTTCTTCTGCATGCGCAGTTGCCACAGCAGGGCGCGGTGCCGTTGCTGCACGTCGTCGGCGATCTTGGCCGGCACGCTCTGCCCGGCCAGTTCGCGCGCGCCGGCGCCGGACAGCAGGCCGATCAGACCCTGGCGCAGGCTGTCGACGTTGTAGCGGGCGGTGTTGATGTTGTTGTCGACGATGCCGATGCGCTCGGCGAACACCCGGCGCAGTTCGTCCTCGGTCTGGTACGACAGCAGCATCGCCTGGTCGGTGCGCTTGCGCGTCTCCAGCGCGGCCTGGTCGGCGCGCTGCTGCGCGGCATCGGCCGCGGCCGCGGCGCGTTCGTCGGCGTTGAGCGCACGCCCGACCTCGGCGCTGCGCATGCCGCTGGTGGCGTTGAACTCGTCGCGCGCCTGGTTCACCGCTTCCGGCGGCAGCGCGTCGCTGCAGGTGCGTTGGCCGCCCTGGTTCCAGCAATACAGCTTCTTGGACGGTGCCGACGCCTGTTGCGCGGCGGCCGGCAAGGCCAGCAGCGCCAGCATGGCCGGCAGGACGCGGGTGCGTGGTCGGATCGGCATCGTGGCAGCCCCCTGCTGTCAGCCAGACGAAGCGCAACCGTAGCGGGCCCGGTAGGCCAGCAGCGGTTCGCGGAAGCCGACAAGGTCTGCGTTTCCGTCGATGAATGCAAGCAGGTCGCCCAGATGCGCGACCGACACCACAGGAACGCCGGCTTCGGCGGCCACCGCCTGCGCCGCCGAGCGGCGGTCGTCCTCGGCGGCGATCTCCTGGCGGTCCAGCGCGACCAGGATCGCGGCCGGCTCGCCACCGGCGGCACGGATGATGCCCAGCGCCTCGCGGATCGCGGTGCCGGCGGTGATCACATCGTCCACGATCAGCACCCGGCGGCCGGCCAGGGGCGCGCCGATCAGGCTGCCGCCTTCGCCGTGCGCCTTGGCTTCCTTGCGGTTGAACGCCAGCGGCAGGTCGCGCCCGCGCCGCGCGTATTCGCAGGCCACCGCCGTCGCCAGCGGGATGCCCTTGTAGGCCGGGCCGAACAGCAGGTCGAAGTCGAGCCCGGCCGCGTCGGCCGCATCGGCGTAGCAGGCCGCCAGCCGCGCCATGCTGGCACCGGAGTCGAAGCGCCCGGCGTTGAAGAAATAAGGGCTGAGGCGCCCGGACTTCAGCGTGAACTCGCCGAAGCGCAGCGCCTCCGCGTCCAGGGCCAGTTGCAGGAAACGGTGCCGGTAGTCGGTCATTGGGGGGCCGGGAATGGAGAAACGGGAATAGGGAATCGATAAAGCGTACCCCAGCAGGACCGCGAAGACGGAACAACCGCTATGCTTTTCACCATTCCCTATTCCCCTTTCCCCATTCCCGGCTCCTCAATGCGCATCATCAGCTTCAACGCCAACGGCCTGCGGTCGGCCGCCACCAAGGGCTTTTTCGAGTGGTTCGCCACCCAGCAGGCGGATGTGCTGGGCGTGCAGGAGACCAAGGCGCAGGAGCATCAGCTGGCCGGGCCGGCGTTCCTGCCGGACGGCTACCGGGTCTGGTTCCGCGACGCCAGCACCAAGAAGGGCTACAGCGGCGTGGCCATCTACAGCAAGCGTGAACCCGACGAGGTGCGCACCGCGCTGGGCTGGCCGGAGTTCGACGAGGAAGGCCGCTACATCGAGGCCCGCTTCGGCAACCTGAGCGTGGTGTCCTTCTACATTCCCTCCGGTTCCTCCGGCGAGCTGCGCCAGGGCTACAAGTTCCAGGTCATGGACTGGCTGCGGCCGATCCTGGTGGAGTGGCTGTACAGCGGCCGCGACTACGTGCTGTGCGGCGACTGGAACATCGTGCGCTCGGCGCTGGACATCAAGAACTGGAAGTCGAACCAGAAGAACTCCGGCTGCCTGCCGGCCGAGCGCGACTGGCTCAACGGCCTGTGCGCCGACCGTGCCGACGAGGCCGACCCGGCCAGCGGCCGCGGCTGGGTGGATGCGTACCGCGCGCTGCATCCGGACGGCCAGGACTACACCTGGTGGAGCAACCGCGGCGCGGCGCGCGCCAACGACGTCGGTTGGCGCATCGACTACCAGTTCGTCACCCCGACCCTGCGCGAGCGCCTGCAAGGCTGTTCCATCTATACCGCGCAGCGCTTCTCCGACCATGCGCCGTTCACGGTGGACTACCGCGAATGAGCGGCGGCACCTCCGCGGCGCCGGTGTCCTACAAGGGCTGGGCCGGGATCAAGCGCGCCTTCGCCACGCCGTCGGCGGCGACGATGGCGCTGCTGGGCTTCGGCAGCGGCCTGCCGTTCCTGCTGATCGCCTCGCAGACCCTGTCCACGCGCCTGCGCGACGTCGGCCTGGACCTGGGCAGCATCGGCCTGATCAGCCTGGCCAGCTTCTTCTACCTGCTCAAGTTCCTGTGGGCGCCGCTGCTGGACCGTTACCGCTTCCCGCTGTTCGGCTTCCTCGGCCGGCGCCGTTCGTGGCTGCTGGTCGCGCAGCTGGGCGTGGCCATCGGCCTGGTGGCGCTGGCCTTCACCCGCCCGGAGCTGAGCGTGGGCGCGCTGGTGCTGTGGGTGCTGATCGCCTCCTTCGCCGGCGCCACCCAGGACTCGGTGGTGGACGCCTACCGCATCGAGATCGCGCCGTCCTCGGCGCAGGCCGCGCTCGCCGCGACCTACACCTTCGGCTATCGCATCGGCCTGATCCTGTCCGGCGCCGGCGCGCTGTATCTGGCGCAGTTCGGCAACTGGACCTTGGCCTATCTGGTCATGGCCGGGCTGATGCTGCTGCCGATCGTCACCACCCTGGTGTGCCGCGAGCCGGAAGTGCCGGTGTCGACCGTGGTGCGCAGGATCGACGTGGTCGGTGCGTTCTGGCAGCCGATCTCCAGCTTCTTCTCCAGCAACGGCCTGGCGCTGGGCCTGGCCCTGCTGCTGTTCGTGGGCCTGTTCAAGTTCCCCGACCAGGTGATCGGGGTGATGTCCGGCCCGTTCTACCTGGACTCGGGCTTCGACAAGGCCGACATCGCCACCGTCTCCAAGCTGTTCGGGGTCTGGATGGGGATTGCCGGCGCCTTCGCCGGCGGCCTGGCGGTGGCGGCCTTCGGCTTCCGACGCATGCTGCTCGTCGCCGCGCTGGGCGTGGCGCTGTCCAACCTGGCGTTCCTGCTGATGGCGCACAACCCTGGCCAGCTCTGGTCGTTCTACGCCGCGCTCAGCGCCGACAACCTGTTCCAGGGCTTCGCCGGCACCGTGCTGGTCGCCTTCATGTCCTCGCTGACCGACCGCAACTTCACCGCCACCCAGTACGCGCTGCTGGTGTCGCTGGCCAACCTGCCGGGCAAGTTCGTCGGCGGCGTCTCCGGCTACATCGTCGAAGCCACCTCCTACAGCACCTTCTTCGTGCTCAGCGCCTTCACCGTGATCCCGACCCTGTTGCTGCTGGCCTGGCTGTGGCCGCGGATCCGCGAACAGACGCCACAGGCGGCCGCCTCCAGCGATTGAAAGGCGGTCCCCGGGCAGGGATGATGGGCAGCGGCGCATGCGTGCGCCGCCGTCCGGGAGTCCGCATGAGCGACCTTGTGTTGCGCGATATCGACCCGTTCCTGCTCGAACGCATCCGCCGCATCGCCGTCGCGCGCGGCTGGACCCAGCGCCAGGCGGTGCTGGCGCTGATCGAGCAGGGCCTGTTCTCCAGCGAGTACGACGTACGCAGCGGCTTCGAGCACCGCGAAGTGGATGCGCTGTCGGAGGCGATCGCAGCGTTGCGCGCGCTGCCCGCCGGCAGCGGTTTCTGAATCCCGACGCCGTGCTTACGCGGGGTGGATCGCGCCAAGGATGCGCGGCCCGCGCGCGCCGCTGACCGACGGCAGGTTGCCTGGCAACCCGGCCAGGGTCTGCCGCGCCAGCCAGGCGAAGCCCATCGCTTCGATGTAGTCCGGGTCCAGGCCCTGTGCCTGGGTCGACTGCACCCGCATCCCCGGCAAGCGCGCCTGCAACCGCGCCAGCAGCAGCGGGTTGTGCACGCCGCCGCCGCACACCAGCAACTGCCGGGTCGCCGGTTGCTGCGCCAGCAATGCATCGGCGACGGTGGCCGCGGTCAGTTCCAGCAGCGTCGCCTGCACGCTGGCCGGCGCGGGCGCCGGGGTATCCAGGCAGGCCTCCAGCCAGCGCAGGTGGAACTGCTCGCGCCCGGTGCTCTTGGGCGGCGGCAGCGCGAACCACGGATCGGCCAGCAGGCGCTGCAGCAGGTCGGCGTCGACCGCGCCGCTGGCGGCGAAGGCGCCGCCCGCATCGTAGGGCTGGCCGCGATGGCGCTGGCACCAGGCATCGAGCAGTGCGTTGGCCGGGCCGGTGTCGAACCCGCGCACGGCACCGTGCGCCGGCAGCAGGGTCAGGTTGCCGATGCCACCGAGGTTGAGCACCGCCCGGTCCTCGTGCGCCGCGCCCAGCATCGCCGCGTGGAAGGCCGGCATCAGCGGCGCGCCATGGCCGCCAGCGGCGACATCGCGGCGGCGGAAATCGCAGACCGTGGCGATGCCGGTCAGTTCGGCGATGCGGTTGCCGTCGCCGAGCTGCCAGGTGAAGGCGGGGTTCGCCAGCGGGCGATGGCGCACGGTCTGTCCGTGCGACCCGATCGCGCGCACCGCGGCCGGCGCGACCCCGGCATCGTCGAGCAAGCGCAGCGCCGCCTCGGCGAAGGCGATCGCAACCTCGGCATCGAGTTGCCCCAGCGCGTCCAGCGAGGCGATGTCGCCGCCTTCGCCCAGCGCGATCAGCGCCGCGCGCTGCTGCGGTGCCCAGGCATAGGTGCGGCCCAACTGCAGCTGCGGGTTGCCGTCGTGGCCGAAACGCACCAGCGCGGCATCGATGCCGTCGGCGCTGGTGCCGGACATCAGGCCCAGGAACAGGGCGTCGTCGGGAACGGAAGGCGAGGACATGCTGGGCACCAGGCGGCGGTCGGCGCCGCAGCGTGTGCCAGGCGCCGCCGCCCGTCAATGCGCGGCGCGGCGGAAGCGGACGCCAGGGCTCAGCCGGCGTCGTGCGAGGCGGCGGCCTTGGACGAGGCGACGACCTTCTTCTTCTTCGCCCCCGGCTCGTCGGCATCGGCGTAGATCAGCTTTTCCACGCGCTGGATGCGCGCCAGCGCCGGCGAGGTCTGTGCGCGGAACGCGGCCAGTTCGGCCCCGGCCAGCGGGGTCGGCGGCGGCATCGTCACCGAGGCCGGATTGCGCTGCACGCCGTCCACGCGGAATTCGTAATGCAGGTGCGGACCGGTGGCCATGCCGGTCATGCCGACGTAGCCGATCACCGTGCCCTGGTTGATGCGCTGGCCGGCCTTGATCCCGCCGAAGCGCGACATGTGCCCGTACAGCGTGCTGTAGCCCTTGCCGTGATCCAGGATGACGACGTTGCCGTAGCCGCGCTGGGTGCCGACGAACTGCACCCGCGCATCGCCGGCGGCCATGATCGGGGTGCCGGTCGGCGCCGCGTAGTCGATGCCCTTGTGCATGCGCATGGTGCCCAGCACCGGGTGCTTGCGCGCGCCGAAGGTGGAGCTGATGCGGCTGTAGGACACCGGCATGCGGATGAAGCTCTTCTTCAGCGGCCGCCCGGTCACGTCGAAGTACTCGGCCGGCTTGCCGCCGCGCTCGAAGCGGAAGCCGCTGTAGGTCTTGCCGCGGGTGGTGAAGGTCGCCGCCAGGATCTTGCTGGTGTCGATGCGCTCGCCTTCGCGCCAGGTCTCGTCCATGACCACGCTGAAGCGGTCGCCCGGCTGTAGGTCCTTGTCGAAGTCGATGTCGTACTTGAAGATCTCGTCGGTCATCGTCGCGATCGCCGACGGCGACAGCCCGGCCTTGCGTGCGGCCACGTACAGCGAGCTGGTGATCTCGCCGCTGGTGACCACGGTGCGCGTGCTGGTCTCGCGCTCGATCACCTTTTCCTTGATGTCGTCGCCCAACAGCGACAGCTCCACCCGGTGGGTGGCATCGCGGTCGAAGCGCAGGGCGCGCAGGTCGCCGGTCGTTGCCAGGTCGAAGCCGATCTCGGCGCCCGGGCGCAGCTTGGTCAGCGCGTCGTGGGTGCCCGGATGGTCCAGCACCCGCTGCATCACCGTGGCGGGGATGCCGAGCTTCTCGAACACCGAGCCCAGGGTCTGTCCGGACTCGATCTGCACCACCTGCCAGTTGTCGGTGATCGCCGCCTGCTGTTGCTGCGCCAGCGAGATCGGCGGCAACGGCAGCGCCAGCGTCGCCTGCGTGGTCTGCAGCGGCACGTCGATGGCGTTGGAGAAGCCCGGGACGATGGTGGCGACCATCGCACCGATGGTGGCGAACAGGCTGGCGTGGATCCAGTGGCGGCGCGTCCAGCGGCCGGCGGGAAGATGTTCCTTCAACTTGCGATGCAGCGCAGTGTCGTGGAGAACGTGAAGGCGTTGCTGGAACCGCTGCCGGCGCGCGCGTTCCTGATCACTGTTGGGCATCAAGGCTTCCTCACGAGCCCGAAGCGCGAGCTCAAAACTCGGCTACCATAAACATCGTTCCACAGCGCGTCAAACCATTGAGCCGGCTCGAATTTTCACCTGGCTGCACGGTTAACTCGCTCTTAACGCCATTCACGTTTGTTGACGCCATTCGCCGGAGTTCCTGTTTTGTCCACGATCGAAGAGTCCCTTGCCCTGATCGGCCGCGGTGCCGACGAAATCCTCAAGCGTGAAGAACTGGAGGCCCGCCTGCGCAGCGGCCGCCCGCTGCGGATCAAGGCCGGCTTCGATCCCACCGCGCCGGACCTGCACATCGGTCACACCGTGCTGTTGAACAAGATGCGCCAGTTCCAGGACCTGGGGCACCAGGTGATCTTCCTGATCGGCGACTTCACCGGCATGATCGGCGACCCGACCGGCAAGAACGTCACCCGCAAGCCGCTGACCCGCGAGGACGTGCTGGCCAACGCCCGCACCTACGAGGAGCAGGTGTTCAAGGTGCTGGACCGGGAGCGCACCGAGGTCCGCTTCAACTCCGAATGGTTCGGGCAGATGAGCGCGGCCGACATGATCCGCCTGGCCGGCCAGCACACCGTGGCGCGCATGCTCGAGCGCGACGACTTCGCCAAGCGTTACGCGGCGCAGCAGTCCATCGCCATCCACGAGTTCCTGTACCCGCTGGTGCAGGGCTACGACTCGGTGGCGCTGAAGGCCGACGTCGAACTGGGCGGCACCGACCAGAAGTTCAACCTGCTGATGGGCCGCGGCCTGCAGGAGCATTACGGGCAGCCGGCGCAGATCGTGCTGACGATGCCGCTGCTGGAGGGGCTGGACGGGGTCAACAAGATGTCCAAGTCGCTGGGCAACTACATCGGCATCAGCGAACCGGCGATCGACATCGTCACCAAGACCATGAAGATCGGCGACGAGCTGATGTGGCGCTGGATCGAACTGCTGTCCTTCGATATCGGCGTGAACGAAGCGCAGGCGCTGCGCCAGCAGGTGCAGGCCGGCAGCCTGCATCCGCGCGAGGTGAAGCTGCGCCTGGCACGCGAATTGACCACCCGCTTCCACGATGCCGCCGCCGCCGAGCAGGCCATCGTCGGCTGGCACGCCGTGGTGACCGGGCAGGGCGACACCAGCGCCTTGCCGTTGCAACAAGTCGCCGTGCCGGCGGAAGGCCTGCGGATCGCCGCGCTGCTGACCGCTGCGGGGCTGACCGCCAGCAACTCCGAGGCAAGCCGCAAGCTGAAGGAGCGGGCGGTGCGCGTGACTGGCGAAGTGGTGGAGGATCCGCAGCAGAGCTTCGCGCCGGGCTTCGAAGGCGTGCTGCAGGTCGGCAAGCGGACGTTCGCCCGGGTGCAACTGATCGCCGGGTAAGGCCGCGCCTCGCCACTGCGGCTGGTCCGCAGTGGCGGGAGGTCAAGGGCATGCGTGCGGCGCATGCTCTCTATATAGATAGCGGTCGATCTACAGTCGGTCTGCCTATCGACAGAGACGTCGGCTACTTCCAGGTATTGATGGCCCCAGCGGGGCCTGACGACCTGCCAGCAGGCTTGCCGCGACGGGAGAGTGAAAAAATTTTTCACACCCTCTTCCCAAGTGGGCGATTTGGGGCCATACTTTCCCTCCCCTGACGCAACGCCTTCACGGCAACGCGGCAAGGGCGTCAAAACCTCTTCAAAAAGGTGTTGACGAAGTGAAAAAGTCGGCTAATATGGCCGGCTAGCTTCGAGGAAAAGCCTACGGGTTTGGACGAAGAAGCGGCGTCAACCACCTGATCAAAAGGTGTTGACGGCAAGAAAAAAGCCGCTATGATGGGCGGCTCGGTTCGACGAAAAGCCTTCGGGTTTGAAGACGAACCGGCGTCAACCGCCTCGAAATGAGGTGTTGACGGAAACAAAAAGCCCGCTATAATGGGCGGCTCACTCGGACGGAAACGTCGGGGCGAAAAAGGGAAAGGCGCTGAGGCCGGCCCCGAGGTTCTTTGACAGTGTGCGCAGGTAACTTGTGAGGACGCCTGCAGATGGAAGTATGTCCATCTTGCAGACGTTCGAATCAAGAGCAACAAATCAATTGCTTTGCAAGCGATACGTAGCTTGGTTTGAACTCTGCATATCAAAGCTTTTGCCTTCGGGCATGTAGTTTTAAGTGAAGAGTTTGATCCTGGCTCAGAGTGAACGCTGGCGGCAGGCCTAACACATGCAAGTCGAACGGCAGCACAGGAGAGCTTGCTCTCTGGGTGGCGAGTGGCGGACGGGTGAGGAATACATCGGAATCTACCTTTTCGTGGGGGATAACGTAGG